>PMMN01000040.1 GCA_003162235.1 Actinomycetota bacterium | reverse complement strand
ATTCGCCGTGTTCTCTGGGGAGTCGTGCTGCTCGTCATCGTCAGCGCGCTCACCTTTGTCATCTTCTATCTGTTCCCATCGGCCGATCCGGCGCGGCTCCGCGCAGGTCGGAATCCGAATCCGGCTGCGGTCGCCGCCATTCGGCACGCGCTTAACCTAGACAAGCCGATTTACCTGCAGTACTGGCTCTATATGAAGCACCTTGTCCTCCATTTCGACCTCGGCTTCTCGTATTACAACCAACAGGCGGTAGGCACTCAGATATTCCAGCGGCTACCGGTGACGGCCGAGCTCGCTTTCGGCGCCTTTGTACTCTGGATGCTGATAGGAATCCCGATCGGGATCATCTCGGCGATTAGGCCGCGAAGTGTGCTCGACAGAGTGACCATGAGCGGATCGCTCGTCGCGATCTCCGCCCCCGTGTACTGGCTCGGTCTGGTCGCGTTGTTCCTGTTCGCGAATGACATTGGAATCATCCACCTGTTCCCCGGCTCCGGCTCCTACGTCCCCATTACCAAGGATCCAGCCGGCTGGTTCGGGTCGATGATCCTTCCCTGGTTCGTACTCGCGGCCTCCTTCGCGGCGTTCTACGCGCGCATGGTCCGGGCGCAGGTGAGAGAGACGATGAGCGAAGATTTCATTCGTACTGCACGAGCCAAGGGACTCTCCGAACGGCGTGTGATTTTCCGGCACGGTTTGCGGGCGGCCCTGACACCGGTCGTTACGATGGCGGGGCTCGACCTGAGTGGACTACTGGGCGGGGCGATCCTTACGGAGACGGTCTTTAACATCCCGGGCGTCGGGCGTTACGCCTATGACGCGATCGTCAATGCCGACTTCCCACCGATTCAAGGCACGGTTCTGTTCAGTGCCTTCTTCATCATCACGGCGAACATCATCGTCGACGTCATCTACGCCTTCCTCGACCCGCGCGTCCGCTATTAGTGATCCTGTTCAAGTGAGCGCCCTACTCGAGATCCACGATCTGCACGTCTCCTTCCGTACGCGTGACGGGGTTGTGCATGCCGTCGAAGGCGCCGAGCTCTCGGTAAACCGCGGGAGGACGCTCGGAGTTGTGGGCGAGTCGGGCTCGGGTAAGAGCGTGACGGCGCTGACCGTGATGGGCTTGACACGGTTTCCGAATGCCACCATCTCGGGCGAGGTCATGTTCGACGGCACCGACTTGGTGACGTTGCCCGACAACCAGATGCGGAGCGTGCGCGGGAAGCGGATCGCGATGATCTTCCAGGATCCGCTCTCCTCGCTGCATCCTCTCTTCAAGATCGGCTGGCAGATAGTCGAGGCGATCCGGACGCACGAAGACGTGTCGAAGGCAAACGCGCGTAAACAAGCGATCGAGGCGTTGCGCGAGGTCGGGATTCCGAGCCCCGAGAAGCGCATCGACAGCTATCCGCACGAGCTCTCCGGCGGTATGCGCCAGCGGGCGATGATCGCGATGGCACTTGTACTCAAGCCGGACGTACTGATCGCCGACGAGCCCACGACCGCGCTCGATGTCACCGTCCAGGCGCAGATCCTCGATCTGATCCGCCGCTTGAAGGACGAATACCAGACCGCAATCGTGATGATCACTCACGACCTCGGCGTGATCGCCGAGCTCGCCGACGAGGTGGCGGTCATGTACGCCGGACGCGTTATGGAACGTACGTCCCGCGAGAAGCTGTTCACCGTCCCGGAGCTTCCCTACACCTGGGGGCTGATGAACTCGATCCCGCGCCTGGACGCTCCCCGGCCGGGCCGGCTCGACTCGATCTCGGGCCTGCCGCCGAGTTTGATCCATCTACCCTCGGGTTGCCCTTTCCATCCCCGCTGCCCNNCGGTCATCTGGTTGCCTGCCACCTCGCCCCGGCCGAGAGGCAGCGGATCGGTCGCGAACTACAAGCCCACTAATAATCCTGAGTCAATGAGCCCTATCTCGTACACCAATCCCGTAAATCCCGGCCGTTCGGAAGTCGAGAACTCGGACGACCTGATAGTCGTACGCGGCCTGACCAAGCACTTCGCGCTCACGCGCGGCGTCATCCTCAGCCACCAGCTCGGGCAGGTGCACGCGGTCGATGACGTCTCGCTCGAGGTTAAACGCGGCGAGACGCTCGGACTGGTGGGCGAGACCGGGTGCGGGAAGTCGACTCTCGCGCGCCTCGTCACGCGCCTGATCGAGCCGACCGGCGGGAAGATCGTTTTCGAAGGGAAAGACATCACCGCCTGGTCGCGGCGCCAGCTGCGCCCGCTCCGGCGCGACATGCAGATTATCCTCCAGGATCCCTACTCGGCACTCAATCCGCGTCGTCCGGTTGGCGCGATCATCGGCGAGCCGCTGCGGATTCACAAGCTCGGCTCCAGAGCTGAGCGGCGGGCTCATGTGCGCGAGGTGATGGAGATGGTCGGGCTCAACCCCGAGCACTTCAACCGCTATCCGTACGAGTTCTCCGGCGGTCAGAGGCAGCGCATAGGCGTCGCCCGGGCGATCGTGACCAAGCCGAAGCTGATCCTCGCCGACGAGCCGGTCTCGGCGCTCGACGTCTCGATCCAGGCGCAGGTGCTGAACCTGCTCGAGGACCTGCGCGACGAGATGGGTCTGACGCTTCTCTTCATCGCCCACGATCTCTCGGTCGTGCGCCACGTCTCCGACCGCATCGCGGTCATGTATCTGGGCAAGATCGTCGAGCTGGCGCCGCCCGAGACGCTCTGCTCTCACCCCAAGCACCCCTACTCCGGAGCCCTTCTCTCGGCCGTGCCGGTCGCCTCGGCCGATGCCGAGGAGGCGCGCAGCCGCCGCATCATCCTGCACGGCGACCCGCCCAGCCCCGTCGATCCGCCGAGCGGCTGCCGTTTCCACACTCGCTGCCCAAAAGCGCAGCAGCTCTGCAGCGAGGCCGAGCCGCCGCTGGAGCCCATGGGCTTGCCCGAGCAGCTGGCCGCTTGCCACTTCCCGCTCACCGAGGAAGAGATCGAGCGCGCCATCCTGCGTCCGCGCGAGAAGTAACTCGGACCCGCGGCTCGCTAGAGTCAGCGCTCATGGCCGGACGTTCCTGGACACCAGCAGAGCTTGCAGCAGGCGTTCGCGCCAGCGACAAACGTGCGCTTGCTCGGGCTCTCAGCCTGGTCGAGCGCGGGGGAGACGAGGCCGAGGAACTGATACGCGATATCTATCCCGACACCGGCGGCGCCTATCGGATCGGAGTCACAGGACCGCCAGGAGTCGGCAAGTCGACACTGATCGGCGCGCTCGTAAAGCACGTGCGCGAGTTGGGAAGAAGTGTCGGGGTCGTATCGGTCGATCCCTCCAGCCCGTTCACGAAGGGAGCGCTCCTGGGCGATCGCATCCGCCTCAGCGAGCACTTCCTCGATCCGGAGGTCTTCATCCGCTCGATGGGCACCCGCGGCCACTCGGGTGGCCTGGCGGAGGCGACGCTCGAGGCACTGCTCGTGCTCGACGCAGGTGGCCGTGAGTTGCTCTTCGTCGAGACCGCCGGCGTGGGGCAGAGCGAGGTGGCCGTAGCCGGGATTGCCGATACGGTGGTACTCGTGCTGATGCCCGGCTCGGGCGACTCGGTGCAGGCGCTGAAGGCGGGGGTGATGGAGATCCCCGATGTGATCGCGCTCAACAAGAGCGATCATGCGACCGCCGCCGCCACGCTGGTGGAGCTGAGGCAAGCGCTCTCGCTCGGCGGCGATCATGGACCTCCGATAGTGAGCACGCAGGCCTCCTCGGGCGACGGGGTCGACCTTCTCTGGCAGACGATCGAAGAGCATCGCTCGTCGCTCGAGCAGTCGGGCGGCCTCGACGCGCGGCGCCGTGAGAACCTCCGCCGCGAGCTCTTCGCGCTGGCGCTCAGCCGCATGCGCCGCGAGCTCGAGCGCGTCGCCGCCGGCGACTCCAAGCTGGAGGAGCTGGTCGCAGCGGTCGCCGAGCGCCGGCTCGATCCGCTCAGCGCGGTGCGCGAGCTGCGAGAGCGCCTGCTCTAGGAGACGTCGGTATCGACACCCGGCGCGAGCGTGCTCTGGTGGTTGGGCGTCACCGTTTGGATGTCCTGATCCTCGCGCTTTCCCATGGCAAGGTGACGCGAGCGGGCCACCAGAGCCAGAGCTGCGGCTATGGCAGCCACTCCAAGAGCGAAGAAGACGCCTCCGGGAAGCCTCGTAAGAAGCTCGACGCCGGCGCCGACGAGAGCGGCGCAGGGGATCGTGATCAACCAGGCGGCGACGATGTTGCCCGCCACACCCCAGCGCACGGCCGAGAGTTTCGAGCCGGCCGCGCCCGACCCGAGCACGGCGCTGGAGACCGTATGAGTGGTCGAGACGGGAAAACCAAAGTGCGCGGTCACCCAGAGGACGCTGCCGGCCGTCACCTCGGCTGCGAAGGCGCGTGGCGGATCGAGCTTGGTGATCCGCTGACCGACCGTGCGGATGATTCGCCAACCGCCTGCGTAGGTGCCGAGCGCCATCGCCGATGCCGCGCCGATGATGACCCAAATCGGCGGCCTGGTGAAGTTGCCACTGAGATGACCCGAAGCAACCAGGGCGAGCGCGATCACTCCCATCGTTTTCTGCGCGTCGTTGGTGCCGTGCGTGAATGCGAGCCAGCCTGAAGAGAAAGGCTGTAGACGTCTGAAGAACCTTTTAGTCCGGTCGGGCCGGCGTTTGCGTATCAGCCAGAGCAGGATCACCATCAAAAGCATCGCGCTCGGGATCGCGAGAAGCGGAGCGAGGAGCGACGGCGTTAGTACCTTCTCGTAAAGACCGTGCCAGTTGATGACGTGCACGCTCTTTCCTTTGAACTGGCTGTGGAGTCCGAACGCACAGATCGTCGAGCCGAGCATCCCTCCGATCAGAGCGTGGCTCGAGCTCGAAGGGAGGCCGAGGTACCAGGTCGTCAGATTCCAGACGATCGCTCCTATCAGTCCAGCAAGAATGATCTTGAGCCCGGCCTCGCCTTTGAAGAGATCGTTGTTGACGATGTCTTTGGCGATCGTCGCCGCGACCTTGAACGAGACGAAGGCCCCGGCGAAGTTGAGCGTAGCCGCCCAGATAACGGCGACACGCGGGCTGAGTGCTCGCGTCGAGACGGCGGTCGCGATCGAGTTCGCGGTGTCGTGGAAGCCGTTGGTGAAGTCGAAAAAAAAGGCGATCCCTACGACCGCTACCAGTGTGATCCAGAGCATCCGGCGCCTACTCAGCCATTCTTGACAACGATATTGCCGATCAGGTGAGCTGCCTTCTCGGCCGAGTCGATGGCCTCCTCGAGTGCCTCGAAGATGTCCTTCCATTGGATGATCAGCCGCGGGCTGACTTTCTCGTCCTCGAATAAAGCGCCGATCGCATCGCGGGCAATCGCGTCGCCCTCGTCCTCGAGCTTCTTGAGCGCGACCAGTTCCTTCTGAACGCCGCGCAGTCCGCGCAGCCCGTTGAGCGCGTTCGCCAGGTGCACGGTCGAACCGACCAGAATCCGGCACTGCTCGACGGCCTGCTCCATCGGACTCTCGATGTGGTAGACGTCGATCAGCTCGGAGGCGTCGTCGAGATAGTCGACGACCGTGTCGATCGCGCTTGCGAGGGCGTAGATGTCCTCGCGGTCGAGCGGCGTTACGTACTGCGTATTGAGCAGGCCGATGATCTCGGCCGTGATGTCGTCGCCCTTGTGCTCGAGGTCGGTGACCGCCTCTTGCCCGACGGTTCGGTCGGGAATGCTCTGGAAGCGTCGTTCGACGAGTCGAGCCGCGTCGAGTGCGTTGTTACCGGCTTGAGCGAAGAGGTCGTAGAACTGGGCCTGCCGTGGGACGAGAGAGAACCGCATCCCTGACTCTCCTTGGTCGGATTGACCGTCAGCCCTCACGCTAATGGCGCCCGCGGAGGTCAGCGTTACGAATCGGTTACAGAACGGCTACGGTCACCTCACCCGGCTCGGCGACCGGGAGCGCGAGATGGTAACCGACACCGGGCGCGGTGCGAATACGCAGCTCGACTCCGGCCTGAGCGAGCTTGTCGCGAAGCCGTTTCACGTAGACGTCGACCGAGCGATCTCCGCGGATCATGCTGTAGCCCCAGACCTTGCGGTAGATGACGTCGCGCGGAACCGTCTCGCCCGCCGCCTCTGCCAGCGCGAGCAAAACACCACGCTCGCGGCGGGTAAGCGCGAGCGGCTCTCCACGCCAGCTGGACTTTCCGCTCGGAGAAACGATCAGCAGATGACCGAGCTCGAGCTCGAGCTCGGCGGGGCGGCGGCCGTGCCGGGCGGCATTGCGAACTCGCGCCAGGATCTCGCCGTTGTCCATCGTGCCGTCCAGCACCTCATCGGCGCCGGCCTCTAGTAGCTCACCTACGCGCGTCGACGACGAGGAATGAAGCCAGGCGATCAGGGCTCTGCCCGGATACTCGCGCAACATCCGGTTCAGAAAGTAGGGATCGGTCGAGCGGGGGTGGAAGATGACGACGTCGAAACGCTCGCAGAGGAGCAGATGCTCGGCTTCGCCGCTCCGAGTTCTGACGACGGCTTCACAGCCGCCTTCTTCGAGAGCCCGGCAGAGCCGATCGGCGTCCTCGGCCACGACCAAGATACGCATTTGCGCAGAGTAACCGCTGGCGACCGTTCGCGAGCGCCGAAGCGCTCGCTATCGAGTCTTCGCGAACTCTTACACACATCTCAGAGTCCTCTAAGGCAGGAGCGCGACCATTCTCATGGAAGCCATTCTCGTCTCGTGAAGGAGCGGTGGAGATGCAGTCCAGTTTCGATGGTTCTCAGTCCAGTCCGGAGCAACTCCAGCTGAGCCTCGCGCGCCTTGCCTGCGAGCGGGAACGGCTTCGCGAAAACGCCGGCAGCCGCGATCTGCTCGAGCGCAACAGACTAGAGCTCGGCCGCTGCCAGTACGAGTTATCGCACGCGTTGATAAGGCGTTACCTGGTGCAGCCGGTCACGCGCGCTGCCTGACCAGGCGCTAGGCTCATCGCGTAGATCGACGCCCCGCGGAGCAAACCGGTAATCCGTCGCCGGTATCCGGACCCAGATCGATGAGTAGCGAGTTCGACACCTTCTTCGCCTCTCTTCCCGAGTACGCTGCCGGGCGGGATCTGTCAGGCGTCCGCGCAACCTATGTTTTTTCGCTCGAAGGCGGCAACGCTTGGACGGTCAGGGTCGAGGAAGGGAAAGTGTCGGTGAGCCCGGGCAGCGACGAGAGCGCTGATTGCACCATCTCGGCCAGCGAAGAGACGTACTCGAAGGTGATCAAAGGTGAGATCTCGGCTCTCCCTGCCTATCTCAGCGGCAAGCTGAGATTGAAAGGCGATCTCGGCGCGGCGATGCAGTTGCAGAAACTGCTCTGAACGGCGATCGCGTTTTGCCACGCCGCAGCCTTTCCAACGCTAACTGAGTGCCGCGCCTGGATCTCCTTCCGGCGAGCCGAAGAGCTCGAAAAGCCACATGCCAAGCCGCCCGCACAGGATCTAGGGGTGATCGAAGGCGTCCCTCGTATGAGTGATGTTTTGCGGTTCTCGTCCCTCGAACGAGGGACGAGAGGCGAAAACGACCGCTGTCCCATTTACAATTGCTGCTTCTCCCCCCACGGCAGGAGCTGGCTTGTGTCGTGCCAAATTCGACCGGCGGCGGGGGCTGGCGATGTCTTCCGCCGCAGAGACTCGTATCGCCATCGAGATGACGGGTTCCGAACCGGATCCTGCTTCCGCGCGCTTGGCCGCGTGACGTACGCGAGGGCTCCGGTCGGAGCCGGGACGGCGTGATGGAAGCGAACGGCTCGCAGATCGACGGTGATCTGAGGGGTCGGCGCCCCGAGGTGATCCTCGCCGCGGAGCTGTTATTGCTCTTGGCGCTCGCTTTCGTTGCGAGCTATCTACTGCACCCGGGTGGAGCGAGTATCAGAGAGGGCGTTCTGCTCGGATCGCTTGCGCTTGCCGGTATCGCCGCTCAACTGGCCGCACGTCGCAGCTCTCGGTTGGTGCAGCCGATCTGGTGGCTCGTACCGGTTGTCTGCATGTTCTGGATCGGCGGCGAAGGCGGACGTCTGCTCATAGGGCTCTTGGACTCGAGTGCCGATAAGCAGTGGCTGTTGAGCGGCGTCTTCACGCTGGCGGCCTACTCGCTGCTACTCCTGGCCGCGCTGCGCGTTCTTGCGGGCTCCTCAGCGATCGTCTGGGCACTCGGCCTGTTCGACGCGGCAGTAGTAGCCGTCGCCTTGTGCGCGCCCTGGCTTGAACTGCTCGTTCTGCCGCGACTCGGCGGCGCCGGCGGCGCTGCGCTTCTACCTCAGCTGCTGGTACCCGTGCTGGCTGGAGTAGTTCTCGTCGCCGCGTCGCTCGCCGTGTATGCGGCTCCTGTGAAAACGAGCTGGCTCTACGTGCTCTTGACGGCAATCGCGGCGGGATTCGCCGGCGATCTGCTGGCGGCGCGCCATTTGCTTGCGGGAGGAGGCACGGCGGCCGCGCTCAGCGGTTGGGAGCTACGCGCTCTACTCATCATCGCCGCCGCGGCTTGTATCGGCGGGACTGTCATTCCGAGGGAGCGACGCTTGCTCGAACTGGGAATGGCACGGCTTGCGGTCGTTATCGTCGCCTACGCCGCGGCGCTCGCCTACGCCGCGTTTGCTTTCGAGCGAGGTAAGCAGCTCTCCGGGTTCACTGTGGCGAGTGCCATTTCCGCACTGCTCATGCTTCGCCTGCTCACGCACGCTCTCGAAAGGCACCGGCACTCCGAGCAGCTCGAACGGGCACTGCACGAGCAGGAGCAGCTGGCGGTCATGGACTCCCTGACCGGTCTCTACAACAGGCGCTTTCTCGACGCCGAGCTGCAGCTCGAGCTCGATCGCGGTGGCCGCTCGCAGGAGCCGGTGGGGATTCTCCTCTGCGACCTCGACCATTTCAAGCGGATCAACGACAGGTACGGGCATCTGGTCGGCGACAGCGTGCTGCGCGAGGTCGCGCGAAGACTGCTGGGAGCGGTCAGGAACGGCGACCTCGTCGCCCGCTACGGCGGCGAGGAGTTCGTGGTGCTGCTCCCTGGCGGCAACAAGGAGCTTCTGAAGGAGATCGGTGAGCGCTGCCGGCGTGCCCTCGAAGAGGCGCCGTTCTACGTTCCTGGCGGTCGCGGGGAGATCGTCACGATCTCGATCGGAGGAGCTTGCTGGCCAGAGGATGCGAGTAGTACGCGGGGTCTGCTAGAGGCCGCCGATTCCGCTCTCTACTGGGCCAAGGAGCAGGGTAGAAACCTGATTCGTGTGAGCGAGCTCGGAGTGGATCGTGCCATGCGGACCAGCGAGTACGCAACGACGCCATACAGAGTTCCGAAGTACGAGATGGGAATGCCGGGAGAGCCCGACGGCAGCTTCGCGACGGAGGTAGCTGCGCCCTTGGGCGAGTGCACTTTTCGCGCGGAAAGGATGGAGCGCTGGGCCGAGCTGGTCGCTCGGTCGCTCGGGCTGGACGATCAGGCACAACGTCGTTGCGCTCTGGCGACGCGCTTCCACGATGTCGGAAAGAGCGCTCTGCCTGAATCGATCCTGATCAAACACGGACCGCTCACGGAGGTCGAGTGGGAGCTCGTACGGGAGCACCCGGAGAGGGGAGCCACCCTGGTCGAGCTGGTTCCGAAGCTCGAGAGCGTGGCACCGATCATCCGCGAGCACCACGAGCGCTTCGACGGGCGCGGCTACCCGTACGGCAAGAGTAAGGACGAGATCTCGACCGAGGCACGCATCGTCTTCTGCTGCGACGCTTGGGACGCGATGCGAAGGCAGCGCTCTTACGCTCCGGCCATGACGGTCGGCGAAGCGCGGGCCGAGCTCCTCGCCGGCCGCGGGACACAGTTCGATCCGGACGTCGCGATGGCCTTTCTGATGTTCGACGAGGCCGATCTCGGCGAGGCGGAACGCGTGCTGGCGACGCCTGTTTGACGATCCGGAGTCCGAAGTGTTACTGGATCGCCGGAGGCAGTCGCTGGCCCTTGCGCCGATCATCGCTCTGGCGGCGTTCGCCGTTTGCGCGGCGCTCTTCGACCAGCCGGCGCTCGGCAACGAACGGCGCGGTTGCGGTCGGCGGTTGCGGCGGGCTTACCGCGGGTTGAGGCTTTGCAGGCGACGATACCGGCTGAAATGCGGGGTCACCGTTACCGTTGGTCTCGTGGGCCGACTCCTCGAGCAGAAGGCGGGCGCGGGCGAGCCGGCGGCGCTGAGCCTGCGCCTGGGCTAGCGCCTGCCGCGTCACCTCGAGCCTCTCGCTGAGCTCGGCGATCTGGTACTCGAGCGCCTCCTGCGCGCTACGGAGCGCACTCGCATCGAGCAGTCCGAGAAGCTCATCGAGTTGACCGAGCTGTTGCTCAAGTTCGGATGCCAAAGTACCTCACCGCCGGATCGGGTCCAGCCGTATTACGGGGGGACAGTGTTCTTATCGCAGATTCGCGCTGTTGTTATGAGCTTTCGTCCCTGAACTGAGGGATATTGACAGGATTGAGTGCGAGAGGGAGGGGTTTCTTCGGGTTGCTACTTCCCTGTGTCGCCTTTTCGCAGAGATCTGGCAGCGACGCCGCCGCTTCGTAAGGGCGATGACCGCCAGGAGCCGGGCGAGCTTGGAGCTCAGAGCTGCGCTTTACGGTTCTTGAACTCCTCGAGAATCGTTTGCGTCGCCGTGGCGCCGACGCGGGTTGCGCCGGCGTTGATCGCCTCGATCAGCGCGTCGAGCGTACGCACGCCGCCGGCGGCTTTGACCTCGACTCGGGGCGAAACGGCCGAGCGCATCAGGCGCAGGTCTTCGATCGTGGCGCCCGAGGGCGCGAAGCCGGTCGAGGTCTTGACGAAGTCGGCACCGGCCTCCTCGCTCAGGTGGCAGCCGAGCAGTTTTTGCGCCTCGTCGAGGTAGGCGTTCTCGAGGATGACCTTGACCAGCGCCCGCCCGGCGGCAACCTCGACGACGGCCTGGATGTCGGCGCGCACCTCGCCGGTGGCGCCCGAGCGCAGCCGGCCGATGTTCAGCACCATGTCCAGCTCCTCGGCGCCTTCGGCGATCGCCTGCCCGGCCTCGAAGGCCTTGACGGCGGTGGTCGAGGAGCCATGCGGAAAGGCGATCACCGTGCTCACCTTCACGTCGGAGCCGGCGAGCAGCTCCCGCGCGAGCACCACGTCGCAGGGCTTGACGCAGGCCGAGGCGACGTCGTAGGCGCGAGCCAGCGCGCAGCCGGCCCGGACTTCTTTGGTATCGAGCTCGGGGCGCAGCAGCGAGTGGTCGATTGTCTTGGCGACCTGCTTGAGGCTGAGCGTCTCGACGCTGAAATCGCTTCCGGGCATCGAGGTCAGGATAACGGGGAACTCGCCCGTCGGAAACCATCACCCGCCCAACACAGAGGGGATTCCCGGCGGGTATTCAGGGGCGGAGGGACTCGAACCCCCAACCCCCGGTTTTGGAGACCGGTGCTCTACCAATTGAGCTACGCCCCTAGGGTTCGCGACGATTCTACTCATGGCGAGGACGCGCGTACCACAGGACGCCGTCGCTCGAGTGATCCGGAGTTTTGACATGCAGCGGGGATCGTTCCCGAAGGGGACAGATACCCGCTGCGCCGCCGGACCGACCTGGCGGGCGCGGCCCAGCAAGCGCCGTCCCCAACTCGACACGGACCCTGCAAAGCAAATTCGGTTAGCTCGCTTCGCTTCTAGGGCCTCGCGAGGCGTCTGCGCCGTTAAGCGCAGCGACTTGCCCGACGGGGAACCCCGACGAAAGTCGTATGACTTTCGTCGGTTGAAGTAGGGGAAAGGCCCCCGGACCTCGTATTCTTTATACGTGGCGGTCGAGGACTCCAACTCCCTCTGGCGTAGATACCGCGCCGACCGTGACCGGCAGCTTCGCGATCGTCTGATTCTGACCTACGCGCCGCTGGTCAAGTTCGTGGCCGGCAGGCTGGGCTCGGGGTTGCCCGCGCACGTGGACGAAGGCGACCTCGTCTCCTACGGGCTGCTGGGCCTGATCGGCGCGATCGAGCGCTACGACCCAGACCGCGACGTCAAGTTCGAGACCTACGCGATCGCTCGCATCAAGGGCTCGATCATCGACGAGTTGAGAGCGATGGACTGGGTGCCGCGCTCGGTGCGGGCGCGGGCCCGCGACATCGAGCGAGCGATCGGCGAGCTCGAGGCTCATGGCGGCCGCGTACCAACCGAGGAGGAGATCGCGGCCAAGCTGGGCGTCAGCCAGGACGAGCTGGACGAGGATCTGCTCGAGATCTCGCGCTCTTCGATCGCCGCCCTGGACGAGCTCTGGACGATCTCCTCGACCGGTGGCGACCAGGTCGCCCTGATCGACACGATCGAGGACACGCAGGGGCCTGAGCCGCAGGCGGCGCTGGCGCAGACCGAAATGCGCGAAGCTCTGGGCGAGGCGATCGCGCGGCTGCCCGAGCGCGAGAAGCTGGTCGTCACGCTCTATTACTACGAGGAGCTGACGCTGCGCGAGATCGGCGAGGTGCTGGGCGTTACCGAATCGCGCGTCTCGCAGCTTCACACCAAAGCGATTCTGCGCCTGAAGGCGCGTCTGGGCGGAGCGCAGACCCGCGCCGCGCTCGAGCGCAGCTGACCTGGTGGAGGGGCGTAAGACGACCGCCGCCGGTTGTTGGCGCCTTTTCTCTCCCTCGAGTGCGGCTGCCGTCTAAGATCGCAGACGCAAACCGTCGAGGAGGAAGAGAGCATGCCCGCTGTCGAACCCGGAAAGATCCGCAACCTCGCTGTCGCAGGTCACCGCGGTACGGGGAAGACATCGCTCGTCGAGGCGCTTCTCTTTCAATCCGGCGCCACCACCCGTCTCGGCACCGTCGAGGCCGGAACGACCGTCTCGGATTGGGACGAGGAAGAGCGCAAGCGCCAGCTCTCTCTTCAGATCTCGATCTGCCACCTGCTCTGGCGCGGGAGCAAGCTCAATCTGATCGACACGCCCGGCGACGCGGGTTTCCAGGGCGACTTGCTGGCGACGCTACGTGTCGTCGAGGGTGTGGTGCTAGTCGTCAGCGGTGTAATGGGCATCGAGGTGCAAACCGGAAGGATCTGGAAGCGCGCCGAGGAGCTCGGGCTGGCACGCTGCCTCGTCGTCAACATGCTCGACCGCGAGCGCGCCGATTTCTTCCGCGTTCTCTCTCAGCTCGAGGCTCAGCTCTCTCCGCACTGCATCGCCGTCGAGATCCCGATCGGCGCCGAGCACGAGGTGAAGGGAGTCGTCGACCTGCTGCAGATGAAGGCCTACATGAGTCCCGAGGGCGGCAAGGAAAGTGCGGCGGCCGAGATTCCGGCCGAGATCGCCGATGCCGTCGCCGAGTACCGGGAGAAGCTGCTCGACGCCATCGCCGAGACCGACGAGGCGCTGATGGAGCGCTACCTCGAGGGCGAGGAGATCGGCGGCGAGGAACTCACGCATGCGCTCGAGCGCGCTGTGCTGCGCGGAGAGGTCTTCCCGGTCGCCTGCGCAGTCGCTACCAAGAACCTGGGCTCGACCGCGCTGATCGACCTGCTCGTCGAGGGCATGCCTTCGCCGGCCGAGAAGGGCGTTCCCGCCGGGCTTGGCGAGATGGGCGACGGCGCCTTCGTCTTCAAGACGATCGCGGATCCCTTCGCCGGCCGTATCAATGTCGTCCGCGTCGTCGGCGGTACCGTCAAGTCCGATTCGACGCTCGCCAACGCGCGCACGCGCGGCAAGGAGCGCGTTGGTCAGCTCCTGCTCATGCAGGGCAAGGAGCACAGCGCCCTCGAAGCGGCCGGAGAGGGCGACATCGCCGCGGTCGCCAAGCTCAAGGAGACGATGACCGGCGACGCCCTGCTCGACGCCGACCGCCACGTAGAGCTTCCCTCGATTGGATTTCCCGAGCCGGTGATGAGCTTCGCCATCGCTCCCAAGGCCAAGGGCGACGAGGAGAAGATGGCTGCGGCCCTGCGCCGGCTGGCCGAGGAAGATCCGACGCTGGTACTGCGTCGCGACCCGCAGACCGGCGAACAGTTGCTCTCGGGCATGAGCCAGATGCACGTCGAGGTCGCCGTCGAGCGGCTCAAGCGCCGCTTCAGCGTCGAGGTCGAGCTGCGCCAGCCCCGTGTTCCCTATCTGGAGACGATCCGCAAGGAGGCTCGCGGGCACGGCCGCTACAAGAAGCAGACCGGCGGGCGCGGGCAGTTCGGCGACTGCCACATCGAGATCGAGCCGATCGGCGCCGATGCCGGTTACGAGTTCCTCGACAAGATCGTAGGAGGCGTGATTCCGCAGAGTTACCGCCCCGCGGTGGACAAGGGGATCCAGGAGGCGATGTTGCGCGGTGAGTTGGCCGGGGCGCCGGTGAAGGGTGTCCGCGTGCGCCTCGTGGACGGGAGCTACCACACCGTCGACTCCTCGGAGATGGCCTTCAAGATTGCCGGTTCGATGGCCTGGAAGCAGGCCTACGAGCTGGCGGATCCGGTGGTTCTCGAGCCGATCATGGAGATCGAGGTGACGGTTCCCGACGAGGCCGTCGGCGCCGTCAACGGCGATCTCAACTCTCGCCGAGGACGCTTGCAGGGAATGGAGCCCCAGGGCGGGATGACGTCGATCAAGGCCGAAGTGCCGATGTCCGAGATCCTCACCTACTCACAGTCCCTGACCTCGCTCACCGGCGGTCGCGGCGACTACCACATGCAGTTCGTTCGCTACGAGGAGGTTCCGGCCCACATCGCTCAGAAGATCGTCGAGCAGGTCAAGAAGGAACGCGAGGAGGAACAGGGCCACTGAGGCCGGAGCCATGCGAATATCACGCAACGAATCCTTTAGGCCCTGCGCGATCTGCGGACGGCGGCTGCTCATGGGCGAGCAGTTCACCCGCTTCTCGCCGGGCGGCGACGCCGAGCTGGTCGAGGTTTGTCGCCTCTGCTACGAGAAGGCGGTCGACCACGGCTGGTCGAAGGAGGGAGCTCCTACGACGCCTACGCACACCGAGGTGCGCAGGAAGCGCGGCCTGATGGCGTCGCTCTTCGGTATCGCCCCGCACGAAATGGAAGAGCCGGTGTTGACCGAGCCGATCTTGCGGAGACTGGGGGAGGACGACCTGGTGATCGTCGAGGCGGCGGACGTGTTCAACACCAGCCCCTACCGGCGCACGATCGGCGGAGTTTCACGCAGCCTGGGCGCGCCGCACGCGAGCATCGTGGCGCTCTCGGGGATGAAGGCGGAGTTCGTGCTGACCGTCGCCTGGGATCTCTCTTGGTACCAGTACCGGATCTCGCTCGAGTCGACGCAGCCGGTCAGGCTGGTCGAGCGCGGGCACGAGCTTCACGAGCTGAAGCAGCCGTTCACGAACTGGAATGCGCGGGTCGAAGAGGACGGGCGCGTTGTTCCGGACATCGCCCGGATCGACTCGCTCGGGTGAGCCGGCGCGCCTCTGGCGCCGTCGCGATCTCCCCTAGAATGCGAACGGACGATGATCTATTGCGTGGTCCCACCCGAGCTGGCCGACGATCTCTTCGACAGGATGGTCGACTACTACAAGGACAACCCGAACGTCGAAGTCATCGTCGATCGCCGCGGCGGCCCGAAGTCGCCCTCAGGGAGTGCGGAATCGCCCAAGTCGGCCAACCGGCGCCGTTCGCGGATCCCGGGCACGTTTCCGGAAATCGAAGCCCACTAGCCCGGCCGCGCCGAGTAGGTCAGTAGGCCATTGCCGGAGGCGTGTAAGGTGCGCTCGTGAACCGGAAGCTAGTCGTCTTCGTCCCGGCCGAGGCGCTGGAGGACGTGCGCAAGGCGCTCTTCGCCGCCGGCGCCGGCCGGATCGGGGCCTACGAGCGCTGCTCCTGGTACACCGGAGGGATTGGAACTTTTTTCGGCACGGAGGGCTCAGAGCCGAGCACAGGTGTGGCGGGGAAGGAGGAGCGCGTCCCCGAGTTTCGCCTGGAGACCGTCTATCCGGCCGAGCTGGAGACCGAGGTCGTGCGAGCGCTCCGCCAAGCCCATCCCTTTGAGGAGCCTGTCTTCGACCTCTACGAGCTGCGTGAGCCGGAAGCATGAAGGCTCGTCTTTCCACCGACGGAGGCGCGCGCGGGAACCCCGGCCCGGCGGCCTACGGCTACGTGCTCGAGGCCGAGGACGGGACGGTGCTGGACGCGCGCGGCGAGGCGATCGGGACGGCGACCAACAACGTGGCCGAGTACAGCGGTCTCGTGGCCGGGCTGGCGAAGGCGGTGGAGATCGGCCTGGACGAGCTCGAGGTAGTCTCCGACTCGGAGCTGATGGTGCGCCAGATGATGGGCGTCTACCGGGTGAAAAACCAGGGTTTGAGAGAGCTGAACCTCGAAGCGACCGCGCTCGCGCGCAAGATCGCCAAGGTCACTTACCGGGCGGTGCGCCGAGAGCACAACAAGCTCGCGGATCAGCTGGTAAACGACGCGCTGGACGCGGCAACAGGCGGTTAGCAACCCGCCGGGCGAGGCTATACTTCGCCCGCATGCGGATGTAGCTCAGTTGGCTAGAGCGTCTGCTTGCCATGCAGAAGGTCGAGGGTTCGAATCCCTTCATCCGCTTATCCCGGCCGGGAAATCTTTGATTTCCCGGCCGCACGTATAAAGGGGCGTTGAGCCGCGCCTGCGGCGCTTGCTCAACGCGGCGTCCTAGTAGCGGGGCGGGCTAGCCGTTGTTGCTTTATGGGGTCCGTAGTGAGTTGGAGACGGCGTCGAGGGAAGGTCACTTCCGCGGGATCGCGTGCGTGACGATCGCCCGCTGGAACGTGCCGGTCAAGGTGAGCGCACCGTCCACGCTCAGATGGCGTGAGTCCCGGTAAAGCGAGACGCCGTTCTTCACGGTCGTACAACGGTTCTTGCCGCAGAGCCGGTTCTCGAAGTCGATTGTCTTGACCAGCTTCACGCCGGCGGCCCCCTGGTTTTCGGTCTGAATTGCCAGGCGCAGCCAGTTGTCGACCGAGCTGCGCGGGAGCGAGCTGGAGCAGGCGCCGAGTAGGACGCGCACGATCGCGCAGGTTTGCGGATCGAGCGGGAGCACGGGGATCGGATGCACAACCAGCGCCGGCACTCCGGCCGTGCTCAGGCGCTCGAGCGTCGAGTGGAGCGCTTGCCGGTAGAGCCGGGCCTTGCCGGCGTTCGAGAAGGTGAAGCCGCCCTTGCCCACGACTGCCAGCCCGTCGCCGTGGTTCTGCAGGTAGAAGTCGCTGCGCGCAACCAGCACGACCAGGCTCAGCTTCGACTTGGCCATGAAGTCGACCGACTTGGTTCCGAAGGCGGGACAGCTACGCTCCTCGCCGTTGACACGGGTGATGCGCAGGCCGACGTAGGGGCAGGACGAGTCGGTGACGACCGTGACGTCGTAGCCGAGNNTGGGGTTGAGCGGCGTCGAGTTGCTGCAGCCGCGAATCTTGTCGAGGTGCAGGGCGTTGGTGTGGCGCCAGCTCTTCAGAGCCGAGCTCCTGTCGATGAGCCTTTGTGCCTGAATCAGGCCGAAGCTGGCGAAGATAGGGATGGCGACACAGACCGAGGCGACCGCGACGGCGGTGCGCCCAGCCACCGGCGAGCGCGATCCGAGCCGGTGGTGGAAGCGAATCGGGTTCTCGACGTATTTGTAGGAGAGCCAGGCCGGGAGAAAACAAAGCACCGCGGCGGTCGGCGCCGTCCAACCGCGGTCGGGCCAGAGCGCCTTGGCGAAGACGATCAGGGGCCAATGCCAGAGGTAGAGCCCGTAAGAGATATCTCCGATCCAGACCATCGGGCTTAGGCTTAGCAGACGCGAGAGGCCAACGAGCGTAGCCATGCCGGCGCTGATGATCAGGCAGGCGCCCACGACCGGGAGCAATGCCGCCGTCTCGTGGAAGGTCGCGGCATGGAGCGTGAAGGCCGAGACACCGATCGCGACGGCCCCGGCGGTTCCGAGCAGGTAGGCACTCCAGACCGGCAGTCGCTCGAGGACCGGGGTCGCCAGCACCACCAGCGCGCCCGCCCCGAACTCCCAGGCACGGGTTGGGGAGGAGTAGAACGAAAGGCGCTGGTCGAGCGCCAGTCCGGTGATCAGATGCCCGTAGTAGAGCCAGTACGAGAGTAGGAAGGAGACGACGCAGACCGCGGCCGTCACGGCGAACGCGATCGCGCGGCTCCGCCCTCGCCCGAGGCGTGTGCGTCCTAGCCACCAGCCGGCTGCGAGCAGCGCCGGAAAGACGATGTAGAACTGCACCTCGACGCCAAGCGTCCAGGTGTGGAGCAGCGGGTTGGTGATCGCGCTCACGTCGAAGTAGCCGGTGGAAAGGTGCGCGAGGTAGAAGTTCGAGCAGAGGAGCGCCGCGAAGACACCGGTCATGGCTGCCATGTGCTGCGCTCCGGCCGGATCGGCCAGCACTCCGACGATGGCGACGAACACGAGCATCAAAGCCACCGCGGGCAGTAGCCGTTTGATGCGCCGGACGTAGAAGCGCGAGAAGCTGATNNACGCCGTCGAACCCTCCCGGCAGGGGAAGACCCGCGTGATAGACGATCACGAGGAGAACGGCGACCGCGCGCAGGCCCTGGATATCCGGTCTCTTCGTCATGCGCGCGACAGAATAGACGTCGCTGTCCGCCGACCACCTTTGGATGCGAGCGCCTTCGCGCGGTCTCTTACGACGAGCGCCGCTCGATTACTCGCCCAGGCTCGAAAACTCTAAGCCTCGAGCAAAAATGTGAGCCCACACCTTGTACTAGGATTCGCCCGCATGGCGCGGTGGCCGAGTGGCTAGGCAGAGGCCTGCAAAGCCTCGTACAGCAGTTCGATTCTGCTCCGCGCCTTTTGATTCGCCTTCGCGCAGGTCGCAGGTGGAAGAGCTCCAGCGTCTTGCGCTTTCTAGAGCTGGCGCGCGAGGGTGAAGGCGCCGAGGGCGACCAGGACAATTGCGATACCGACTAGAAGGAACGAAACCATCGTCGGCACAAACAATGCCGCTACCGCGGCTGCGACCACTACGACTGCCAGCACGGCAGGGATGAGAGGGAAGCTGAGTTTTCTACGCATGCGCCCGTCCGGTGACCCTGCGCTCATGATCGGCAAGGTGTAGCGGGTGTTCACCCCTCCATTGGGGGGTCGGCGGTTCTTTGGCTAAAGTTCCGCTTCCTGTGACTGCGATTCTGATGAACGGATCCGAGCTGGCGGCACGCGTACGTGCACGGGTTGCCGAGGAGGTGCGCGAGCTCGGCCATGTCTCGCTGGCGACTGTGCTCGTCGGCGACGACCCTGCCTCGGACGTCTATGTCGGCTACAAGCACAGGGACTGCACCGAAGTTGGGATCGAGTCGATCGACCATCGCCTCTCCGCCGACGCGAGCGAAGCGCAGGTGCTTGCGCTCGTCCACGAGCTGAACGCCGACGACCAGATCGACGGCTTCATCGTTCAGTCGCCCGTGCCCGATCAGATCAACGAGGCACGCGTGATGGAGGCGATCGATCCGGTCAAGGACGTCGACGGCTTCAGCCCGGTCAATGTCGGGCGCCTCTGGCTCGGGCGCGAAGGGCACATCTCGGCGACCCCGCTCGGGATCATGGAGATCCTGCGCGAGTACGAGGTTCAGCTCGAGGGCGCCGACGCCGTCATCGTCGGCCGCAGCGAGATCGTCGGTAAGCCTATGGCGGCGCTCCTACTGCGTGCGAACGCGACCGTAACCTTCTGCCACACCCGCACGCGCGACATGGCCGAGCGCACCAGAAAGGCCGATCTGCTGGTCGCGGCGGCGGGCCGCGCAGGCCTGATCCAGCCCGAGATGGTCAAGCCGGGCGCAACGGTTGTCGACGTCGGGATCACAAGAACTCCCGAAGGTCTGGTCGGTGACGTCGACAAAGGCGTGGTCGAGATTGCGGGGCTACTCACGCCCGTGCCGGGCGGAGTCGGCCCGATGACGAGGGCGATGCTCCTCGCCAACACGGTTCGCGCGGCTCGCGCGAGGCGGGGATTGCTTGCTTTCGACTAGCTGCGACGCTATTTTTGCTGGGCTTAAATCACCGCTCGACGGCTCGGTGCCTGGGCCGTCGCAGGTTCAAGGAGG
>PMMN01000103.1 GCA_003162235.1 Actinomycetota bacterium | reverse complement strand
CGCGAGTGGCGCGTGCCCCAGTGTTCAGGAATGTTCCCCGAGGCGTTGCCACGTGACGGCGTCGCCGTCACGGATCTGTTGTGTCGCGATGTGGTGGAAGTGCGTCAGCGGCTAACGCGGCGGCGAACCCGCCGACGTAACGGCGCGTGCATGTGATGCCCCGGTATNNGCAGGGGCAGCGACGGGCAACGAGCGCCTCGAGGCAGAGGGCCACCTTGACCAGGCCAAGGGCAAGGCGAAGAACGTGCTCAAGGGCGCGAAGAAGAGCGTGAAGAAGAACACGCGTTAGTAGCTATCGACACTCGGACTGGGGCAATCCGCCCCAGTCCCTTGCTCGGAGTTCTACGAAGCGGAGAGCGGCTTCATTCTTCATTCATCTAATTTCCGCACCTTCTCGCCCACGTGCGGGTACCCCGCGTACCCTCGCCGGATAAGGAAGTTGGTCTTATCAGGTAACCGAGTTCTGCCCTAGTGGTGGAGACACGACCGACGTTCGCAACCGCTTCGTCGAGTGGTAGACAAATACCCCAATCCTGGAGATCAAGAAATGATCTGGTTGCTCGTGCTGCTGCTTCTGCTGCTTGCAGTCGGAGGGGGTGTCTTCCTTTCCAAGTTCCTGTTCATCGTGTTGGTCGTCGCGCTCCTCGTTGCGCTCTTCGGTCGACGCTCGAGGGTCTGATGACGGTGCTGCACGACGATCGCTTCCCTGATCGGACCAAGTAAGAATCGAGTCGCGAGAGACAGACGGCGAAGGCGAGGCTCGACGACGCAGTTCCGACGGCGAGGTTGGAATGGGTTTCTGTCGGGGTGCTCGTAGAATGGACGACGATGATCCGCGAAGAGCTGAAGCGTCTTGGGACTTGGGAGGAGCGGCACAGGCGGCTCGTCAGCCGGCTCCTGCTCGTGCTGATCTTGACTGCGGTGATCGATGGAATCGGGACGGCACTCGTCTACGCCTTCGAGCGGAACGTCAAGCAAACGGACATCCATACCCTGTTCGACGCGTTCTTCTTCACGACGGTGCAGCTCACGACGGTCTCGTCGCAGATCAGGAATCCGCTCAGCGTTCCAGGTCGAGTCGTCGACGTTTTCCTCGAGATCTGGGCCGTGCTCGTCATCGCCGGTTCGGCAGGCGCTATCGCGAGCTTCTTCCAGACCGGCGACTCGGAGTAACGACGACGGAAGACGCGGTGTCCCCTGGGCGAGCGTTCAGGAATGTAGCTTGATCTAGTCGAGCACGAAGCCCGGGTGGGATTCCTGGGCGTGCGCAGTCAGCGAGTGAAAACCCCAGCCAGACGATCGTCTCCGGCGCCGGCGGACGCCCGCCGAGTGAGCCGTGGGGTCGCGGGTGGTCGTACTGGCGCTGTCAGTGATCGATCAGGACCTCGCCTTCGGTATCACTTACTTGACCGTGATCTTGGCGCTGCCTGCCTTGGCCTGCTTATTGCCGGCCAGGTCCTTGGCGTAGACGGTGTAGCGGTAGGTGCCCTTGGCCTTCGGCGTCCACTTGACCGCATACCAGGCGGAGACCTTTTCGGTCCCGAGTTTGAGGGTCTTAACGACCTTCTTGTGGCTGTTTCGGATGGTCAGCGTGACCGACGTCGCCCGGGGGCTTAAGTTGTCGCTCACCCGGCACTTGAGCGCGATCGCGTTGCCCTTGTGGCCGCTGGCCGGCTTGACGGCGGTGGTCGGGCCGACGGTGTCGATGTGCACGCTGAGGCTCTGATCGGCGCTCACGTTGCCGGCCAGGTCGGTGGCCTGGTAGGTGAGCGTGTGGGTTGCGTTCGGGCTCGCCGGCAACACGACCTGGGTACTTGCTCCGGCCACCGTGTGGTTCACACCGTCGAGCGTGTAGCCGATAGAGGCCACACCGGAGGCGCCAGGGGTGTCGGCGGCGTTGAGGGTGATGGTCGCGGCGTGGTTGAGCCAGGCGCCGTCGCTGGCTCCGGAGGCGCTCACCGTGGACGGGGTGGTGTCGATCTTGACGGTCACCGGCTTGGCCGTCTCTTGGTTGCCGTCGTTATCTGTCGAGTAGAAGGAGAGCGTGTGCACGCCGTCGTTGGAGTGGTCAGCGGGAGCGCCGATCGTCACCTGGGTGGCGGCAGTATCGACGGTCGTCGGCGCACCGCCGTCGATGCTGTAGGTGATCGATTTCACGCCGCTGCCGCCGGCGTTGTCGGTGGCGGTCAGTGTGACCTGCACGGCCGAGTTGTGCCAGGCGCCGTCGTAGCCGGAGGCGACTGTGACCGGCGGGGTGGTGTCGCTTGCCGGGTAACTGGTCACCGAGAAGCTGGCGCCGTCGGTGCCGAGCGTCGAGGTCGCCGCCTCGTTGACGTTGTCTGCCGAGACCATGTCGATCTGGTTGTAGGCAAAGGTGCTTATGGGCCGACCGTTGAAGGCGCAGTTGGTGAAACTGACGCTGCCGAAGTCGGCCAGCGGGAAGACGGTGCCGCTCGTCGACGACGTCGGCGCCTCGGCGATGACTTCGGCCGAGAAGGGAGCGGTCACACCGTTTGTCTGGGTCGTGGTGAAGGTGTGGTGCGTGGTGTCATCGACGAGGGTGAGGGTGAAGCTGCCCGTGCCGCCACTCGTCACTGTCCCGGTCATCTCATCGCCGGGGCTGACGGTCATGGGGATGGAGATCGGTGGGTTGGGATACGTCTCATACCAGGCGTAGTAGGAGACGCTGCCGTTATGGCCGTAGGCCATGGTGCCTGTCTGTTCCACCGGCGAGCTGCCATCACCGTCGAGGCCGACCCAGAAGCCGGCGTAGGTGTCGGTGGAGTAACTTGCCTGAATAGGCGGTTCAACCCAGCTGGCCGTGACACTCGTAAAACCCCCGCCGGTGGCGTCATAGCCGGCCCAGTTTTGTGAGGCGATCGTGCTCCAGCTGCTTGACCTGTCGAGACGCCGGTGAAGGTGCTCGATCGGATGGCTGCCACCGGCCGGCAGGTGCGCAGGCGGCAGACGTTGCAAGGCATGCGCCAGCGCCTGCCCACTGTCGAGCAAAGGGAACATTGCAGCCGCAAAGAGGATGAGAACGAGAGCTACACCGCGCAGTCGCATCGCCTCTCCCATCTGGGCGCCATGAGGACCCCTATTCTTGACGAAGGTTAGTCGAGTTATGCCTCTCATCGTCGGAGTGGTTCTCTCCCGGGCATTAGCCTTCGTCGCTCTAGAGGCCTTCATTCGCGTAAAGCACGCCTACCAATGTCCGGGCGCAAGCACCGAAGCGGCGAGCACCGCCTGGGCGAGTGTTCAGGAATGTCCCCCCGAACAAGCTTCGCGCCTACCGGTGGATGTTCCGCGATTCCCAGAGGGGTCAGTGTCCTGGCCGGAAAGCGTCTTCGCAACCTTTCGCGTGGCGGATGCGTGATGTCGGGTGGGAAGGTGGTGAGAGGCTACGGACACGAAAGATGAGGCGGAATTCCGGGAGTTCGTTGCCTTTTGCGGCAGTCGGCTGTTGCGTACCGCCTTCCTGCTTACCGGCGACCGCGGCCACGCTGAGGACCTCGTCCAACTCGCGCTAGAGCGGACTGCTCGTCGCTGGTCCGGGCTGGCCGGTTCACCCGAGGCGTTCGCCCGGACGGTGCTACTGCACGCGGCGACCGACCGGTGGCGGCGGCGGCGTGCCCGCGTGCAGGAGGTGTTCGACGATGTCCACGAGCCGTCGATCGCCGACGGTGTGGATCAGCTACTCCTGCGGCGGGATCTTGTCGCAGCGCTGCAACAGTTGCCGTCGCAGCAGCGCGCTGCGCTCGTGCTCCGATACTTCCTCGACCTGAGCGAGAAGGAAACGGCGCGCGAGCTTGACATCAGCGTCGGGACGGTCAAGTCGGCGGTCAGCCGGGCGCTGGACCGCCTGCGCACGCTCGTGCCCGCTGACCTCAACCAGGAGGCGTACAGATGATCGACATGGAGAACCTCGTTCGCGAGGTGATGACAGAACAGACCGAAGATCTCTACCTCGGTCACGATGCCGCCAGCAGAGCACTGCGTGCGGCCGCGAGGCGACGCTTCGGACGGAGGCGCGTAGTGCTGATCGCCGCGGTGGGTGCAGCCATTACGGTCGTAGGAGCAGGAGTCGCCGCTGCCACCGGTGTGCTGCCGTGGTGGAACAGCGTGCAGGCGGTGGAGTCATCGCCGTTCGGCACGTCGGCAGATCCAGCCGCTGTGGCAGGAAGCACCGTACGGCTCTCTGTGTCAGGGCCTGCGTCAACGACGTTCGAGGTCGTCACCAATACGGTGACGGTCGGTACGGATCAGGAGAACTGCACGGCGATCGCCGTCAAGGACGCCCAGGGACGATCACAGCATCTGATGACGAGCTGCGGGGCACCTGGTGCGGCGGTCGCGGATGCAGGGAGCTTTGACTGGCAGGCGCCGTCAGGAGTCACATACGCCATCGTCGCCGGTCCGACCCCGACCTCTACCGCAGCGAAGGTCGCGCTACTAGCCAGCAACGGCGTCACGGCGACGACCGAGCCGGTCGCGGGAGGCTACTACCTGGTCTACGCTCCCGCAGAACTGTCAGTTGCCAGCCTCGTCTTCTACGACGCACGTGGGCAGGTTGTCGACGAACTGGCACTTCACCCGCACCCGTAGATGTCGCCTGTGCGAGCGTGCTCTCGCCTGACCGTAGATGGTCTCGGACTTCTGACGGGTAAGCCGCTCAACTGGTGGAGCGCCTGACGTCTCTCGCGAATTGGTAGACGCCGTGGTGGACGCGGCGGAAGCGTTGCGATGAGCCGGAGGTGCCTGCCGCGAGCGCCGCTTTCACCGATTTCCAGAGCAGCGGCTCACCGGCGAGATCGCAAGCCGCCGCATGTATTTCGCGCGCCCGCATAGGCTCCCCGGCCAGCTCAAGCGCCAGGGTTACGGTCTCGAGTACCGGGCTCACCCTGGCAGGAACAGGCCGAGGTCTACGAGGATTGACCAAGGCTTTCGCGAGTAACTCGTCGTGGAGTGCGCCGACCCTAGAAAGCTCAACGGCGAGTTGAGGGTTCGAACGTGCCCCGTTTAGTTCCAAAGCCGTGTTTTACGGGGTAAACAAGAACAACTAAAGTGCCACGTCCAAACCCCGACCTCTGAATCGGTGGTTTCTGCCCGGTAAGTGCCAGGCACAGGTCCCCTACCCAGTACGCGTCAATCCTCTAGTGGAGCTGCTCGATTGCGTCCCGCCGCCGCCGAAACGGGTTCACGGCCTAGTCCTCTTGAATGGCTTCCCAGGCAGCCTTGATTTCTGCCTCTGTCGGCCGGCGAGGCTCGAAATCTCGTCTACGTAGGTAACGCATGAAGTCGTCCGCCGGTGCGATCCGATACTTCTTGACGAAGTAGGTGAGGGAGTCGTTCCAGATCCACTCGCCATCAGTCCAAAGTACGTCGGGGTCCACCCGTTGTAGGACCCGCCGGATCGTGGACTCACATGGCGGGACCCGGCCGATGCCCAGCTTCGCGCGCAGCAACGGGGTCAGGTCCATGGCCCACTCGGCGATCGCGATGAACGACCTGGCTCCGCTCAGGACCGCGCAGGCACCAAGGGCCAGAATCGAGATGAACCTGTGCCGGACACCGCGACTCTTACGAGGGTCGGCCACCGCGCTCAAGGCTTCCAACAGCCCCTGCGGCGACATGGCAGCCATGGCAGCGAGGTGTCCGGGGTGGCGAACGGCAGAGGGGATCAGCGAAGATACACAAGCGGACACGGCGACGGCTCCAGGGATCTTTACGGATGTGAAGAACCCTTGATGATCACCGGCCGCGCCGTGTCCGCGCTGCTTCTACACCACTACCGGCGTGTCGTCGTGCGACGCGCCGTCAACTACGACTTTGCCGGGGCACTGCCGCAACGCCAGTGAATCTTCGCGTCAGGAGCACTTGTCAGGTCAACGACACGAGCTCGCGCCGCCCCGCCATGAAACCGCGAGGCTAACCGCCCAGCGTTATGTCTTGGTCTTGATACCATTCCAGAGCCTTGTAGACTTGCTCAATGCTGTAGTCGGGCCACATCTCATCCACCACATAGAAGTCCGCATAGACTGACTGGATTGGTAAGAATCCACTCAGCCTTCGCCCGCCGCCCCAGCGGATGATCAAGTCGATTCTTGAGATATCCGAAGATGCTATGCCGTCAATGATGTTGCCACTTGAGCTGATGACACCGTTCTGCACCGAATAGTTGAGGTCCCAGTTCCAGCCATAGTTGGCCAGGAAGTTGACTTTGATGAGACCGCTCCCGAATCTAGTTCTCTCGGTGTACGACAGTAGTGCCTTTGGAAAGAATCGCGACTGAGTATTCCCGACGACCAGCAAGTCCGTGTCTTTGCTTGCCAGGTATTCAACGGCGTCGACACACGCCTTCTGAAAAGCCCTGATCTGCACGGAGGGGCGTTTTGTGTTATCTACCGTGAACCCGTAGAAGGTTAGCTCCTTAATCCCGAGCTCCAAACATAGTTCGTACAGCTCGAGTCCTGGCTGAAGGCCGGACTCATACCCGTCCTGCTCCTTCAGTCCCTTGCGCAGAGCCCACCTTCGATTGCCGTCAGGAATAATGCCAATGTGTTGCGGGAGTCGACTAAAGCGCTTCATTACGGTCTCCTGCGTATGCCGGCCACGGGCCGCCCTGCTGCCCCTGGCCCGGCCGCGGTGACGCCGCATGGCATACCGCTGTCGGACCGGTCCACGGTCGGCGAGACCTTCGGAGTGACGTCGCTGGACCAGATCACTGCGTCCCGGCAGCGAAGCCGGCTGCGGTCCTGCGGGTTGTCGTGCCACCCGGATTGCTGCGTCATGGGACCAACCCTGCCACAAGAAGGCTTCAAGGCGAGCTAAAGCCGTGGTTTGGGTTCGGCAAGTGATCCAGGCAACCACTGGGCGGCCATACCGGCTGTGCTACTCGGGCCCAGACTGCGGCGACGAGCCCCTTATCCACGTGCTCGACGGCGCGACCGGGGAGTCCTGGCACCAGCGGTACGACGGGTCGTGTGACGGTGCAGCTCCTGACGGTCTCGTCGCAGATCAAAAATCCGCTCAGCGTTCCAGGTCGNNAGCTTCTTCCAGACCGGCGACTCAGAGTAACGACGACGGAAGACGCGGTGTCCCCTGGGCCAGCGTCCGGGAATGTCCCCTGAACGATTTGGATAGGTTGCGGGGATGACCATCACGCAGACGATCTATGTCGAACTGCTCGATGAGGGCGTCGTGGTCTACCGGCCCGTCGAGGCGACACCCGATCCTGACCGCCGGAGGTGCTGCAACGGCGAATGGAGCACTCCGCCACGCGCAGGGGAGTGTGGCACTGGTCGTGCCTGCGCTGCGTTTCGTGCTTCTGCCTGGTGGCTGGCGGCAGTTCAACGATGCTCCCGATCTGCTCACCCGCAGGGGGGCAAACGCGAGCGCGTACGCGCTGAGCTGGCCGTACCGCCCGAACAGCCTCGGCTGGGCCGGGGCGATGCCCCGCGACGGGATCGCCGCCTCGGTGTACTTGATCCGCCGAGACGTGGGTGCTGCGACCGGACTCAACCTCTGCCGCTACACACCGCACCTCAGCGCCTACCCGCTGGTTCGGAAGCTGCCGCTCCATTTGCCGTCGACCACGACCGACACGCTCGAAGGCGCGCCGAACATCCCGGAGTACCGCGTCTTCGGCCGGATTGGCGAGTCGTACAACGTCGAGGTACGCGTCGACATCAACAACCCACGTCCAGGTGCCGCGCTGCTCAGCGCCGCGCAGCGCGCGGTTAGCGCGATCAGCTTCCCGCGCTGGCCGAACAAGGATCGCTGCTAGATGCGCACCACGAGACCGGTGCTAGAGACGGTCAGTTGCGGGGTGCCGGTGCTCTGGGTGTAGCTCACCGCTCCGTTATTGCCGGTAACGGTCACCGAGATCCGATACACCACGTTAAAGGACGCAACCACCCGTCTTCTTCAGCCACCCGTCTTCTTCAGCTTCTTCAGCGTGTCGGAATCGGTGTGGGAGAAAGGCTTGCCATACACCTGCAAATCCGTTTTCTGTTTGTATTTCAGCGTGTTTCCGGACAGCGTAAAGGTGACACTAAACGCCTGCGTGCGGTCCGTCTTGAGCATGTACTGGGTTTCGGCCACGCCCTTGCTCTTGGTTCTGAGTGTCATCGTGGTGCCGGGAGCGCCCTCGGCCACGACGCAGACGCCGCGAGGAATGCAGAACGTGTCATAGACCTTCTGAGCTTTCTTGTCGTAGATCAGATACCCGGTCTGGTCGTGGAACTTCTTGTTGTCGCTCTTGGCGAATACCTGCTGGCGGTAATACAACGCCGCCAGATGCTGCTCGCTCGCATTGACCGCGCCGCCAGCGGGGGTGTACTTAATCGTCTCGTAATAAGGCGAGACTGCGGGCTTGCCCTTGCCCACCTTCGAGCCCGCCTGCCCGGGGGCGACATCCACGCCGACGCCGCCGTTGGGGGCGCTCTTCCAGGTGCCGATCAGCCCGACCAGCGGGCCGTAATCGAGCCCGGCGATCACGCCGGAAGAAGCGGATGCTTGAGTTGCGGATGCTTGAGTTGCTGAGACGACGAACATCAAACCGGTCGCCAACAACGCTGACGCCGCCCCAAGTGTTACCGCTGAGTGCAGTACCGATCGAACCGTCCGGCGCCCACTTGTGCCATTGAACATGCGCTTCATCTACTGCCAACTTTCTTCCGGATGCCGAGACTTAACACCACAATAACTCACTGAAGGTGAATACAGTGTTCCATTTTGTTTCAACAAACATAAGGAAACATTTCCCCAGCCAGACATCGCACAGCGGCTAGCACCAGGCTGAGATTTCGTGGCTCTCGCCAGTTCTCTCAGTGGTGGCGATCAGTTGCCATGACGGGCATGAGAGAGTGAGGGGTCAACGCGGAATGGCACTAGCAGCGCTTCTGGGACTCGCGCTCGCGTGGGCGAGTGTTCGGGAATGTCACATGAGNNGTTGCAGAGGCGGTGGGCAAGGAACGCGTTGTCGACACTTCTATGGCCCCCGTCTCGCTTTGAGCGTGGGAAATGCTCGTGGGTCGGCATCCAGTCGCTGAGTTCGTCAGTGACCGGTTCGAAGTAACAAGCACCGCCCAGCTCTTGGGGACAGAAGCACTCGGGCATCCTGCACGTCACCTGCGTGATGTAACCAAGCTCTGCAGCTTTGATGAGGATGCCCTTGACGCCCAAGGACTTGAGTTTCCTGGCCGCTTCCGCACCTCGCGCCGGGTCCAGCGGTGGTCTTGTCACACGGAAAGCCTATCGGCCCCGAATCCGTAGTTCGAGGAATGGGGTCGCAATCGTGCCTCCAGCACCAAGCCGGTGACGCCTCACGCCGTAATGCTCCCCGGATCGCCAGTGATTCATCCCTCACCGTCGGCTGGGCGAGCGTGCTTACGCCTGACGGCAGATGGTCTGGATGGGCAAGGAAGGCGGCTCAACTGGTGCAGCGCTTGACGTCTCTCGCGATCTGGTAGACGCCATGGCGCACCCTTCGGAAGCGCGAATGCTCGCTTGCCACGTCTGCCGAGAGCGCTGCCTTTACAGATTCCCAGAGCAGTGGCTCACCGACGAGCTCGCAAGCCGCTGCGTGAATCTCGCGCGCCCGCATCGGCTCGCCGGCTCGCTCGAGCACCAGCGTTACGGTCTCGAGTACTGGGCTCACCTTGGCGGGAACAGGCCGAGGTTTGCGAGGATTGGCCTGGGCTTTGCGGAGTAACTCGTCGTGGAGTGCACCGACCCTAGAAAGCTCAACCCCGGCTCGAGGGTTCGAACGTGCCCCGTTTAGTTCCATCTCGCGTCCTCGGCCGGCGGCTCCGTACGGCCAGGCGCGACTGGCCTCCCGGAGTCGCCTGACACCGGTGGCGGCACGATCCTCTCCGAGCCCGTGTGTTCACACTGTGCTCTCCGGGCTCGCACCGCCACCGGCGCCCCGAGAACGCGAGAGGCACCGGCTCGAACTCGCCTGGCTCCAAACCGCCGTTTTACGGGGTAATCCGCAACAACTAAAGTGCGACGTCCAAACCCCTGACCTGAAAACTGGCTCGGGTTTTGGCTTCCCGAGGACGCTTGGCGGACGGTTACCAGTCGGGCGCGCTGCATCGACTGCAGCGCAACAGCAGATGCTTCCCGGTGCCGTTCGGGCGTATCAACTCGATTCCCCTGGCGTCGACAAAGACGATCAGCTGCCCATTTGGCGACCAGGCCGGAGCGGACCCCGGTGCGAGCACCTTCGGGTTGCCCGCTGTAGGACTCATCACCGCGATCTTTTCGTGTGGCGAAGCGAACACCAGCCGCTTGCCATCCGGCGACCACGCCGCCTGTGTGCTGTCGCCCGACTTCGTCAATTGCCTGAGCACCTTCCCGGTGCGCGCGTCGAGGGTGAATAGGTTGTTGACATAGGGCCCTGAGGCCATGCGCAAGGAATCGCTTCGGGTGAAGACGATTCGCCGACCGTCGGGACTCCACGCCGGGTCGGTGTCGCCACCGAGAAGGCCGTCATAGTCGGCTTCGATCACCTTGCGGTTCTCGCCTGACGGAGCCATCTTGAAGAGCAGTCCCGCCGCGCCGGTGCAATCGTCCGCGACGGTGCTGAACGCGATCAGCTTGCCGTCGGGCGACCAAGTCGGATCCGAGTCGCAGTAGTTGCCGTAGGTTGCGTCGTACGTGCCCGCGAGCGATACAGCAGTAATGTCAGTCGCGCCAGACCCGTCGGCGCCCGCAACGTAGATATCGCTACCGTCGATGACGTATGCGAGCGTTGATCCGTCTGGCGACCACGCCGGAGCGGACTCCTCCCCCTTCGACGTCTTTGTGAGCCGGGTGAGGTTCCTGCCGTCGGCGTCGATCGTCCACAGGTCGCCACTCTTAACAAAGACAATCTTCCTGTTCTTGTGCGGTGCCGTAGTCGGCGCGGTCATTGCCGTGGTCGTCGTTGTGATGCCTGGGCCCGTTGTGCCGTTACCGAATTGGCCGAACTCGCTGTCTCCCCAACAGAAAACTCCATGGTTGGAGAGGAGCGCGCAGGTGTGGCGTTCGCCGCCGGAAACCCGGATGACGTTCGTGGCGGCGCTGACCGGAACCGGAGTCGAGCTGTCGGTTGTCTTGCCGTTCCCGAGCTGGCCGTAGCTGTTATCCCCCCAACACGAGACCCGGTGGTTGGAGAGGAGGGCGCAGGTGTCCCAATCGCCGGAGGAAACCTGGATGGCGTTCGTGACGCCTAAGACCGGGACCGGAGTTGAGCTGCTCTTCATCATGCCGTTGCCGAGCTGGCCGTTGCTGTTATCGCCCCAACAGGAGACCCGGTGGTTGGCCAGTAGGGCGCAGGCATGGAAGTCGCCGGAGGAGACGCTCGTGCCGTTTGTGATCTCTTTGACCGGAACCGGAATCGAGCTGTCGGTTGTCTTGCCGTTGCCGAGCTGCCCATAGCCGTTGCCGCCCCAGCACTCGACACCGTGGTTGGAGAGGAGGGCGCAGGTATGGGCGTCGCCAGCGCTGACGCTCGTGGCGTTCGTGATCCCTTTGACCGGAACCGGAGTCGAGCTGCCGATCGTCTTGCCGCCGTCCACGAGCTGGCCGTTACCGAGTTCGCCGAAGTAGTTGTTGCCCCAGCAGGAGACCGTGCTGTCAGAGAGCAGCGCGCAGGTATGGTCGCCGCCTGAGGAGACCTGGGTGGCGTTTGTGACGCCGCTGGCCGGAACCGGAGTCAAGCTGTTGGTAGTCGTGCCGTTGCCAAGCTCGCCCTCGTAGTTGTCGCCCCAGCAGGAGACCGTGCCGTCAGAGAGCAGCGCGCAAGTATGGTCGCCGCCTGAGGAGACCTGGGTGGCGCTCGTAACGCCCGAGACCGGGACCGGAGTCGAGCTGCCCTTCCTCTTGCCGTTCCCGAGTTCGCCGGAGAAGTTGCTGCCCCAGCAGGAAACCTTGTGGTTGGACACGAGCGCGCAGGTGTGGTTGCCGCGGGAAGAGATCTGGGTGACGGACTGCAGGCCGACGACCTGCCCGGTGACATGCGAGGGAGTGCCACAGGCAAGCCCCAGGGTTAGCGTCCCACCGAGCAGAACGACGCCGACCACTAGGCGAGCGTGGAAGAGCACGGTTCGAGTGAGCATCGACTGTGACCTCCGGAAATCGCGGAACCATCGCCGCTTCTATCAGTCTGGCCGACTTCGGTCAAACGGACGCCATGCACGATCCAGGGTGGGGTGTGCGAGCGTGCTCTCCACTGACAGCAGATGGTCTAGGACCTCTGAGGTCGGACCACGGTGAGCTTCAGACGAGGTGTCGCGAGGCTACTTCTTCCTCGCTGTGAATGGCTCGGTGACGTTACATCCGCCTACCTTGTAAGTCACCTTGCCGCTCGCCGTCTTCGCCGAGGTGAACTTCCCGGCGAGCGTCGTTGTCGACTCCTCCCCGTTCGTGCTGTGCAGGACGAGCTTGCCCTGGAACTCACCACTGTTCGTGATCGTTGCGGAGCTCACTCCGATTGAGACAAGCTTGGTAACGGGGCCGGAAAACCCGCCGCCGCAGACGATCGGCACCACGCTCGTAGCGAAGCCTTTGATCTGCTTGAGGTTGGGCGAAACTTTAAATGTGAGCTTCGACGTGTGGTATTTACTGAGCTGCTTGAAGGGACCCGCGGTTCGGCCGGCTTTCTTTCCGTCGTCGTTGCCGATGATCGCGGGCGTGGCCTTGTTGTGGGTGTCGAGCGCGGCGCCCGAGCTGGGCTTGGAGAGCGTGTGTGAGATGGTCTCGTTCTCATCGACCTGAACGGGCGCGCCCGCACCTATGCGGCCAAACGCGCCGCCGGTCATACGCTCCAGACGCGGTACGAAGCCCGCTCGCCGCTAGCTTCGTGACCGGGCACTCGTGCGTGAGATCCACCTGGCCCGCTCCGGCTGGCGCCCCGTCCATCGTATTTATCTTCTCGTCCATCTCTCGGTTGAAAACGCCGCGAGGTGGCCTCGAGCCAATAGGGTGTCGATCCGATTTACGTTCAAGTCGCTTTGGAGAGGAGTGCGTTGATGTCGAGGCTGGCTTACTGGTCGAGTGAGCACCGTCGCTGGGTGGTCGTGCTCTGGATCGCCGTTTTGGTTACCGCAATGGGGGTCTCGCGCGCCGTTGGGAGTCACTACTCGAACAACTTCAGCCTGCCCGGGACCGACGCGCAGCGGGCGGCGAACCTGCTTTCGAACGGCTTTCGCGCTCAGTCCGGCGATTCTGATCAGATCGTGTTGCATGCGCTTACCGGCACCCTTGCGACCCCCGATACGCGTGTCCGCGTCGGGCGGATGCTCAGCCGCGTGGCACGCCTGCCGCACGTCGCCTCGGTCGTCAGCCCGTATGCGCCCGGAACGAGCGCGCTCTCGAAGGACGGCAGGATCGGCTTCGCAACAGTCACCTTCGACCAACGCGCGAACGTCGTACCCGTCCCGGCGATAAAAAGCGTGATCGCGACCGCCGAGCAGGCACGCTCCGCGAGCTTGCAGGTCGAGCTTGGCGGCCAGGCGATCGAGCAAGCCCAATTCGGCTCGATCGGCTACACGACGCTGGTCGGGATCGGCGCCGCCGTGGTGGTGTTGCTGATCAGCTTCGGCTCGCTACTGGCGATGGGCCTACCGGTCGTGACCGCGCTGTTCGGGCTCGGGACAGGGCTGGGCCTGATCGGGCTCAGCAGCCGGCTTCTCGGCATGCCGGACATCTCCTCGCAACTGGCGTTGATGATCGGGCTCGGAGTCGGCGTCGACTACGCGCTCTTCATCGTCACCCGCTACCGGGAGGCCTACCGCAGAAACGGCCAACAGATTCAGCCGGCCGTGACGGAAGCGATGAACACCGCCGGCCGCGCCGTGATCTTTGCCGGCGCCACCGTGATCATCGCTCTGATGGGCATGTTCACGCTCGGCCTCAGCTTCCTCTACGGGCTTGCCGTCTCCTCGTCGCTCGCCGTGCTGCTCGTCCTCTGCGCCTCGCTGACGCTGCTACCGGCCCTCCTCACTTTCACGGGCCACAGGATCGGCAAGCCGGGGCTGCTGGTTCGCCGGCGTGCGCCTCATCGCTCTGACGAGAGCGTGTTCTGGGCGCGCTGGATCGGCACGATCCAACGGCGGCCCTGGACGTCGCTTGTCGTTGCCGGGGCGATTATGCTCGCGCTCGCCTCGCCGGTGCTCGGCCTTCGCCTCGGGAACACCGACGCAGGCAACGACCCGGCGAAACAGACCACTCGCAAGGCATACGATCTGCTCGCTCGCGGTTTTGGCACGGGCTTCAACGGCCCGCTTCTCGTCGTGGTCAAACTGCCCAGGGCCGGCGCCACCGGCGCTTTGCCCGAGCTCGTTTCCGCCCTGCGGCGAACGCCGGATATCGCCGCGGTAACGCCGCCACGACTCAGCCCGACCAGAGACATCGCCACGATCCTCGCCTTCCCCGGCTCCTCGCCGCAGAGCACGCAGACCGTCAATCTCGTCAAAGAGCTCCGCTCGAGCGCGATCCCGCCGATCGAGAAGGCAACCGGAGCGGTTGCCTACGTTGGCGGCTTCACCGCAGTGCAGATCGACTTCGCGCAGGTGCTCGCAAAAAAGCTCTGGCTGTTCATCGGCGTCGTCGTAGCGCTCTCGGCGCTTCTGCTCGCCATCGTCTTCCGCTCGCTCTTGATCCCCATCCAAGCAGCGGTGATGAACCTGCTCTCGATCGGCGCCTCGATGGGGGTTGTCGTCGCCGTTTTCCAGTGGGGCTGGCTCGGCTCGCTGTTCGGGGTATCGGGCGGCCCGATCGCCGCCTTCCTGCCGGTGATGGTGTTCGCGATCGTCTTCGGGCTCTCGATGGACTACGAGGTGTTCCTCGTCTCCCGCATCCACGAGGAATGGGTTCATGGCGCCGACAGCTCGGCCGCCGTAAGGCGAGGCGTGACTCGAACCGGACGCGTGATCACGGCTGCCGGCGCGGTCATGGTGGCCGTCTTCGCGAGCTTCATACTCGGCGGCAACCGCGTCATCGAGCTTTTCGGGCTCGGTCTTTCGAGCGCGGTCTTCCTCGATGCGCTCATCATTCGCTGCATCTTGCTGCCGGCCGTACTCGAGCTGCTCGGCGAGCGCACCTGGTGGTTCCCGAGCTGGCTTGACCGGCGGCTGCCTCGCCTGGCAATCGAACCCAAGCCCGCCGTCGTATCGGCGGCCGCCCTGAGCGAGGTGCCCTGAGCGACCACCCCCGGGATCAAAGGCTTGGGCAGAGTCGCAGCCGGTCATGAGCCAACCCGATCTCGACGGGGGCCGGATTGCGAAGCACCCTGAGAGTCCCGGAGGCTCGTGAACCGGGCACCGTCTTTGTGAGCGAGCCGTCTTCAGCTCGCTGCAAAGGTTCTCGTCGTTACGCGGATGGTTCAGTACGTGCCTCCCCGGCCGGTAGTAGCCGCGCCGGACGCGCTCGAAGCGCGCTTCTGAGCCCTTGGCCTAGGCGGTCAGAGTCCCTTTCGCCGACGTCCAGCGCAGCCTCTCAACCGCGAGTTTCTCTGCAGCCGTACGTATCTCGCGCGCCCGCATCGGCTACTGCCATTTCGGGGACGCACCTCCGACCTTCCAGCTCGCCGCCGCGCGTGACAGCTACCATCACCGACTCCACTCGGGGCTTCGCCTCCGGTATCCCAAGGCAGAAACCATGCGAGTGCTGTGCGTCTTGGACCGCACTTTCGTTGGCGCACCGCTCGCGACGCCAGCGGTGGTAACAGAGCCTTGCAACATAATGGTCGGGGAACTGATCGACCGACGGAGGTCGAGGGGGAGCTGAAAGGGCACGTGCGCTTCTGGGTATTAACGGTCGTCTTGGTCGGCGTGGTGTTCGCCGTCTTGGCTGGGTCAGCCCTTCTCGCCTGGCCGCACCCGCGACTTGGTGCTGACGACGAAGCGTTGGCGCGGGTCGTTCTGCCGGGCTTCTCCGGACGGGTGGTGACCATCGACGTCCA
>PMMN01000039.1 GCA_003162235.1 Actinomycetota bacterium | reverse complement strand
ACGGGCCGGATCTGGGTTGTCAGCTCACCGGAGAAGAGCTCGTACAGCCCGGGGAGCGTCTTGACCGGGATGCTCGCCTCGCGGCAGATCTCGACGATTCGCTGCCTCACGCGGCCCGATGCCGAGGGCATGGCGATCAGTACCTCGTCCGTGCGCGTGTCGTTGAGCAGGCGCGGCAGGTCTTTGACTTTCCCGAGCACCTTGACTCCGTGCAGCCGCGAGCCCTGTTTGCGCGGGTCGTCGTCGACCAGTCCGATCGGCGTATAGCCGAGATGCCGGTACTTGTGCAGCTCCCTCAGGGTCACGCTGGCCGCGTCGCCGGCGCCGGCGATGATGATCTCCTTGCCACGGGCAATTCGCTCTCCGGGCTTCGGGCGCTCGATCAAGGTGCGGGTGAGCAGGCGCGAGCCCGTGACCATTGCCAGCAGCAGCAGCCAGTCGAATCCGACTATTCCACCCGGCAGCCGGAACTGCGCCGGCGTGAAGCCCTCGTAGAAGACGATTGCGTCGGCGACGGCGCAACCGGCGGTGACGCCCATGGCCAGCAGCCAGATGTCGCGTGTCGAGACGTAGCGCCACCAGCGCGTGTAGAAGCCGAAGAGCGTGAATACCACCAGCTTTGCGACCACGACGATCGCGAACGGCTCGAGCTCCAGGAAATTGCCGTAAGGAACCTTGATCGAGCCCAGACCGAAGCGAAAGAGGAAGGCCAGATACCAGGCGATCGCTACGAAAGCACCGTCAACCGCGACCTGCCATAGGCGGTGCCGGCTGAGCAGGTTCACGGGACCGGCGCCGCGACCGCGTCGCGCAGAGTCGCGATCACGCGCTCCTGCTGCTCGCGCGAGATCCCACCCCAGAGCGGCAGGCAAAGATTCTCGCGGGCGGCCGCCTCGGTCTCGGGCAGGTCGCCCTGCTTGTAGCCGAGGTGCGCCATCGACGGCTGCAGGTGCAGCGGCACCACGTAGTGGCAAGCGTGCCCGATTCCGGCTGCGGCGAGCGCACCCTGGAACTTGTCGCGCTCGGGGCTGCGAACGCAGAAGAGGTGGTAGACATGACCGGGCTCGTCGGATGGCAGCTCGACCAGATCGCCGAGGCCGAGCTCGGAGTAGCGCGCGGCTCCCTCGCGGCGGAGGCTGTTCCAGCGGTCGACGTGGTTGAGGAAGACGCGCAGCATCGCCGCCTGCACCTCGTCGAGGCGCGAGTTGTAGCCCACGTACTCGAACAGCTTCTTATCGCGCGAGCCGTGGAAGCGGAGCATGCGCACCCGCTCGGCCAGCGCCTCGTCGCTGGTGGCGACCAGTCCGCCGTCGCCGAGGCAGAAGAGGTTCTTGGTCGGGAAGAAGCTGAAGGTGGCGGCGATTCCCTTCTGCGCCACTCCGCCTCCGCCGAAGGCCTGGGCGGCGTCCTCGATCACCGGCAGCCCGTGTACCTTCAGCTCGTCGACCTTGGCCGGGCGCCCGAACAGGTGCACCGGCATGATCGCTTTCGTGCGCGGCGTGATCTTGCGCGCGACGTCCTCGGGATCGAGGTTCATCGTCTCGCGCTCGATGTCCGCGAAGACCGGCGTCGCGCCCAGCTGCGCGATCGGCTCTGCGGTGGCATAGAACGTGAAGGCCGGGCAGATGACCTCATCGCCGGGGCCGATCTCGAGCGCGTTGAGAACGAGCGTGATCGCGTCGGTACCGTTGCCGACTCCGATCGAGTGGGAGACGCCGAGCTTCGCGGCCGCCTCGCTCTCGAAGGCCTTCACGTTCGGGCCGAGGATGAACTGCCCCGACTCGAGCACCTCTGCGAAACGCGCCTTCAACTCGTCGGCAAGCGGCGAGTACTGGGCCTTGACGTCAATCAGCGGGATTTTGGACATCTCGGCCCGCCAGTTTAGTCGAGCGCCACCGGCGAATAACAACTAAGGCGATCGCACCCACGATCAGAAGCAGTACCGCGACGTCGACGTAATTGAAACTTCGCTCGACTTGGCGCCAGTTCGAGCCCAGCGCGAAGCCGAGCGAACCAAAGCCGAAGCACCAGACAATCGACGCGAGGGTTGTGAGAACCGCGAAGGTGGTGAAGCGAACTCGGAATACTCCTGCGGGAACCGAGACGAGGGAACGCGCGAAGGGCGTGATCCGCCCCAGCGGCACGGCAACGCGTCCGAAGCGTCCGAACCAGCGCTCGGCGCGTTCGAGACGCTCGTGCGAGAGATGAAGCCAGCGCCCGTGTCGCTCGAGCAGCGGGCGGCCGCCGTAGATGCCGATCGCCCAGCCGCCGAGCGAGCCGAGCGTGTCGCCGGCGATGCCCGCGGCTACGATCGTCACGTAAGCCCACGGTCTCGACTCGACTCGGTGACCGAAAACGACCACCGACTGTGAGAAGGCGCCCGCCGCCAGCGCTCCGCCGTAGAGCATTACCAGCTCGCCGCCCGCGGGAAGGATGGCGCTGAGAGCCATCAGGCCGAAGACGGCCTCGACTCCGTGGCTGCCGATGAGGGCAGTCACGTGGTCGGTGAGGAAACCGGAGATCGACGCGATCAGCATCCGCGCCAGTCTAGATGCCGCTACCGAGAAAGGCGCTGCACCTGGAAGCTGCGACTCAGCTCGACCGGGGCCGCCGCGGTAGAGGTCAGGACGCGCACCTGGTAGAGACCGCTGCGAACGAGCTGCCCGTACCTGTTGCGGCCGTCCCAGCTAGCGGTCAGGGTCCCGGCCGGCGCGGACGTGTTGAGCACCGTTCTGATCAGGTTCCCGGCCGTGCTGTAAACGCTGACAGTCGTTCTGGCCGATCGCGTCAGCCGCACCTGAATCGTCAGCTTGCTTCCTTGCGCGTGCAGGCGAAGCAACGAAGGCTCGAGCGACAAAAAGCCGAGCGTGTTGTCGAGCTGGAACGTTCGCTCGGCGCTCGAGCTCCTGCCCAGATCGTCCGTGGCCGTGATCGTCCAGTGCCAGAGTCCCTCCGGTTCCGGGGTTCCGCCGGCGTTCAGCCCGTTCCATTCGAAAGAGTAGGTGCCGGGTGCCCTGGGCCCGGAGTCGTTCAGTTGCGGCTGCCCGTCCGGCCCGACCAGGGTCGCGGCCACCGTCGATTGCCTGACGACCTTGTAGGCGAGTTGTTCGCGGTCGGCGACGCCGTCTCCGTTGGGCGACAGCGCCGGCTCGCTGGGGGGAGGAGCGTAGACGCCGTCGTAGGCGATCACGAGCGCGTCGGAGACGGTTGTCTCCCCGTGCGGGTCGGCAGGACGGTTGAGCAGCTGCCCGTCGAACGCCATCGTTGACGAAACGCCTGTGCCGAGCCCGCAAGCCGTGACGGCTCCCAGTCGCACCATCGTCTGAGCCAGCTCGAAGTTGGTCAGTCCGTTGCTGTAGCCGGGCCGCCCCCCATCGACCGTCACGAGAACGATCGAGCCGTCCGCCTTCTGGCCCACGGCGGTACGTGGCTGGCGCCGTGCGAGATCGAGCGCCGTGAAGTACTCGAGCGCATTGAAGACGGGGAGGCCGCTCGAGACCAGGATCGGCCCGCCGCCGAGGGCGTCGGTAATGTCGTTCCAGAGCGGCGTGAGCGCGAGACGGATGGTCAGCGTCTGCCCGAGCGGCGCCTCGCTCGTCAGGTACTGGATCTGATCTCCGCTTGCAACCAGAACGGCGCCGTTCGCCGGGATGGGCGTGCCGCCGCTGCTGTGGACCTCGGCGACCGTCGCGCTGAGATCGACACTCGGCCGGGCTGGAGGGAAGTTGTTCAGCACCAGTTCGATGTCGCTCGGGTTGGCGGGGGTGGCGCCGCCGAACGCTGACGTGTAGAGAGTCGTGCCGCTGCTTGGATTGATGCGGTTCAGACCCAGCGGCCGTAGCTGTCCGGAGCCCTGCCAGTAGCCGAAGAAAGAGACGCGCTCGATGCGGAGCGTCCCGTCGCTGCCGATCCCGATGCTGCTGCGATCGTCGAGTGGCGGGTTGTCGAGAGCTCCCGAGCGAAGCAGGATCCCAGTCGGGATTCCGCTACGGGGGGTGAAGAAGTCGCCGTTGACTCCGGCCGCGGTAGTGGCGGCGCTGACCGTCTTCTCGGCCGCGGTCACAAGTCCGCGCCCGGGCAAACCGTTGTGCGTTAGCAGCGGCACGAACCTGTACAGCCCCCCCGGTTTCGGAGTCGTGATCACGTTCAAGACGACCGGGCCGTGCGAGGTGAGCCGCACCTGCTGCTGATACGTGATTCCCGGCGCTAGCGTCGTCGGCGTCGCGACGCCGGCGGACGCAGCATGCGCCAAGACGGCGCAGGCGCAGACGGTGAGTACGGCGATGTCGGCTCTTCGCGGCACTGAAGTCAGGCACGGTAGCCGAAACGTCCACCGGCCGAAGAGGATGTCACGAAGGGAGCGGAAGTTACTCGTTCGCCGGCTCGATCGCCTCGATCAGGCAGCCAAGCTCGGCCTCGGTGTCGAAGAAGGCAAAGGCGCCCGAGCCGTCGGCCCCGAAGCCGTAGCCGTGCTGCACACAGGCGATACCCGCCTCGGCCATCTGCGCGATCGCCTCGTCTACCGAGGCGACGATCACGCCCAGGTGATGCATCCCCTCGCCGCGGCGCTCGAGCCAGTCGGCCAGGATCGAAGGGCCCTCGAGCGGTTGCAAGAGCTCCAGTTGCGGATCGGAGCCGGTCAGTGCCAGGCGCATCGAGAAGTCGGCCGGCTCGCCCATGTAGTGCAGGCCGTGCATGTTCTCGGGGCCGTTCTCGACGAAAACCCAGTCGTCGATTCCCCAGAGCTTGCTGTAGCGCGCCGCGGCCTCGCGCACGTCGTGGACGACGATCGCGATTTGAGAGGGCCGGGTGCCGAGCAGCTGTTTGATCATGAGCTGGAGCCTACAGCGTTCGCAAAACGGGGGAAGAGCCGAGGGACGAGAGCAGCTATTCCCAGGCCCTGACCTGGTTGTAGTACGTATCGCGCTGCACCGGCCTCTTACCGAAGGCGCGGATCAGGTGGACGAGCTCCTCAGTGGTGGTGGTGAAGTGGGTGCCGGCGGAGGCGACGACGTTCTCCTCGATCATGGTCGAGCCGATGTCGTCGGCGCCGAAGGCGAGCGCCAGCTGCCCGATCTTCAGCCCTTGTGTGAGCCAGCTCGCCTGGATGTGGGGGACGTTGTCGAGGTAGAGGCGGCTGACGGCCTGGGTGAGCAGGTAGTCGAAGGGCGTGGGGCGCGTCTCTTCGGCTACCTTGTCCTGCAGGCGATTGCCGTCGCGCTGGAAGGTCCAGGAGATGAAGGCGCGAAAGCCGCCGGTCTCGTCCTGGAGCTCGCGGATGCGGCGCATGTGCTCGACGCGCTCGGCCAGGGTCTCGATGTGGCCGTACATCATCGTCGCCGTGGTCGAGAGCCCGAGCCGGTGTGCCTCGCGCATCACCGAGAGCCACTCGTCGGTCTTTGCCTTGCGCGGCGAGAGCGAGCGGCGCACCCGATCGACCAGGATCTCGGCGCCGCCGCCCGGAATCGAGTCGAGCCCGGCCTCGTGCAGTCGCCTGATCGTTTCGGGCACCGTCAGCTTCGAGCGCCTGGAGATGTGCAGGATCTCGGAGGGCGAGAGCGCGTGTAGGTGGATCTCGTAGCGCGCCTTGATCGAGCGGAAGAGGTCGTCGTAGTAGGCGAAGTCGAGATCGGGATGGTGGCCGCCCTGCATCAGGACGCCGGTGCCGCCGAGCGCGAGGGTCTCCTCGATCTTCTTGAACAGCACGGGCCTGGGCAGCAGGTAGCCCTGGCGTAGGTCGCCGGGGTCGCAGGAGAAGGCGCAGAACTCGCAGCGAACGGAGCAGATGTTGGTGTAGTTGACGTTGCGGTCGACGACGAAGGTGACGCGGCCAGGATCGGTCTTGTGGTTGCGGACTTCGTTCGCCGCCCGCCCGACGGCGAGCAGCTCGCGCGAGCGAAGCAGCGCGAGGGCGTTCTCGTCCGAGAGCCGCTCGCCTTCTAGCGTGCGCGTCAGGATCTCGGCGACCCCGCTTGCGGTGGCGATGCCGGCGCTCATTCGGCGACCGCGCTCGCCGCCAGCTCGGGCACGCGCTCGAGCGCTCCCACCGAGCGGGCCAGCTCGCAGAAGGTCACGAATCCCTCGCGCTCGCGCGGGCCGAAGCTGTAGCGCAACTTCTCGAAGTAGCGGGCGAGGAAGCCGGGCGGATAGCCGTAGCGCTCGCTCGCCTCCTGCGCCAGGCGCTCGGGCTCCGAGCGGGCGGCCCGGATAGAGGAGAGAAGTGCCTCCTCCAGCTCCCAGATCCCGGGGACGCTTCCGCGCCGATAAGCCCAGACGGCGAAGACCATCGGCAGCCCGGTGCGCTCGCGCCAGATGCGACCGAGGTCGTAGTGCGGCGTCGGATCCTCGAAGGCGCTGCGCAGAGCCGCGTCGCCGATCAGGAGCTTCGCCTGCGCGGGCTCTCTTAGCGGCACTTGCTCGGCCCGCGGGAAGAGAACCTTTGCCAGCGCCGCGCTGGTGGCGCTCTCCGAAGTGACTGCGATCCGGCGCAGGTGCTCGGGAGCGATGCTGGAGACGAGCTGAATCGAGTCCACCGCTCCGTCGGAGGCGACGCAGAGCCGCGGCAGCATCTCCAGCTCCTCGGCGTTACGGGCGTACTCGATCGACGGGATCGCGGCCACGTCCACCTCGCCGGCGAGCAGCATCCGCGCCAGCTCGGTCGGGACGCCGGTGACCTCTTCGACCTCGGCCTCGAGCCGGTAGTAGACCGGCGCCATGTTCACGTAGGAGATCCGCCCCAGCCTGATCACGCGACCGTCTCCCAGCGCTGCAGCTCGTTGTAGAGGGTGTCGCGCTCGACCGGGACGCGGCCGGCGGCGCGGATGAAGCGAACCAGGCGCTCGACGCCCTGCTCGGTCTCGGTGTGGGCGCCGGCGGCGTGGAAGACCTGCTCGCGCCCGACCGTGCCCTGGACGTCGTCGGCCCCGAACTGTAGGGCCACCTGCGCGAGCGGCAGGCCGATCGAGATCCAGTAGGCCTTGATGTGGGCAATGTTGTCGAGCAACAGGCGCGAGGCGGCGATCATTTCGAGATCGTCGGCGCCGCTGGGGCCGAAGCCGCCGTCGAGATCGAGCCTCGTGTTCTCGAGATGGACGGCGAGCGGGACGAAAGCGAGGAAACCGCCCGTCTCGTCCTGGAGCTCGCGCAGGCGAAGAAGATGCTCTACCCGTTCCTCGACCGTCTCGACGTGTCCGTAGAGAATCGTGCAGTGGCTTGGTATCCCGAGCGAGTGCGCGACTCGGTTGACCTCGAGCCAGTTCTCGGCGGGCTCCTTGCCGGGGGCGATCAGCTTGCGCACCCGGGCCGAGAAGACCTCGGCGCCGCCGCCGGTGAGTGATCCCAACCCGGCCTCCTTGAGCTCGACCAGCACCTGCTCATAGGAGAGCCCCGAGAGGGTGGAGATGTGATGGATCTCGCTGGCCGAATAGCACTTGAGATGAACGCCGGGCAGTGCCTCGCGCAGGGCGCGCACGGTCTCCAGGTACCAGGCGAAGTCGACGTGCGGGCTCTCGCCGTTGACCAGATGGAGCTCGTTGAAGGGCGAGAGCTCGAAGGCCCGCCGCGCATCGTCCGCGAGCTCGGCGGGGCTGAAGGTGTAGGCGCCCTCCTCGCGGGCTGAGCGGGCAAAGGCGCAGAACCTGCACTTGACGCGGCAGACGTTGGTCTGGTTGAGAGTGAGATTGTGAACAAAGTAGGCCTCGTCGCCTCCGCCGCGCAGCCGCCGTGCGCGCTCGGCGAGCTGGCCGAGCGCGAGCAGTTTGTCCGACTCGAACAGGGCGATGCCGTCGGCGAGATCGAGGCGCTCGCCGCTCTCCACCTTCTCCCGCACCAGCTCGAGCGCGGCTCCGTCTGTTCGCGCGGCCAGGCTCATCTCGTTCTCTCCACGACCACCTGNNCGCTCGAGAGCCCCAGCGCACGATCCCCCCGCCAAGGCGGCCCTGACCAGCTCGTCTCGCTCCGCTGCCAGAAGCAGAGGCACGGTCGTGATGCCCTCACGCAGGTCGGCGCCGGGCGTTTTGCCCGTCTCTCCCGCCTCGGCTACACAGTCGAGGATGTCGTCGACGACCTGGAAGGCGATGCCAAGCGCGAGCCCGTAGTCGCCGAGAGGGCTGGAGACGTCGCCGGCGCCGAGCCGGCAAGCCACCGAGAAGAGCGCTCCGGTCTTGCGCGCGCACCGCTCCAGCTGGGCATCGACGCTGATGGAGGGGTCGAAGAGTTGCTCGCGCTGCAGCGCCTCGCCCTGGGTGAGTGCGAGCGCCGCCTCCGCGAGCGCCTCGAGCGTGCCCGGATCGCCCTCGCGGGCCAGCTCCGAGAAGGCGAGCGCAAACAGGCAGTCGCCGCTGGCCATCGCTATTCGCTTGCCGAACGCGCTCCATGTCGAGGGGGCGCCGCGGCGCAGCGCGGCTCCGTCGATCAGATCGTCGTGAACGAGTGAGGCGAGGTGGACGAGCTCGACCGCGACGCCGGCGGCGACCGGCGCAGGCCGGTCGATCGGTGAGGAGAGAAACACCAGCAGCGGTCGCAGCCGTTTTCCGCCCGCGTGCAGGGTCTGAGAGGCGGCTTTGTCGATGACGCCACCACCGCGCCCGAGCAGACTGTCGAGCCGAAGCTCTACCGCTTCCAGATAGTCGGTAAGTCCGGGCGAGCTCCGCACCAGCTCGAGCGGGTCGCAGGATCGGACCGCGCTCACCGCGCGACTCCCGTGTGAAGCGCCACGATCCCACCGGCAAAGAGGCGATAACCGATCTGCTCGAAGCCGGCACGCGCGATCCGTCCGGCGAGCTCCTCGGGGGTGTGGAACCGCCGGACGCTGGCGGGCAGGTAGGTGTACGCCGATCCCCCCGGAAGGAGCTTTCCCGCCAGGGGCACGAGCAGATCGAACCAGAGCCGGTAGAAGGGAGCGACCAGTCCACGGGGCCGGGTTATCTCGAGAACGCCCAGGCGTCCTCCGGGCTCGAGCACGCGTCTCAACTCGCGCAGCGCTCCGTCCAGATCCGCGACGTTGCGCAGCCCGAAGCCGACGGTCGCCGCCTGAAAGCCGGCATCGGGGAAGGGGAGCCGCGACAGATCTCCATGAACCCACTCGATCGCTCCGGATTTCTGCCGGGCGCGCTCGAGCATCGGCTTGGAGAAGTCGACGCCTACGACCTGTCCGGCGCCCGCGAGCAGATCGGCGAGCGCCAGTTCGCCCGTGCCGCAGGCGGCGTCGATGACGCGATCGCCGGGGCGCACGACCCGCTGAGCCGTTCGCTCGCGCCAGCGCCTGTCGAGCCCGGCCGTCATCAGTCGGTTCATCCGGTCGTAGACGGGCGCGATCCGGTCGAACATCGTCCGAACCGCCTCCGGCTCGAGGGTGCCGTTTACGACGCTCACTTTCCTCCTTCTCCCCAGCGGGACGCCAGCTCATGCTCGAGGCCGAGCTGGTCGAGTACCCGCGCGACCACGGTATCGACCAGATCCTCGATCGAACGCGGCCGGCCGTAGAAGGAGGGCGCCGCGAAGACGATCGTCGCCCCGGCTCGGCGCAGCGTCGTGAGCGCTTCGAGGTGGATGAGCGAGAGGGGAGTCTCGCGCGGCACCAGCACCAGCTTTCGCTCCTCCTTGAGCGCCACCGCGGCGGCGCGGTGAATCAGGTTCGAGCCGGCGCCGCCGGCGATCTGGCCGGCGCTCGACATCGAGCAGGGGCAGATGACATAGGCGTCGATCCGGGCCGAGCCGCTCGCATACGCTGCGTCGTAGTCGCTCGGATCGAAGACGTGAACGGCGTCGCCGAGCGGCGACGTCAGACGCGCAAGCGCCTCGTCGCGCGCCAGGCGCGGGTCGGCGTAGAGCTCGGTGGCAAGCACCTGGGCGCCCGCGTCCGAGACGCACAAACCGACCTCGCACTCCGCGCCCGCGAGCAGCTCGAGCAGCCTCGCCGCATACGGCATTCCCGAAGCCCCTGTTATCCCGAAAAATACTTTCACTGAAAACCTCAGCTGGAACCTAGCGCGGGCACCATGCCAGCGGTAGGGCCTAGGCGTTTCTTGCCGAGACGAACACCGCTCGAAGAGCGTGCCGCTCTTGCCCACGTCCGTCTAGAGCTGGATGCCGTACTCGCGCCAGCGCCGGTCGACCAGCTCGCGGACGGCTCCGATCATCTCGATCTCCTGTGGCCATTCGCGGGCGCCCTCAGTGGCGTCCTTGCGCGTGGCGTCGATGCCGATCTTGCCTCCGAAACACTCGAGCGTGGCCGAGTGATCGAGTTGGTCGAGCGGTCCCTCGGCGATCATGACGTCGCGCTTGGGATCGACGTTCGCGCAGACGTGGAAGAAGACGTCTTCGTAGTCGTGCGGGTCGACGTGCTCGTCGACCACGACCACTGCCTTGGTCAGGCTGAGCATCCCGAGCCCCCAGACGGCGTTCATGACCTTGCGCGCCTGGTTGGGAAAGTCCTTGCGGATCGAGACGATGGCGCAGTTGTGGAAGGCGCCGGCGACCGGCAGGTCGAGGTCGACGATCTCGGGCACGGCGCTCCTGATTGCAGGCAGAAACAGGCGCTCGCTCGTCTTGCCGAGCCAGGCGTCCTCGGCGGGCGGCTTGCCGACGACAATCGAGGTGTAGATAGCGTCCGAGCGCATCGTCATCGCCGTGAGGTGGAACAGTGGGAAGGGCGCGGCGGGGGAGTAGAAGCCCGTGTGGTCGCCGAACGGTCCCTCGATTCCGACCTCGCCGCGCTCGACATAGCCCTCGAGCACGATCTCCGCCTCGGCCGGCACGTCGATCTCAACGGTCTTCGCCTTCACCAGCTCGACCGGCTCGCCGCGCAGGAGTCCGGCCAGCATCAGCTCGTCGAGGCCGCGCGGAAGTGGCGCCGTGGCGGCGTAGGTCGTCGTCGGATCGAGCCCGATCGCGACCGCCAGCTCGAGCCTGCCCTCCATCTCGCGCCAGCTGGCGGCGGCGTCCTTTTGGAGCTGCCAGTGCATGAAAGTCGTTCGCTCGTCGATGACTTGCATCCTGTACATGCCGACGTTGCGGGCGCCCGTGCGGGGATCGAACGTGATCACCGCCGGAAGCGTGATGAAGGGCGCCGGATCGCCCGGCCAGCAGCGCTGCACGGGCAGTAACCCGAGATCGATCTCGTCGCCTCGGAGAACGATCTCCTGGCAGGCGCCGCGCCGTACCCTTCGCGGCTGCGAGTTCTTGGCCGCCGACTTCAGCTCGCGCAGCTTGCCCAGCTTGGCACGGGCTCCCTGCGGCGGCTTCAGCTCCACCAGCGAAGCGATTCTGGCCGCCGCTTCGTCCAGCGACTCTACCCCGAGCGCTAGGCACATCCTCCTCTCCGTTCCGAACTGGTTGATCAGGAGTGCGTGCTCGGAGCCCTTCGGGTGCTCGAAGAGAAGCGCCGGGCCGCCCGCCTTGACGGTGCGGTCGGCGATCTCGGTGATCTCGAGGTCGGGATCGACCTCGGCGTCGACGCGGGTCAGCTCGCCCAGGCGCTCGAGCCGGGCGATCCACTCACGCAGGCTGAGAGGTGCCGCCATGCCGCCAGTCTACGTCGTCCAAATGGAGGCGCGGAGAAGCTCGGGAGCCCGCCAGCGTGCGGGCTCCCGAGCTCCGCGGGCCGAACCTATGAAGCAGCAGCGGCCGCGCCCGAGCTGAGAATCTTCCCGAGCAAGGTCAGCCCGACTCCGACGACCGCACCTCCGCCCACGAAGGCGATCGCTGCGATCATGCTGGGGTAGACGACGGCGTACTGCTGAAGCAAGACGGCCAGGCCGAGACCGCCGAGAAGGCCGGCGATCAGCCCGAGCAGCGACTTGCCGATTCCCATCGCGCCGGAGTGCAAGGCGAGAGCAGCGGTACCGGCGATGCCGCCGAGACCGAGCAGGGCGGCGATCAGGCCGATGATTCCGGCCGGTGTCGAAAGCGGGTTCCCCTTGACGCGCACGAGCGCCGCGCCGCTACAGGAGGTCCCTCCCGAACTCGATCCGATCACCTTGTACAGACCTACTCCGTACTTTGAGTACTTCTTCACGTTGACCGAGTTGGCCCACGACGGCCCATGCGAGGGCTTGTCGCGAACAGTCCAGCGCATACCGGCGAACTCGATCTGGATCTTCAGGTGCGAGATCTGAGTGCGGGCGTTCATCGTAACCGGGACGACCGCGTTCTTCTCGACTGTTATGGCGTCGCCGAAGGCGCCCGTCCCGCGCCCCTGGACGTTCTGACCAGCGATGCTGGCGGTGCACGGACCGCTGATATCAGCAGCGGCGGTGGAGGCGACGATCGCCGCGATCGCACCCACAGCGACCACGGCGAGGGGAATGCGAAAAGCGTGAGACCGAACCACAGCGGACCACCTCCAGGAGTTGAGTTGCGGCGATTCTAAGGGGCGGGCGACCGCGTTTCTAGTGCCGGCTTCGATCTCGCTGGTGCTCGTCAGGAAATACGGCCCGTATGGACGGCAAGAGCGCGCTCTACCGGGTCTATCCCGGCGCTGCCCCGGGCCAGGCGCAGGAGCGGCTCGCTGTCGCCCGAGCGAAGGAACGCCTCGCCCTCGGCTCTGATCTCGCCGCTGCCCAAAGACGCGATCCCGGCCGCCCAGAGAGCGCCGTCACCCTGCTTGCTCTCGGCCTGCAAACGGGCGCAGAGCTCCAGCAGCGTCGCCAGATCGGCCACGGCGGCCACGTCTCCGAATCGGCTCACGTGCACGAGGCCGCGCGCGTAGAGCCGGTCGCCGAGCAGAAGCGCGAGATTCGGCTCGTCCGTGGCGAACAGGCGCGAGCGGCCGTAGTGGACGAGATAGCCCTCGTAGATGGTCTCGATTCCGAGTGCCAGCGGGCTGACGGCGAGTGGCGAGAAGGCAAGCTCCAGTTCGCGCTCCGGCTCGGGTAGCAGCAAGTTGCTCCAGAGGGCGTTTTCGGCGTCGTCCTCGGAGGCCACGCGCTGCCAGAGCTCCGAAGATCCGTCGCCGCTCTCAATCGTCATTTTGAGCTCGCTTCAAATGAAGCACTCAACCGCCTGGCCGCGTTCGGCGGCGCGCTGCGTTGTCCTCGGTCGCGCCCGTAGCCCCGGCTACGAACGCGACGCTGCCCTTCGGAGCTCGGCTGGAAACAGAGAGACACCGGTGGTGCGGGAAGCGGACCGGATGGTCGCTCTCGCCGCGAATCGGCCGCGCGGGCCTGGCGGAATCGGCTCCCTTGCCGGCTGGTCGTCAATTGAAACAAGCTCTTACTAGCCCTCCGTGAGACGAGGGAGGGCGAACCGCGCCACCGCTCCCCAGAAAACGAGCAGCCCTAGGAGCCAGAGCGCCTCGGGGGCGACCGTGGCCCAGGGGTGGAGGTCATAGAGCGCCGAGCCGAAGAAACGCTCGCCGTGGCTGAAGGGGAAGAAGTCGCTGATGACACCCGCGGGCGGCACGATCTCTCTGGGAACCAAACCGAGCAGGGCGATCGGAAGGGCGACCAGCAGCGCCCCCAGCGTGGCCGAGCGGCCCTCCCGCGCCAGCGCTCCGATCAGAGTTCCGATCGCGCCCAGCGCAGCGCCGAAGAGGAGCACCCCGACGAGCACGAGCGGGACCCGTCCCCAGGGCTGACCGCCGGTGATACCGCCGATGTCAACGATGGCTCCGAAAGCCAGCAAGATGCCGACTCCGACCATGAGCGAGACGATGGTGGCCAGGGCGACCTTCGCGCCGAGTAGAGACAGCTTCGAGACCAACCCTCGTCCGAGCAGGCAGGCGACGTTCTCGTCGCGCTCGGACGCGGTCACCGCGGCGGCCAATGCGAGCGCGAGGATGCTGATCGTGAGCGCCAGCGCGTAGGCCTGCATCTGCGCCGAGAACAACCAGCTGCGCCCGTTACGGGTCTCGATCGCCAGCTTGATCGGCTGGGCGACTGCGCGGGCCGAGGCCTGAGAGGCCGTGAGCGCGCCTTCGGCGGTGTCGAGGAAGCGCGCCACCTCGGCCGCGCGCGGATTTCCCTTCTCCACGAGGAGCAACGCCCGCGCCTTCTGGATCCCGAGCACGTCGTAACTCGAGCCCAGGAAGCTGGTTTTACCGCCGTGCTGAATCAGCGATATGTAGTGGATCGCATCCTTGATGAACGACTCCTGGAGCTTGAGGTTCAGGTTGTAGACGAGCGCCTGCATCTGCTGGGTCACGCGGGAGGCAATGCCGCTTTGTGCCGTCTCAAACTCGAGCGTCGGGCTGTGGACGACGCTCTTCAGATCGGCCAGGAAGCCTTGCGGGATCGTGATCACGCCCACGACGCTGCCGGTTCGTAGCGCCTGCTCGGCATCGGCTTTCGACATCCAGGAAATGCGGACGTTCTTCGCTACGTCGTCGATCGCATTCTTGATGTGGTACTTGTGGCCGGCGATCTTCGTCGTGTGGGGGATGTGGTCGAGATCCACGACCGCCACCCGCGGTCGAGCATTGGCGTAGCCCGCGACCAGACCGACCAGCCCCGCGATCAGGAGCGGATAGCAGGCGAGCAGGATCACGACGAGAGGCGCTCGTCGCAGCGAGACCAGGTCCTTGTGGGTGAGCAGGGCGGCGGCTCGCAACGTTCTCACGGCTCACGCTCCCAGACGGCGTACTCGTCGGGGCCGCCGCTGAAGACGAGCTCTCCGGAGTCGAGAGCGATCACGCGGGTGGCGTGACGCTCAACCTCTTCGGGGTTCTGACTCGAGAAGAGCACCGCTCCGCCCTCGACGACGTGGCGCTCGGCCTCCTGCCACAGAAGCGCGCGCTGCTTCGGGTCGAGCGAGGCGGTGGGCTCGTCGAGAAGCAGAACGTTCGGATCTCCGAGCAGTGCGATCGCCAAGCTCAAACGCTGCCGGTTTCCGACCGAGAGGTGAGCGCTGGGGCGATCGCCGGGGAGAGAGAAACGCTCGAGCAACTCCGCGGCGCGCCGCACCGGATCGCCAACGTTCTCGAGGCGGGCAAAGAGAACGAGGTTCTCGCGCGCGGTCAGGCGGCCGTAATGGGAGGGCCTTTGAGGCAGCCAGCCGACCTTGGCCGCGCCGGTGATGGAGATCCCGCCCTCACTGGCCCGGAGCGATCCGGCCAGAAGCGACAGCAGAGTCGACTTGCCGGCGCCGTTCGGGCCGACGAGCGCAACCGATTCGCCCGAGTGCAACTCGAGGTCGATCGGCGCCAGTGCGGCCAGTCGGCCGTAGCGCCGAGACACCGATCGTGCTGAGAGAAGTATCTCCGCCACGCTACTCGTCGGCCTTTCCTGAGGGTTTCTCGTCTTCCGCGGCCGCCTTCTTCCGCGCTCTCCTCTTCGCCGCAGGCGCTTGCTCAGCCGGTGCCGGTGGCGGGGTCGCGACGGAAACACCCACCGCTGCCGTCTCTGCCACAGCCCAGGACTCGAACGTCACCCGCTCGGAGAAGAACTCCCAGAGCGCTCTCAGCACGGCGAGCAGCGGCAGGACGATGAAGATGCCCAGGATTCCATAGATCTCGGCCCCGGCCAGCAGTCCGAAGATGACCAGCAGCGGGTGCAGGCGAAGTGCGCTTCCCATCACCTTGGGAACGACGACGTGACCCTCGATCTGGTGGATGACCAAGAACAGCACTATCACCCAAACGGCCGCGTAGGGGTGGGTAACGAGCGCGTAAGCGACCGGTGGAATCGCTCCTAGCCAGGGGCCGAGGTAAGGAATCAGCTCGGTGAAGGCGACCCAGAATCCGAAGAAGAGGGCGTAGCGATCGCCGTGCGGGAACAGGCCGACCGCGCCGAGCAGCCACAATCCCACCCCCGCGCTCGAGCCGATGATCAGGGAGAGAAGGAGCTGTCCCTTGACGTAGCCGGCAAGCGAAGACTCGAGCCGCGTCAGCAGCGGCGGTGAGCCCCGTTTGGGTGGAAAGCGTCGGTCTATCGCTCTGCCCAGCCGGTTCATGTCGAGCAGCATGTAGATCGAGACGACGATCACCAGGATGATGCTGAAGAGAATCTCGATCGCGCTGACGGCCGCTCCTTCGATCAGGCTGATCGCGTTCGAGGTGACCTTCTTGACATTGATGCTTTGCACGAGCTCGACGCCCTGCTTGCGAATCTGGACGCGCCGCAGGTGATGAGTATCCAGCCACTTTTGGAAGCGGTCGACGTCGCGCTCGGCCGCCGTCTGGTGATGGGCGCCGACCCTCGTGAAGTAGTTGTCGACGCGATTGGCGCTGGAGCGGACGTGATCGACGCCGACGGTCGCAAGCGCGATGATCGAGAAGGTCGCAGCGGCGGCGAAACTGAGATAGACGATGGCGACCGCGACTCCGCGCGGTATCCAGATTCGCCCGAGCGTTCGCACCATGGGGTTCAGGAGCAAGGCGATCAGCCCGGCCACAATGAACAGGAAGACGACGCGAGTGAGCGTGTGAGCGAGCGCCCAGACAAGCAGCAGCAGTAGCGGCAAGCCGACGAGCTGAATCCAGCGAGGGATCACCATTCTGGTCGCCCCGTCGGGCATAGGCGGGATCGTAGCGTGCGGGCGACGGGCGTCGTTCGAGAGCTGCCGCAACCGTACTACCCCGAATGCGATCGGTGTGGGAAGCGACCCTTGCCGGGGACGCCTACCGTTTGAAAGCTTCACGGCCGTCCGGTACGGTGGACCTCATGCCTCACCGTGCACACGCGCGCCGGCACAGGCGGCGAGTGCGACGGCACGAGCCGGTTAGTCATGCGCGGCGGCCCAAGCGCACCTACTGGCAGGCGGCAGCCGGACTGACCGCGACGATCGTGGCCCTCGTGCTCGTGCTCAGCGCCTGGAGCGGCGGAAGACCTCGCTCGCCGTTGGGGACGACGCCCGCCGCAGGCGGGCAGTCGCAAGCGGGCGAGCAACCGGTTCCGATAGTCATCGCCAGGGTGGGCGCCCTCTCGATCAAGCTTCCGGTCGCGCGCAGCGCGGTGACCGCGATCGGCTACCACGCTTCGCCTGACACCGTCGCTCTTTCGCCCGAGGGAACGCAGGCAAACGAAGGCTTGCTGACACGCCTCTTTCACCGCATCGTCGGGTCCGGCAACGGCGGCCTCAACTACTACGAGCTGTCAGGCGGAACGGGCACCGACAACGGCGCGCTCGACGTCGGGGCGGCGCCGAAAACCGACGTCTATGCGCCCGTGAACGGGAAAATCGTCCAGATCGGCCCCTACATCGTCAACGGCATATCAATCGGGAACCGGATCGATATCCGTCCCGACGACGACGCGACCCTAATCGTCTCGATGACGCGGCTCTGGCCCGATCCCCGCCTGGAGATCGGTACGGCGGTCACCGCCGGCGTGAATCCTCCGGTGGGAACCGTGGCCGACTTTTCCAAGGTCGAGCACCAGAAGCTGGCGCACTACACCCAGGACCAGGGCAACCACGTGACGATCGAGGTCTTTCCGGCCGCGACGTCGATCCTTCCCTAGCGGCGGAGAGCGATCGAGATGCGCATCCTCTTCGTGGCCGACGTCTTCGGCGCTCCCGGTCGTCGTGCGCTCGAGCAGCGACTGCCGAGCCTGCGCACGGAGCTCGCGCTCGACTTCTGCGTCGTCAACGGCGAGAACGCCTCCGACGGAGCCGGCATCACGCCCAAGCACGCCGAGCGCATCCTTGCCGTCGGCGCCGATGTGATCACGCTCGGTAATCACGTCTGGCGCAGGCCCGAGCTCGTCTCCTATCTCGGCCAGAACGAGCGGATCGTACGCCCGGCCAATCTCTCCCGGCTCTCGCCGGGGCGGGGAATCAGTGTCCTACCGGCCGCCGACGGCGGCTCTGTCGCCGTGATGAATCTGCTCGGAGGGCTGTTCATGAACGTCGCCTACAGTCCGTTCGAGGTCGTGGACGAGCTCGTCGCGGAAGCCTCACGGCAGACACCGATCGTGCTGATCGACTTTCACGCCGAGGCGACGAGCGAGAAGATAGGGCTCGCCCGCTGGCTCGACGGCCGCGTCACCGCGGTCTTCGGCTCTCACACCCACGTACAGACGAACGATGCCCGCGTTCTGCCCGGCGGAACGGCGGCGATCACCGATGCGGGCATGACCGGCCCGCACGACTCGGTGATCGGAGTAAGAGCCGAGCTTGCGATCGAGCGGATGCGCACCGGTATGAGAGTCCGCTTCGAGCCCGCCGAGGGGGACGTGCGCATAGAGGGCGCGCTCGTCGAGTGCGACCGTAACGGCCGCGCGCTCGGTTGCGAGGCGGTCAGGGTCCCGATTGGATGAGTGCCGCCTGCGTGCGGGCCGCCGCCGGGAGCTCCTGCCCGCGCCTACGTCGCCCGACGAGCATCAGCGCGAAGATGCCGAGCAGAGCGACGTCACGGGTGAGTACCAGCGCACTCGGCAGCGAGCCAAAGTGAAGCGCGTAGTCCCAGTAGCGGTACGGGAACCAGAGTTGAGTTAGAACGAGCGAGAGCGCGAGCAGTGCCGAGGTTGCGAGGCCGCGCCTTCCGAGCACGAGCAGGATGAAGGGGCAGAGCCAGATCAAGAACTGGGGCGAGAGCACCTTCCCGAACGCTACGAAGGCAACGATCGCGGCCGCGCTCGCACGCACCAAACGCTCGCGGTTGGCATCGCCTCTCGCGAACCAGACCCAGACGCCCAGCAGAGCAACGACCTGTAGTGCCGTTTGCGCCCAGGCCACCACCTGCGAGCCCGAGGCGGACAGATTCTGTGATCCGGAGCCGTTTTGGACGGAGGCCGCGAGCCCGACCAGGTGATGCAGGCCCACCAGTACGGCTGCACCGAGGCTTTCGATCTGCAACGGACGATTGAGCTGGACTGCAAAGGAATGGACGAGCCCGTGTGGAGCCGCGATCGCAAACGGCACGAAGCAAGCGGCGAGCACTGCGACGTAGATTCCCAGGCAGGACGCGAGCTCCCTTTTCCCGGCGCGCTTCCAGACCCAGACGATGCCGATCGGGAGTAGCACCGCGGGGAAGATTTTCGCCGCGGTGGCCGCTCCGAGCAGGCCGAAGCCGATCCAGTGACGATCTCCGAGTATCGCCACCAAAGCGGCTAGCGCGAGCGCCGTCGGCCAGAGGTCGAAACGCGAGAGGAGCACCGGGCCGAGCAGGAGCGGAGAGAGAGCGGCCAGGCCGAGCGACATCGCCATTCTTCCGTTCGAGGCGCCGAGTCTGAGCAGGCCGACCGCGAGTAGCGCGATCGAGGCGAGAGCGCAGAGCTCCATCAACAGCTCGAAGTTTCTTCGGTACGCCGTCCGGACGCGGTAAGGCCCGATCGTCGTAGCGGACGGCTCGGCGCTCGCGCTGTTACCGACGGCGGGGAGGATGAACGCCGGCAGCGCGCCGGGCGGGTACTCGAGCGAGAAGTCCCTGTAGGGGACGTTGCCATGCAGGACCCAGTCGCCGTAGTGCTGGTAGAGCGGCGTGTCGACGATCTGGTGCTTGCTGTAGAAGCCGTGATGGATCGTCGCCCAGGAGCCGAGAAAGAGAACACCGGCGATCGCCGCGACGAGCAGGCTCGAGCGCCTGTCGGCCCCGGCGCGGATCGACTCAAGCAGCATTCTCAACATCCCTCCTCGCTCGAACGACGGCGCCGCTACCCGCCAGAAGCGCGATCGCGGCAAAGGGGAAGAACCAAACGATATANNACGACGTGCAGATCGGGTAGCCCGGCGTGGTACTGGCGCCAGTCCCAAAGCGAGAACGGCGACTCCCTGTTCAACTGTCTGGCGATCGTCTTATCCCAGAACGTTCGTGCCGCGTGAAGCGGGCTGGGCTCGAGCAGTAGCACCGAGAAGACTGCGACCGTGGTTAGCGCGAACGCGGCGACGAAGCGACCGAGCCGGCCGAACCAGCGGAGCGGGTTGAGCCGAAGCGCCTCCGGATAGGTGGCCCAGAGCGGCGCCACGATCAGCGACCCGAGCTTTGTCCAGCCGGACAACGCCACAGCAGCGCCCCTGGCCCAGGGCGAGGTGACCAGCCAGAAGCCCCAGATCAGGAAGGCCGGCGCGATCGCGTCGTTGGTGTTCGAGTTCGAGACATACTGGGTGAACGGATAGGCCGCCCAGGCGAAGGCGAGCGTCGCCGCCAGACGCATGCCGCCGAAACGGAGCCCGACCAGAGCCAATCCCGCGATGCAGAGAACGTCGAAGAGGATCACGGTGAAATGAGCCGCCGGCAGGTCGTCCCACTTGTGCGACCAGCCGAAGAGCGCGAGCCCGGGTACGTACGAAAGGTAGGCGACCGGGCCGTAGGTGTCGCCATCCGGGTTCGACGACTCGCAGTGCCCGTTGGGCTGGATGTGATCGCGGACGTTCCCTTCGGAATCCGCCGGTCCGCAGGCCTTCAGCGTCTTGCCGTTGACGGAGTCGGAAGGGAAGTGGCCGTAGGGCGACTGGCCCGAGACGATGCGGTCGGCGCCGATCACTCCGGCATAGCCGACGTCGATGACGTTCGAGGTGCGGACGTTGAGCCCGATCCGAAAGCCAATTAGGAAGACGGTCGCAGCCGCGAGCAGCCAGACCGGCCAGACCGGCGGGCTCGCGCTTGTCTGTCTGCCCCGTACGCCCACGTAGAGCAGACGGCCGATCAGGTAGAGAAGCGGCGGATAGACGAGCGAGGCGCTGGAAAAAACGCGCCCCTGGTTGAAATACCAGAGGCTGACCGAAAAGGAAAGGAAGGCGATCAGGTCGAGATTGCGCAGCGACAGCGGCCGGCGCAGGTCTCCGAGTCCGAGCAGGAAAATAGCGCAGAACCCGAGCCAGACCGGCAGCGAGTTGACCTCCCTGCCGCCGAAAGCGCCCGGCGATCCTCGCGCCATTCCCCAGGCGACCTGAGGACCTGTCCAGGCTTGTGTCACCTGCCCGCTCGCGTCGTCGACTCGTCCTTCGGCGATCTCGCCCGCTTTCTTGGCCCAGATGCGCACCGTCCAGTAGCGCCCCTGTTTGTCGAACACGGCCTCCTTGGTCAGGCTCGCGCTCGGATAGCGCTCGACCCAGTCCTTTACCTTGTCCGCGCGCAGGAAGATCTTCTCGGCGGTCGCCTCGTCGAGGCGCGCGCTACCGATCGGGGTGAAGCGGATTACCGGCGCCTTCTCGTGCCCGGTCGCGCCGGCCGGGACGGCTGCAAGTGCGAGCAGAAGGATGAGCCCGAGGCAGATACTCGCGGCGGTATTCGGGATGACTCGTCTCGAGACGGGGCGCTCCGTCTTCATTCCGGAACGAATTCTGCGTTATTGCGGCCGTTCAGGTACGAAACGACCAGAGCTTGTTACCGATGAAGTTGACCGGCGTGACGCACACGATCGCCACCGCTTGGGCGACGATCTCTCCCAATCCGAACGCGATCAGGAGCGACAGGAACCCGATGTTCGCGGCCCATGCCATCGTCGATACGACGAAAAAGCGCAGTCCCTGGAGGCCGAAGTGCCCGCGTTGATCGCGGAACGTCCAGGCTCGGTTCCAGAGGTAGTTGCTGGACGCGGAAACGACGAACGAGATAGTCGCCGCAACGTAGTAGTCGAACCCCAAGAGGTCGAGCGCGAGCGCGTAGACGCTGAGGTTGATGACGTAGCCGCTGCCTCCGACCGTGCAGAACTTCGCCAGCTGAACCCAGTTGTGGCGTGCCCTGAGCGCTCGCCCGGCCCGCGAGCCGTGGAGCGTGTCCGTTGATGCCTCTTCTCTTGCGCTCAGGGTCGTCTCCGCGCCGTCTTGCGTTGCCGTATCCGCACCTTCGCAGCGGGAAACCGCCGCAATTCCCCGCCCTTGCTCTTGACGACGATTCTCGTCACGTCGCCGTTGGCGCGCAGGACGATGTCGTCGAGCGTTCCGATCTGGCGTCCGGCTACGTCGACGGCCGTTCCCCGGAGCGCCTGCAGAGACGAGCCGTGCTCGCTGTAATAGGCGCTCTCGTCGAGCAGCGCGAGGCTGGAGGAGGCTGTGATCTCCTCGCTTGTGAGCACCGCGGCCGCCAGCGGAAGGAATCGCTGCGCGCGATCACCGCAACGCACCTGCAGACCGACCACGCGCAGGCGCTCCAGATCGACGAGCACGTCGGTGGGCCGGCCGAGCTCGGCTCCGCGCAGGCGGACGGGGAGCTTCAGCAGCTCGTCGCCGAGGCTGCGCAGGGGGCTCTCGGCCGCGCCTCGGCGGCCGTCTTTTCCGTTACCGGATTGCGAATCCCTGCTCACCTGTCGGTTCCTGCCATTCGACCTCGATCTCATCGACATACGCCGCCGAGGGTCCCTCGCGGCACCAGCGAAGAAGCAACTCTACGCGTTCGGCCAAGCCCTCGAAGACCGCCTCGACATTTCCATCCGGCCGGTTTCTCACCCAGCCGCCTACACCGAGCGACGTCGCGCGTGAGCGGGTCGAGTAGCGATAGCCGACGCCCTGGATGCGGCCACGTACGATCACGTGAGCTCTGCGAATACTCTGCTGCATCGACGGCGAGAGCCTCCTCGCTCAGGCGGCCGCGGCGGCGAAGATTTCCGGATAGTGCGGTGGTGCGATGCCGAAGTGGGAGAGGATAGCCGGGGCGATCTCCGCGATGCTCCCGGGGAGACGCGCGATACCCACTGCCAGCATCGGCACCTCGGAATCGCCGCGCTCGAGCGAGCCGTGCGAGCCGCCACCGGCGTGGTGACGGCCGGCGAGGTCGGCGAACTCTACTCCCGGGGCGGCCGAGATCAGCAGCTCGCCGGCATTCGGGTTGGCCAGCGCCGACCACAGGCGCTCGAGCGCCTGTGGCTGATCGAGCACCCGTTCCTCCCCGCTCTTCCGCCAGCTCTGAACGGTCGGGGCGAAGCGAAACTCAGCGCCGTCCCGCAGCGCGACCGCCTCGGCGCCGTTCCGGTAGGCGACGACCTGAACGCTTGGATCGCGGACCAGGCGCTCGGCCAGCTCTGCCGTCTCGAGCGGGCAGTCCTCGAGCCGGTAGACCATCGCAGCACGGTTCGAGGCGGTGAGCACGACCTGCGAGCCGCGATAGGCACGGCGTCCGGCCAAGGAGAGGTCCGCCAGTGCGCGATCGAGCCGTACTCCCTCGTGGACGGGCGTCTGCCCGTGATCGGAGCAGAGGAGCACGTCATAACGATCGAGGAAGGCGTCAATTCCGCCTGCGGCTTCGACGATCGTGGCGATTGAGCCGTCGGCTCGTTCGAGAGCGGCATCGGCGCTGTCGGGCCCGAGCGCGTGCGAGATGTAGTCGAAGTCGGAGAGGTAGTAGAAGAGGAAGTCGAAGTCATCGCGAGTGACGAGCCAGCGACCGGCGGCCTCGGCGTAGTCGTCGACCGAGCCGCTCGCGCGCCTGAAGACGGCGGTCGGTGAGGCTCCGGTCTCGTGCGACTCGAACAGTCCGTAGAAGAAGAAGCGGCTCGGGCCCAGCACCGGCGGCGTCACTCCCGGAAGGGTCGGGAAATGGCGCGTGCGGCCACGGAAGCAGGTCGCGTTGATAGCGGCCGCCCTGAAGCCGTGATCCTCGAGAGCTTCGAAGATCGTGACCGCGCCGCGGCCGAGGTGCTTCGCGTTCATCGCGTAAACCGTGTTGCGCCACCAGTTCAGCGCACCTGAGCGGCGAGCGGCGGCGAACGAGGAGCCGTACTCGATCACCCGCCGCTCTTTACGATCGAACCAGACCAGGTGCGGAATCTCGTGGATTCCGGGATGCGCCCCCGTCGCGATCGTGGCCAGGCAAACCGGTGTCAGTGAGGGGAAAACGGATACCGCGCGCCCGAGCTGTCCGGCGGCCGCGAAGTGCGAGATCGTCGGCGCCAGACCGCTCTCGAGCCCGCGCTCGAGCAGGGCCGGTGTCAGCCCGTCGATGACGATCAGGACGAGCTTGCGCATCAGTCGCGCGCGAGCGTGCGGAGCCCGGCGTAGCGGCCGGCGCCTCCGCGTCTCAGGCGCAGGGTGAGCAGCACGACGAGCCCGGCTTCGAGGTAGCCCAGCGCCGGCACGAAGGCGAGACCGCCGACGACCAGTCCAAGAAAGAAGATGAGAGCTCCCGTGGCGCCCCGGGTTCCGCCGCGGGCCAGAGTACGGCGGCAGAGCTGGGCAATCGCGACAGCGCCGGCAACGCCTCCCGCCGCTCCTGAGAGGGCGGCGAACGGCGCGACGAAGACGAGCGCCAGGCCGTAGCCGGCGGCCGCAGCCATTGTTGACGCCAGAAAAACGCCCGCTCGAACAGGCGCTATGAGCCCTGCGACCACGGTCCCGAGCGCCACCCCGAGGCCGAGCGCGACTCCCAGCCAATACCAGAGGCCCACGGCCAGCAGTGTAGACGGACCGATCCGCCTGAACTCCACCGGCACGATCCTCTCGAGGTTCTCGGTTTCGCGTTTCGCTCTCTGTACGGACGGGGAAATGGATACGTCCGAGAGTCAGGGAGACGGCACTGGAACAGAATCGCGAACCGTTGCTCCTCTTCTTTTCTTCCGTGAGTTCGGGGCCTGCACGGCGTATGGATAGCCTGATAGCCCAGATCGCACGGAAGGAGAGGAAGAACCTTCGCGTCGTGCTGGTGGACGTGAACGAGCGCCCGGACCTGGCCGGTCGATACCAGATCGGCGCAGCTCCAGCTCTCGTACTGGTGATGAACGGACGCGTGATGGAGCGAATCGAGGGGCGAGCGAGCGCCTCGAAGATCGAGGGCATGCTCGCGTCGCACCTCGCTAGCCGCGCAACTCCGGAGGCAACGTCCTAGGAGTCGCGCCAGCTTCTGCGCCGAGTTCGGGGGGATCCGGCGCAGAAGCAGGGCGGGCTCGCGGATCCGGCCGCGGGCTCGCCCACATCTATCTGGACGGCAGGGAATGAAGCGCTAATCGGAACGAGGGAAAGAGATCTTGGCGAGGTTGAGGAACAAGTGGTTCATCCTCACGTTGCTGGCGGCGTCGTTCTTCATGGTCGTGCTCGACGTTTCGGTCGTGAACGTCGCCTTGCCGTCGCTGGCGAAGGACCTCCACTTCGCGCCCAACAACCTGCAGTGGGTGATCACCGCCTACTCGCTGGCGTTCGGCGGCTTCCTCCTTCTCGGCGGGCGCACGGCCGACGTGTTCGGGCGCCGCCGGCTCTTCATCACGGCAGTCGCGCTCTTTTCCCTGGCGTCGCTGACCTGCGGCTTGAGCCAGTCGAGCGTGATGCTGATCAGCGCCCGCGCCGCGCAGGGACTGATGGCCGCCTTCATGACTCCGACCGCGCTGAGCATCGTTCTGACCGAGTTCGAAGAGGGGCGAGAGCGGAATCTGGCTCTGGGTATCTGGGCCGCGGTGGCCTCGAGCGGAGCCGCTGTGGGCGTGGTGCTCGGCGGGATCCTCACTCAATACCTCGGCTGGCGCTGGAACTTCTTCATCAACGTTCCGGTGGGGTTCACGGTAGTCGTGTTCGCGGCCTTGATGCTGCCACGGCATGAGGAGAAGCGAAAGGTCAGGTTTCGCGATCTCGACCACCTCGGCTCGGGCACGGTGACTCTAGGCCTGATCGCGCTTGTCTTCGGACTCTCCCGGGCGCCGGTTGACGGCTGGGGCTCGCTCACGGTGATACTGAGCCTGGCGCTGAGCGTGTTGCTCCTGAGCGCGTTTCTGATCAACGAGGCGCGTTCTCGCGACCCCATGTTGCCGCTCAGCCTGTTCAAAATCAGAAACGTCGCCGGCGGCGATCTGACCGCTTTGATCATCGCAGCGAGTCTGTTCTCGATGTTCTTTTTCCTGACCCTGTATCTGCAGACGATCCTCGGCTACTCGCCCGTTCGCGCGGGGATCAGCTTTCTCGTGACGCCGTTCGTGATCGCCATCTTCTCCGGGATCACCGCTCAACTGGTCGGCCGGATCGGTTACAAGCCGACGATGGTGGTCGGGCCTTTGTTCGTTGCGGCCGGGTTGTTCATCCTTTCCCGGATGAGAGTGCACGGCAACTACTGGCACGACGTCTTCCCGGGGCTGGTGATCGCCGGTATCGGACTCGGTCTCTCGTTCGTGTCGCTCACTCTGGCGGCAACCAGCGGCGTGCCGAAAAGGTTTTCGGGCCTGGTATCGGGAATGCTCAACACCGCGCAGCAGATCGGCGGGGCGATCGGTCTGGCAGTGCTGTCTGTGCTGGCAGACTCCGCCACCAACTCCGCGCTGGCCGCCGGCGACTCGCAGGTCCAAGCCAGGGTCCACGGCTTCCACCACGCCCTTCAGGTCAGCGCCGGCTTCGCCCTGGCCGCTTCTCTGACCGCCNNACGGACACGGCCGCGCGTTGGCACTCGAACACGGCCGAGGTCACGTCGCCGAGATCCTCGCCGTCCGCGTGAAGGGGCTCGGGCCGGTCGCAGACGACCTCGATCCGGTCGAGGTTGTGCCCGTAGAGAGCATCGTCAGAGCGGGGGATGCGGCCCCTGAGAATCGCCAGCGCGATCCGCAACATCGAGCCTCGTCGCATGCGTACCGGGGCGACAAGATCCAGTCCGAGCTCGAAGCGGGCGGCCGGTGTGAAGCGCAGCGGCAACGGCCCGGCGAAGGTCGACGGGTCGCCGTTGCAGACGATGGCGAAGGCCGCGCGGCCGAGATCGCGCACCTCGATGATTTGGTCGAGCGAACGCCGCCGCTCTCTGAGCACGGCAACCAGCGAGCGCGCGAATGCGAAATCGCCGGGGCGCCGGCCGTCTTCGTCGCGGCCGAGACGGTCAACGCGGCGAACGACCTCGGCGTCGACCCCGATTCCCGCCTCGAAGGCGAAGCGATAACCGTTGACGCTGCCGAGCGAGATTCGCCGTGTCCGCAACTCGGATAGCGCCTGCGCTATCTGGGTGGCCGCTTCGATCGGATCTCGCGGAAGCCCCAGGGCTCGCGGAAGCACGCTCGTGCCGCCGCCGGGAACGAAGCCGATAGGAACGTCGCACTCGATGCCGTTGAGCACCTCGTTAAAACCTCCGTCCCCCGAGAAGACGACAACAGCGTCGGCGCTCTCGCTTGCCTGCCTGGCAAGTTCGATTCCGTGCCGCGGGGCTTGCGTCTCGAGCGTGACGACATTGCCGGCGCGTTTGAGGGCGTTCTCGACGCCGACGACGCCCTCCGGTGTGACCCGCGTAGCCTTGCCGTTGACGATCAGGGCTATCTGCATCGTTACGAGCATGACACGATTCGCGCCAGGACGCGGTCTTCGCCGCCGCCCTTTCCCCTCAATAGCATGGCTGCTATGTTTCACCTGTGACAGAAGAACGAGCGTTCGAACGATTGAAGGAACGAGCTCTCAAGCGCATCGCCGGGGTCGGCGACGGGGGCTGGCTTTTTGCCCAGATCGCCGATCAAGTCGCCCAGCAGCGCCAAGCGTCAAAACTGTCGCAGAGGCAGCTCGCCGAGTTGACCGGAACGACGCAATCGGCCATCGCCCGGCTCGAGCGTGGAGGCCGGCCGCCGCGGATCGACACCCTGCTACGGATAGCCGAGGCGCTCGATTGCCAGCTCGTGGTCGAGCTGAAGTCGCGTCGCGGCTAAGAGCTCGTTTCGAGACGACGTACCGCGCCGAGGCGTGCCCTAGGCGACGAACTCGATCTTGACCGGCATGTCGAAGGCGCCGATCGCCTGAGCCCGGCCGAGCAGCTCGGCTATTGCCTGGCGGCCTTCATCGCCGAAATCGAAGGAGTGCTCGTTCACGTACATGCCGACGAAACGGTCGGTGATGGCGACGTCGCTGGAGCGGCCGTAGCGCATCGCGTAGGCCATCGCCCGGCGACGGTTCTCGAGTCCGGCGAGAATTGAGTCGCGAATCACGTTCGAGAGCTCGGGCAGGCGTGAGCCGAGGTCGCGGCGGGCGACGTTCACCGTCAGGGGCAGCGGCAATCCCGTCTCCAGCAGCCACCACTCGCCGATGTCGACCGATTTGGAGAGACCCTCTTCACGATAGGTCAGCTGGCTTTCCTCATTCACCAGCGCGGCCTCGGCGCGGCCCGATTTGACCTCGTCGAGGATCTTGTTCGCCGGCAGCACCCGGTAGCGGAACTCTTGGCCCAGGCACATGCGCAGAACGAGAAAAGAGGTCGTCGTAGCACCCGGGACGACGATCTCAACCTCTCGCAGCTGCTCGCGCGAAAGAGGCTGGTGCGAGATGACCACCGGTCTGTAGCCCGTTCCCATGCTGGCGCCGTGGGGTAGTAGGGCGTAGCGCTCCTGAACGAAGGGATAGGCGTACACCGACAGCGCCGTGACCTCGAGCCTGCTCTCCCAGGCCCAGTGGTTGAGCGTCTCGAGCTCCTCGGCCATCGGCTCGAACTCGAACCCGCGCGGGTCGATCTTGTTCGAGGCGAGTGCCCAGAACATGAAGGCGTCGTCGGGATTTGGTGTGTGCCCGATCCGGATCAGCATCAGGCCGCGAACCTAGCAAGGCTAGGCTCGGCCCGCGCCGTTACCTGGCTCGGCCTTTTTGCCGTCGCCGTGGTGGAAGAACCAACGTTCGAGCGGCTCCAGGATCTCGTCCCGCGCGAAGGGGAGCACTTCCTGCTCGATTCCCTCCTCGCTCGAGACGCGCAGGTCGTCGCTCAGCGCTCCGTTTGCCTCGGTGAGGGCGTCATCCAGCTCGTAACCCTTGAAGATGTAGTCGTCATCCCGCGGCCCGTTGTCGGAGCGGAGCTGTGGGTTGACCGCACGGCCGACAGCCCAGAGCGCCTCGGGCTGGTATTCGATCCAGAAGACGACGCGTTCCTCATTGCCCTCGTCGTCGATTCCCAGCAACGCGCGCTCGGCGAACCGGCGAGATGGCGAATCCTTCGGCACGGTTCGAGGATAGCGTGCGAGCGCGCCCAGGAGAATGGTCAGAGCTCGAGACCGCGCCCCTCGGCGCGAGCCCGACTCACGGCGACCGCCGCCGCCGCGACGTCCCAGGCGGCAATGCCGTTGGACTTGAAGACGACAATATCTTCGTCGGACTGCCTCCCCTGCAGCTCCCCTGCGACCAGCTCGTGCAACTCGTGCACCTCCAGCCAGTCGAGGACGCCACTTGCGGCCGGCTCGATCAGATCGCCCGACTCGATCTGCGCCTGAACCCTGAGGTCGCAGCAGACGAGCGAGGCTCGCTCGAGCACGGTGTTGTCGAGCTCGCGGTGGCCGGCTACGTTGGCGCCGACCGCGCACACGAGCGTCCCGGGCTGGAGCCACTCGCCACGGAGAACCGGATCGGGCGAGCTCGTGACGGTGACGACGATTTCGGCCTGGGCCGCCTGCTTGTGATCGTGGGCCGGGACGGCGCCTGTCTGCTCGCAGAAGGAGCGAAGGCGCTCTTCATTGCGACAGAAGACGCGAACACGCTNNTCGCCCGTACGCTCGTCCTGGAGAAGAATGACGGGGCGAAAAGATCGCCCCCTCCCGGCGACGTAGCTCTTCACGCCGGCCAGACCGGCTTCGCGATCCACCGCCGCCATCAAGGTCATGCCGCCGCCGTCGAGCCCGAGCCGCGCCCGCGGAAGAACTTCCACCGCGCCGCGGGCCATCCTCTGCTCGCACTCTTCGACGGCCTCGTTCACCGACTCGGCGTCGAGCAGGGCGTTTACGTCCTCTTCTGTCAGGTAGAGAGCCATACGCGACGATCGTATCGCCGCTAAAAGTCCGCCCGCAGAGCGGGCGACGACTTTCAGCGGCGAACCAAGCAGGCAATGAACCGCGCCTTCGGCGCGAGGTTCATCGCGTGGTCCTACAAATGGGACGAGCCGGCCGAGGTTGTAGTCGGGGCTCGTGGCGGATCGGGACGGCGTTGGCTGAGCCGCGCCCGCCATGTAGGTCGCGGCGGCCGAGAGATCTCTGATCGCCACGAACCGGCTGTGTTACGAGGCTCTGACCTGTGCGTGCGGGGCGGCTACACTTGGCGGGTTGGCGCCCGTAGCTCAGGGGATAGAGCGCTGCCCTGCGGAGGCAGAGGTCGCACGTTCAAATCGTGCCGGGCGCGCCTTTCTACCGACGAGAGTCCGTCCGCGGAGCGGACGAAGACTTTCGTCGGCGGACCAAGCAGGCAATGAGCCGCGCCTTCGGCGCGATTTCCATCGCGTGATCCTTAGAGCGGGGCGATCCGGCCGAGGTTGCGGTCGGGGCTTGCGGCGGGTGGGGACGGCGCGGAGTGAGCCGCGCTCGCCGTGTCGGTCGCGGCGGACTATCCCGCGAGGATTGGCGTGAGCTCAACGCCGCGGGCCGAGTGAGTCTCGGGTCCGGTCGGCGCCGAGCGACTTCTTCGCGCGACTAGGATCGCGAGCGTGAAGATCCTCGTCGTTCTGGGGCATCCACAGCCCGGCAGCTTCAATCACGCGCTCGCCGAAGCGGTTGTTTCCGCGCTCGAGGAGCGGGGGCACGAGGTCGTCTTCCACGATCTCTACGCCGAGGGCTTCGATCCGCTACTTCCGGCCGAGGAGATCCTGAGCGATGGCCCGGTCGATCCCGAGGTCGTCCGACACGGCGCCGAGCTGGCCGCGGCGGAGGGGATCGTCGTCGTCCATCCCAACTGGTGGGGGCAGCCGCCGGCGATTCTCAAGGGTTGGATCGATCGCGTCGTCCGTCCCGAGGTTGCGTACCGCTTTCTCGAGGGTGACAGCGGCGAAGGTGTTCCCGAGGGCCTGCTGCGGGCGAAGACGGCTGTCGTCCTCACCACCTCGAATACGAACGAGAATCGCGAGCTGGCTGTCTTCGGCGATCCGCTCGAGGCCCTTTGGGTGCGCTGCGTCTTTGGCCTCTGCGGCGTAGAGGACGTTCGCCGGCGCAACTTCGGGGTCGTCGTCACGAGCAGTGGGCAGGAGCGGGCGGTCTGGCTGCAAGACGCGGCGGAGATGATTCGCCGGGCTTTCCCTTGAGAAACGGCAGGGGCCGGCTTTCGCCGGCCCCCCTGATCCGTTAGCGCTTGCGCGCTTATTACATCATGCCGCCCATATCGCCCATGCCGCCTGGCATGCCTCCGCCGGCGGATGCCTTCTCCGGCGCCTCGGCCACGACGGCCTCGGTGGTGAGGATGTTCTTGGCGATCGAGGCCGCGTTCTGCAGCGCCGAGCGGGTGACCATGGTCGGGTCGATGATGCCGACCTTGACCATGTCCTCCATCTGACCGTCCTCGACGTTCAGGCCCTGGCCCTTCGCGGCATTGCGAACGTCGTTGATGACGACGGAGCCCTCGAGGCCACCGTTCTGCGCTAGCTGGCGCAGCGGCTCCTCAAGTGCCCGCACGATGATCGAGGCGCCCGTGCGCTCGTCGCCTGCGAAGCTGTCGAGCTTGATCGCCTCGACGGCGTTGAGCAGAGCGACACCGCCGCCCGGCACGATGCCCTCCTCGAGGGCCGCGCGGGTGGCCTGCAGCGCGTCCTCGACGCGGTGCTTCTTCTCCTTCATCTCGGTCTCGGTGGCAGCGCCGACCTTGACCACCGCGACGCCGCCGGCCAGCTTGGCCAGTCGCTCCTGCAGCTTCTCGCGATCGAAGTCGGAGTCGGTGTTCTCGATCTCGGCCTTGAGCTGCTTGATGCGGCCCTTGATCGCGTCGCTCTCGCCNNACGACCTTGCGGGCGCGGCCGAGCTGGGTGATCTTCGTGTTCTCGAGCTTGAGGCCCATCTCTTCGGTGATCACCTCGGCGCCGGTGAGGATCGCGATGTCCTCGAGCATGCGCTTGCGGCGATCGCCGAAGCCAGGTGCCTTGACGGCGACGGCCGTGAAGGTGCCACGCAGCTTGTTGACGACGATGGTGGCGAGCGACTCGCCCTCGACGTCCTCGGCCACGATCAGGAGCGGCCTGCCGGCCTGAATGACGCCTTCGAGCACCGGCAGGAGATCCTTGACAGCGCCGATCTTCTGGTTGGCGACGAGGATGTAGGGATCCTCGAGCACGGCTTCCATGCGCTCGGCGTCGGAGATCATGTACGGCGACAGGTAGCCCTTGTCGAACTGCATGCCCTCGGTGAACTCGAGCTCGAGCCCGAAGGTCTGGCCCTCCTCGACGTTGACGACGCCGTCCTTGCCGACCTTCTCGATCGCGTCGGCGATCACGTCGCCGATCTCACGCTCACGGGCTGAGATCGTGGCGACCCGGGCGATGTCTTCCTTGCCCGAGATCTCCTTCGACTGGGTCTTGAGATCCTCGACGACCGCGTCGACTGCCTTCTCGATGCCGCGCTTGAGCGCCATCGGGTTGGCACCGGCGGCAACGTTCTTCAGACCCTCGCGCACGATTGCCTGAGCGAGTACGGTGGCCGTCGTGGTGCCGTCGCCGGCGACGTCGTTGGTGGCCGTGGCGACTTCGCGTACGAGCTGAGCGCCCTGGTTCTCGAACGCGTCTTCGAGCTCGATCTCGCGAGCGATCGTAACGCCGTCGTTGGTGATCGTCGGCGCGCCGAACTTCTTGTCCAGCACGACGTAGCGGCCCTTGGGGCCGAGCGTCACCTTGACCGCGTCGGCCAGGATGTTGACGCCGCGCTCGAGCGCCCTACGCGCATCCTCGTTGAATTTCAAATCCTTGTGAGCCATTCGTTATCCCTTCTTCTTTGCGGCAGTCTTTGCGGCAGCGGGCTTGCCGACAACCTTCGCCAGGACGTCGGACTCGCGCAGAATCAGATACTCGACGCCACCGACCTTGATCTCGGTGCCGCCATACTTGGAGAAGATGATCGTGTCCTCGGCGGCGAGGTCGAGCGGTACGCGCTCGCCTGCCTCGTTGCGACTGCCGGGGCCGGCGGCGACGACGCGGCCGCGTTGCGGCTTCTCTTTGGCCGTGTCGGGCAGGACGATGCCGCTAACCGTGGTCTGCTCCTCTTCGAGGACTTCCACGATCAGGCGGTCACCCAGGGGCTGGAGATTCATGAACGCCCTCCTGTAGTGAGCTTGTCTACGAGTTGCGGATAGATTTGGCACTCTAAGTACGAGAGTGCCGATACCGAGTGTAGCGACGGTCCCGCGTGATCGCAAGGAATCTAAGTCGATCGCACTGAGATCCTTGAAAGATCACGCTAAGAAGAGATTGTCGTTCTCGGCTCTGCTCGCGTGTATGCACCGAGCTCTCGGGGAACACTGTTCTTTCCTGCTCGCCACGCTTTATGATTCAGGCCGTCCAGCGCGGTTCGGGTCGTTTCGATGCACGCACTCAACTTCTACTCACCCATGGTGGCCGATCAGCTTCGGAGCCATCGCAAGACTGCGACGATCCGTCTCGGCGACAAGTCGGGTAAGTACCGTAAGGGCCAGATCGTGCAGGTTCTCTGCGGCGCTCGCTTCAGCCCGCGCGAGAAGGTCTTCGACGCCGTCATCGACAAGATCGAGGTCAAGCGCCTGCGCGACCTGTCGCCGCGCGAGATCGAGCACGACAACCCCGAGCTGCGTCGCACCGAAGAGATGGTCGAGTTCCTGAGCCAGCTCTACAACCGCGAGATCACGCCCGACGACACGATCACGATCATTCGCTTTTCCGAGATCCTGAACAGCAGCCGCTAGCGTGAAAACCAACGACGGATTCTGTGAGAATCGCCGCTATGGCGTTCTCATTCTCGCGACGCGCGCATCGCGCGACGCACCGTATTGACGGCGTTGATCCGCCTCTCGGCGATCCTCCCGTACAGCTGTCGCTAGCCGGCGGTCTGGCCGGGCTTCTCGAGCGCCGATAGCAGCAGCTCGAGCATCAGCTTCGGATCCCGGCGCACCCGCTTGCTCTCGTCGGGCCCGCGCTTACTCAGGTCGAGCGCGCGCGGGTCGGTGAGCGGAACGAGCTTTCCCTCCCGCATCAGCCACTCGTCCACGCCGCCGAGCCTGCCGCCGAACGTCGTGTAGACGGGAACGCCGAGGGCCGCCGCCTCGCGGTTCATCGTTCCGCCGGCCGAGACGACGAGGTCGGAAAGGGCGATCAGGCTCTGCGCGTCTACGGCGCGGTCGGGGACGATCAGCGAGGGAAGCTCGAGACTCTGGACGTAGTTGCGCTGCTCCTCGGTGCGCGGGATTACGACCGCGTGCACATCGGTGTGATTGCCGAGGTGCTCGAGCACGCGCGGGAAAAGCGGGTTGGAGGCGCGGTGGTAGAGCGAGACATCCGGCGGCGTGCGGACTACGACGAGCACGCGCGAGTTGTCGAGCCCGAGCCCGGTAGCCACCGAGTAGTCGGGCTCGAAGTCGGAGAGGTAGTACTCCTCCTTCAGGCCCGGATAGCGGCGGAGCTTGGGCTCGTGGACGCCGTAGCGCCGTAACCGCTCGGGCGGAATCGCCTCGGGTACGACCACCCGCGTCGCGGCGCGGCAGCCGAGCTGGTGCTGGAGCCAGGCCCACTCATAGTCGAACGTTGTCGAGCTGGGAATGCCGAGCCTGCGGGCCGTGATCGTCAGCTCGTGCGACCCGTGCGCCAGCGCCAGGTCGAAGCGCCGGCCCTTGGCCCAGCGGTGCAGATAGCGCAACCGCGACGTCAGCGAGCGCGCCTTGCCGAGGCGCGAGCGCCCGCCGTGACGGCCGATCAGCTCGGCTTCGAGTCCGTGCAGCTCGAGCAGCTGCAGCGTCTGGGCGTAATCGCGTGCCGTCAGCTCGATCTCGGCGCCCTGCTCCTGCAGCAAGCGCATCAGCGGCCGGTAGACGAGCACGTGCGCCGGCGCGGTCATGTCGATCCAGACTCTCATCGTTTCGGCTCGCATCGTTTCACGTGGAGGTGCCCCCGTGCCCGAGTCACGCTTCCACCGCCGCCAGCCGTGCCGAGCGCAGCGGCCCGGGCTCTCGCTCGACGTGGCCTTCGTACCAGAGCGTGAAGGCGATCAGGCCCCAGAGCTGGCGCGAGAGGTCCTCCTTGCGGGCGATGTGGCGATCGAGCAACCGGCTCACCACCTCCGGCGCGAAATAGCCCTGGCGACGAAGGTTGGCCGGGGCGAGCACTTCGCGCGCAAGCGGCTGCAGCTCGCCGCGCAGCCAGGCCGCGGCCGGAATCGAGAAGCCGCGCTTGCGCCCGTGCACGACCTCGCGCGGGAGCAGCGGCTCGGCGGCCCGGCGGAGCAGGATCTTCTTGTTCAGGCCGGAGACCTTCAACCGTCGCGGGAGCGACAGGGCCAGGCTGGTGACGATCGTGTCGAGGAAGGGAACGCGCGCCTCCAACGAGTGAGCCATCGAGGAGCGGTCGGTCTTGACGAGCAGGTCGTCGACGAGCGGGATGCCGAGATCGACGTCCTGCAGGCGGGCGAGCATCTCGGCGCCGCCGGTCTCGTCGAAGCGAGCGCGGTAGACATCGACCGGGTCGAAGCCGCTGTGGCTGCTTCTGAGCTCGGAGCGGAGCTCGGGCGAGAAGATCTCCTTCCAGGCGTGATGACGCTCGAGCGGCGGCAGGTGGGCGCCGCGGGTGAAGCGCTTGGCCTTGTAGTCGAAGCTGACGCGGGCGTTGGAGCTGGGCAGCAGCTCGGCGAAGGGGCGGGCGACGCGTGCGAGCGGCCCGAGTCTCTGCGCGAGCAGATCGGCGGAGTAGGTGTAGTAGCCGCCGAAAAGCTCGTCGCCGCCCTCGCCCGAAAGGCAGACCTTCACCTCTCGCGAGGCGAGCTCCGAGACGAGGTAGGTCGGTAGCGCCGACGAGTCGGCGAAGGGCTCGTCGAAAACCTCGGCCAGCGTTCGCAGCAGAAACTCGGGCTCCGGGCGCAGGATCAGCTCGTGGTGATCGGTGTCGTAGCGCTCGGCGACCTTGCGAGCGCCCGCCGTCTCGTCGAACGAGCGCTCCTCGAAGCCGATCGTGAACGTCCGCAAGCGACCTGTCGACTCCTGCGCCGCGAGCGCGGCCAGAAGCGAGGAGTCGACACCGCCCGAAAGGAAGACGCCGACCGGGACGTCGCTGACCAGGTGCGCGCGCACCGAGTCGCGCATGCGCGCCCGCAACTCCTCGCTCAGCTCGCCGGCGGACTCGTGGCGCTCTTCGCCGGCGTCCACCGGCAGCGGCCGGGCGAACCGTTCCAGTCGCACCTCACCGTCTTGCCAGACGAGCAGGTGCCCGGGCGGCAGCTTGCACGTCTCGCGGAAGATCGAGAAGGGCGCCGGGACGAAGTTGAAGGTGAGGTAGGCCTCGAGCGCGTTGAGGTCGATCTCTCCTCGAGGCAGGGCGCGGAGCTCCGACGCGAAGCGCAGCTCGCCCTGTTCGTGCCGGTAGTAGAGCGGCTTGATGCCGAAGCGGTCGCGCGCGAGCACGAGCCGGCGCTCGCCCGCGTCCCAGATCGCCACGGCGAACATACCGCGCAGGCGGGCGGCGAAGTCGAGCCCGTGCTGCTCGTAGAGATGGGCGATCACCTCGGTGTCGCCGTGGCTCGCGAAGCGGTGGCCGGCCGCCACCAGCTCGGCACGGAGCTCGCGGTAGTTGTAGATCTCGCCGTTCTGGACGACGTGTACGCGGCCGCTCTCGTTTGCGAGCGGCTGGTCGCCGGTGTCGAGGTCGATGATCGAGAGTCTGCGCGCGGCGATGCCGACGCCGCCCTCGAAGAAGCTTCCTTCGCTGTCGGGGCCGCGGTGGGCCAGCTTCGCATTCATTGCCGCCAGCTCGCCAGGGTCGGCGCTACGCCTGGCCGAGGCGATCCCACATATTCCGCACACGGGAACGGAGTCTAGTTCGGTCCGGTCGCCGCCGGTCGCTACTCGCGCGGTCGAACGAGGCCGCGCAGGGATTGGCGCAGCACGCGCCAGCCCGTCGCCACGAGCGTGCGCAGGTAGAGCGGGACCGAGCGATCGGCGATGTACTCGAGGTCGTGCGCGAGCTTCTCGGCCCACGAGGTCTCGTAGCCCTTTCGCACCTGCGCGAAGCCGGTCAGACCGGGTCGCACGACCAGGCGCTGCCAGTAGGCGGGAATCTGCTCGGCGAGCTCTTCGAAGAAACGCGGCCGGATCGGTCGCGGCCCGACCAGGCTCATGTCTCCGCGCAGGATGTTCAACAACTGGGGAATCTCATCGAGCTGCGTCGCCCGCAGCCAGCGGCCGATCGGCGTGAACTCGGCTCGCGTGCGCTCGACCAACTCGGGGCCGAGGTAGGGGCCGAGCCGGCTCTCGGCGCCGCGCCTGAGCGTGCGGAACTTCAACATCGAGAAGACCCGGCCCGAGCGGCCGACCCGCTCGCCGCGGTAGAAGATCGGCGTGCCGCCGGTGATCAGGATGGCCGGAACGACCAAAATCGTGATTGGCAGCGAGATCAGCAGGAAGAAGGCCGAGAAGAGAAGATCGAGAAAGCGCAGCGCCCGGTCGACTCCGCGCAAGTCGGGAGACTCCTCTGCCAGCCGGGAGTAGCGCTCCGCGAGGGCCTCTGATCTCACGGGATCGAGAATAGCCCTCCCGTCGTCGGGGTGCCTTCCGGACTCTTCAAAGAGAGAGCGATCTCGCGTCGCGTACTCTGGACTCCATAATGTGGGCTTATGGATACGCGCCAGCTAGCGGCGTTCTGCGCGGTCGTCGAGCTGCGTAGCTTTTCGCAGGCGGCCGAGCGCCTAGGCGTCACCCAGCCGGCAGTGAGCATGCAGATCAGGACGCTCGAGGAGAAGCTAGGGCACCGGCTGCTCGATCGCTCCGGGCGCCGGGTCGAGCCGACAGAAGCGGGGTTGCGCCTCTACCGCGGCGCACAGCGGCTGATCGCGTTCGAGGAGCAGTTGCTGGACGAGGTCGCCGGCGTCGAGGAGGGAGAGCTGCGGGGCCGGCTCGAGATCGGCTCCTCGACGGGGCCCGGCGATCGGGTGGTGCCGCTACTTCTCTGCGAGTTTCAGCGGCGCTCTCCGGAGGTCGCCGTCTCGCTCGCTATCTTCGACACACAGACGGTGGTCGAGCGGGTGGCGGAAAGAGAGCTCGAGCTCGGGGTCGTGGGCGCGGCCCGTAAGCACCGGGGCGTGGTCTTCGAACCTTTCTTCCGCGACGAGGTCGTACTGGCCTGCGCTCCCGACCACCGTTTCGCCGGGCGCACGATCTCGCTCGACGAGCTACGCGCCGAGCCGCTGATCGTGATGCAAGAGGGCGCAGGGGTAAGGCAGGTGCTCGAGGACGAGCTGCGCCGGTACGGAGTGCGCATGCGTGACCTCAACGTTCGCCTGGAACTCGGGTTGCAGGAGTCGGTGCGCGCGGCGGTGATGGGTGGTTACGGCGTCGCCTTCATCTCAGGCTCGGCGCTCGAAGCCGAACTGGCCTCGAAGCAGCTCGCGAGTGCACGGGTGGAGGGCCTCGACCCGGCACGCGAGATCTCGCTCGTCCGGGCCAGCGGGCGCTCTCTCTCGCGGGTGGCGGAGGCGTTTCTGGCCTTCGCACGCGAGCGCCTCGCGTGATCTCGAGTATCGGTGCCTCGACCTAGCCTTCACATCGCGCCATCGGCACCAAGTTCCGCCGCCCGCCACCAAATCCACCCACCCACGGGGTCGGGACACGGTAGCGAGAAACAGCGCAGGGTATGTGTCGACTCCGTGCCGAAACACGATCATGTCGCCGAGCGCTGCCAGGCTGCGCAGCGCTTTATTCGAGGGAACTCTCGAAGAAGTGTGTGGGTGACCGTACCGGCGAGCGTGAAGCGGTGTGCCACGATGAGCCCATGACTACTGTTCTGATCGTCGACGACCACCCGGCCTTCCGTAAGAGCGCCCGGCATCTGCTGGAGGCTGAGGGCTTCGTCGTCGTGGGCGAGGCCGAGGACGGTCGCAGCGCGCTCGATCAAATCGCCAAGCTCGCGCCTGACGCCGTTCTGCTCGATATCCAGCTCCCCGACATCGACGGCTTCGCGGTCGCCGAGGAGCTAAGGCGCCGCGGTGACGGCCCCAAGATCGTCCTCACCTCCTCCCGTGATGCGGGTGACTACGGCGCGCGGATCGTCGAGAGCGGCGCGCGCGGCTTCGTGCCCAAAGGCGAACTTTCGGGTGCGGCTATCGACCTGCTGGTGGGATGAGAGAAGAGCCGGCGCTCGCCGTGTTCCGCGCCTCGCTCGCTATCGTGACGGGGTCCGACGACTCAACCACGTTTGAGGCGGTGATTCCGTGCGTGTCGTGATCGCGGAGGACTCGGTACTCCTGCGAGAAGGGATGGTTCACCTGCTCGAAGAGGCGGGGTATGAGGTCGTGGGCCAGGCGGGGAACGCCGAGGAGCTGATCCTCAAGGTGCGCAGCTACAAGCCGGACGTGGCTGTCGTCGACATCCGCATGCCGCCAACGCAGACCGACGAGGGCTTGCGCGCCGCCAAGCAGATCCGCGCCGAGCTTCCGAAAACCGGAGTGCTCGTCCTCTCGGCCTATCTCGAGTCGGAGTACGCGCTCGAGCTTCTCTCCGAGAGCGCCGAGGGCGTCGGCTACCTGCTCAAGGATCGCGTCTCGGACGTCGAGCAGTTCGTATCGGCCGTACGCAGAGTGGGCGAGGGCGGCTCGGCCCTCGATCCCGAGATCGTCTCGCGCCTGGTCGGCCGGAGGAGGCGCCTAGATCCGCTGGACGACCTGACCCCGCGCGAGCGCGAGGTGCTCTCGGTGATGGCAGAGGGGCTGAGCAACGCAGCGGTTGCCGCGCGGCTGGTCGTCACCGAGCGCGCGGTCGAGAAGCACGTGACCAGCATCTTCGCCAAGCTGCGTCTGCCCGCCTCGCCCGACCAGCACCGGCGCGTGCTCGCGGTTCTCGCCTTCCTGCGCGCCGACTAGGGCTTCGTCTCGTCGAGGGGTCAACCGCACCTGCAGAGGCCTGTCTGCTTCACCGTCGGATTCGGGCTGACTCGATAGGCTGGCGTCCGCTCGTACGAAACGCTTCGAGTGTCCAAAGAACACCTCGAGGAGGAACGATGCCGAAGATTGGTCTTGCCGCAGTGCTTCTGATCGGCGCAGTCGTCGCGACGGGCTGCGGCTCGCAATCGAGCGCGCATGCGCGAACAGAGCTTCGCACCACGGCGCAGTCGAACGCCGGGCTCCCTTCGACACCGGCCGGCCGCCAGCTCGCCTGGGCACTAGCCCTGGTCAACTCAGGGCGAACGCCGACCGCGGCGGAGTTTGCGGCGCACTTCTCTCCGGCGTTTCTGAAGGCCTTCCCCCCCGCGAAGCTGATAGCCGGAATCGAGCCGATCGTCGCGGGGAAGCCCTACCGATATGTGCGAATGCTGACCCCGCCGAACAACTTGCAGCTGGTCGCGCGCCTCGATGGCGATCGCGGAGCCAGCCTGAGCGTCTCGATCGCTGTCGCGAACAATCCCGCGCATCTGATCGACGCGCTTTTCTTCCAAGCGGCCGCTTCGAGCATGAACAACTGGCGGGTGATCGACACGGGGTTGACGAAACTGGCCGGCCAGGCGAGCATGCTCGCCGCGGAGGTTCAAGACGGCCGCCTCAAGACTGTTCACGCGCTCTATCCGAACCGCGTCGGCGCGATCGGGTCGGCGTTCAAGCTCTACGTACTCGGGGCGCTCGGGCAGGCGATCGAGAACGGCACGGCAAGCTGGCAGGAGAAGCTGGCGATTCGGAACGCGTGGAAGAGCATCTCCTCGGGCGTGATGCAGAACGAGCCGGCCGGGAAGCGCTTCACGCTCCTTCACTACGCGCAGCTGATGATCGCGATCAGCGACAACACCGCCGCCGACCACCTGATCGGGCGCCTGGGTCGAGGCGCGGTCGAGCGGGAGCTCGTCCGGCTCGGAAACCACTCGCCCGGGCGGGACATCCCGTTTCTCACCACGCGCGAGAACACGATCCTCAAGGCCGACGCCCCGGCCTCGCTGATGAGCGCCTACGCGCGGGCCGGCTCAAAACAGCGCTCGCGCCTGCTGGCGCGCGTCGACGCGATTCCGCTCTCGATCGATGCGCTCTCGGGCAAGCCGCGGTCGGCCGGCTCGCTCGCGTGGCTGGTCGAGGACAAGCCGCTGGCGGTGAGCACGATCGAGTGGTTCGCCTCGCCCGCCGACCTGGGCCGGGCGATGGTCGGGCTCCAGCAATTCGCTCACCGGCCCGGGCTCGCCCCGATACGGGCGATCCTCTCTAAGACCCCGGGAGTCCCGCTCGACCCGAAGATCTGGCGCTACGCGGCTTACAAAGGTGGCTCGGAGCCCGGCGTGCTCTGTTTCTCGTGGTACCTGGAGCGGCGGGACGGCCGTGCGTTCGTGCTCGCGATCGTGCTGAACGACTCGAAGCGGACGGTGGAGAACGATCTCATCTCGCCAATCTCGATCGCTCAGGCCGCGATGGCGCTGCTCGCTCGCTCCTGAGCGCATCACTTCTGACTCGGGGTGCGGATATCCGCACTCCGAGGATGCCTGCTCGCCGAACCGCCGCTTGCGGGCCTGCCTCATTCCAACGGACATCCGGCGGGGCGACCCTTTGAGCGACGGCGAACGACGAAGGGTTGAGAACGATGAGAAAGACGAATCTCGCAGGCCGCGCCGGGCGCGGCTTTGCCATGCGGTAGAAGGCGAACCGAGGTGCTCGATTCTGATTAGAATCATGCATAACAGAAATAAGCCCGTTTTGGCTGTGAGGATGATTCAGGCGAGCGATTGCCGGCCCCAGCACCATCCTCGAAGCGATTGGCGCTTCACACGTGTCGCTATTCTCGGAGTCAGTCCTCGAACCGATGCTCAGATGAGACAAAAGCACGCCCCAACCACCTGCTCGCGTTTCGCGCCTCGTAGCGCCGGCGCCTCCGATCGGGAGGCTGCACGCTGATGGCGATCGGAAGCGAGAGCACTACNNAACGTCGAGGTCGCCGACTCGCTCGACAACCTGCTCTGCCAGGACACCGGCCTCGCCGTCTACTTCTGCCGCGTCGGGGAGCTCTTCCCGCTCCATCCCGTGCGCATCGCCGCGGCGCTCAGGGCCGGAACCGAGCGCGCCACAGTCGACTACCCGCTGCGCTCGAACAGCGTCAACACGCTAACCCGCGAGTCGAGCGGGCCCAACGTCGGCTACCGCCTTCCGATCGTGCACTGGGAGTTCGTTCCCGACTGGGACGGCCTCGACGTCAAGTGCGTGCCCAAGGGATCGGGCTCGGAGAACATGAGCTTCCTCAAGATGTGCGTCCCCGCCGACGGGGTGCGCGGAATCAAGGAGTTCGTGCTCGACTCGATCGTCGGCGCGGGCGGCAAGCCCTGCCCGCCCGGGATAGTCGGCGTCGGCATCGGCGGCTCGGCCGATTACGCGATGCATCTGGCCAAGGAGGCGATTGCCCGCCCGGTCGGTTCGCACAATCCCGACCCCCTGGTCGGGCAGCTCGAGGACGAGCTGATGGAGCTTCTGAACGAGACCGGAATCGGCCCGATGGGGATGGGCGGCGACGTGACGGTGCTCGCGGTTCACGTCGAACAGGCCGACACCCACATGACCCTCAACCCGGTCGCCGTCAACTACCAGTGCTGGGCCGCGCGCCGAGCCAGCGCTCACATCGGCCCGGATGGTTCGATCGAGTACGAGCGCGACGCTTAGGGAAACCGGCCGGAGACAATCGTGAACGACATCGACCTGAACGAGAACGGAAACCAGCCCCGCGAAGAGGTGGTCCGTTTTGCGAGCCTGGACACCGGCGACGAAGTTCTCGCCTACCCCAGCCCGACCGCCGAGGGCCACGTCTCGCTGGCGCTGGCGCACGAGATGGACGGAGAGCTGGAGGTCGTGATGGATCCGAAAACCGCCGAGGAACTGGCGCTCGCGCTTGCTCGCGCTGCCGACGAGGCGCGGAGAAACGTCGAGGAGGACGAGTAGTGGCTTCGCACCGGCTCACCTTCCCTGCGGGCGAGGACGAGATCCGCGCGCTGCGCGCCGGCGACGAGGTGATCGTCGACGGTCACATCATCGGCATCCGCGATCGCACCCAGATTCGTATCTTCGACCAGGGTCAGGAGCCTCCGATCGACCTCTCCGGCGCCATGCTCCTGCACACCGCTCCCAACGTCCGCAAGCTCGCCGACGGCCGCTACGAGAAGATCTGTATCGGCACCACGACGAGCGCCCGCATGGTGCGCTTCACCGAGGGGCTCGGATCGAGCTACGGGGTGCGGGCGATCTGCGGCAAGGGCGGCCTCCCCGACGAGGCGATCGAGCCGATGCAGCGCCTGGGGATGGTCTACCTGGCCGTCGTCGGCGGCGCTGCGGCGCTCGAGACAACCCAGATCGAGGAGATCGAAGAGGTCGCCTGGGAGGACCTGATGCCCGAATGTCTGTGGAAGTTCCGGGTCAAGGATTTCGGACCGCTCACCGTGGGCATCGACAGTCACGGAAATTCCGTCTATCACGACGTCCAGGAAACAGCCCGCAAGCGATTGGAGGCCATCCATGCCCGCCTCTGAGGGATTCCTCTCCCTCCCCCAGCGCAGCGGCAAGCCGCGCACGAAGGGAATCACGCACGTCATCGACAAGAGCCTGACTCTCGGCGGAGCCGAAGGGTTGTTCGAGAGCGCGGGCGACTACGTGGACGTGGTCAAGCTCGGTTGGGGCACCTCGTACGTGACCTGCAACCTCGACAAGAAGATCGCTCTCTACAAGTCGCTCGAGACGCCCGTCGTGTGCGGCGGCACGCTCTTCGAGGCGGCCTACGCCCTCGACAAGCTCGACGAGTACAAGAGCTGGCTGGCGGGCAAAGGCTTCTCGCACGTCGAGATCTCGGACGGCACGGTCGACCTGCCGCGCGAGCGCAAGCTCGAGCTGATTGCCGAGTTCGCGCGCGACTTCATCGTCCTCTCCGAGGTCGGCTCGAAGGACTCGGAGGCCGTGTTCGCGCCTTACGAGTGGGTTACCTGGATCAAGGAAGAGCTCGCGGCGGGCTCGTGGAAAGTGATCACCGAAGGGCGCGAGGGCGGGACGGCGGGGATCTTCCGTCCCTCGGGCGAGATGCGGACAGGACTCGTCGAGGAGATCACGCACGAGGTTCCCGTCGACGACCTCATCTTCGAGGCGCCGGCGAAGTCGGCTCAGGCCTGGTTCGTCAAGCACTACGGGCCCGAGGTGAACCTCGGCAACATCGCGCCCGAAGAAGTGATTCCGCTCGAGACGCTACGACTCGGGCTACGCGGCGACACGCTCAGGGAAATCCTGCTCAGTGATCAATCCCAAGCCTGACTCCGCTGCCGCCGCAGTGGCCGAGGCCGAGCAGCTTGCGCTCGAGTTGGAGCCGCTGCAGGCTGAGGGCATCCTGCGCTGGGCGGCCGCGCGCTTCGGAGAGCAGTTCTGCCTCACATGCTCCTGGCAGAGGCAGTCCTCGGTGCTCGTGCACATGCTCTCGGAGCTCGGGCTGCGTGTCGACGTGATCGAGCTCGACACCGAGCTCTTCTTTCGCGAGACCTACGAGACCCGCGCGCGCCTGGTCGAGCGCTACGACCTGAACGTGATCAGGCCCGAGATCATCTCCGTGGCCGAGCAGCACCTGCAGGAGGGCCCGAACCTGTGGGAGCGCGATCCCGACCGCTGCTGCCACATCCGCAAGGTCGAGCCGCTGCTGCGCGCGCTCGAGCCCTACGTGGCCTGGGCCTCGGGACTTCGCCGCGGCCAGTCGCCGAGCCGCGCCGGGCTCCCGAAGATCCAGTGGTCCGAGCGCTACGGGGTCTGGCGCGTCCACCCTCTCGTCGACTGGGACGAGAAGCGCGTGCAGGCGTACATCGCCGTCAACGAGATTCCTTACAACCCACTGCACGACATCGGTTATCGGTCGATCGGCTGCATTCCCTGCACGCGGCCGACGCGGCCCGATGAGGAGGAGCGGGCGGGACGCTGGGCCGGGTCCGACAAGCTGGAGTGCGGCATTCACCTCGACGATTCGAAAACGGGAAGGGACAGATGAACGAGAAGGACGTTTCGTCGGGCGTTGCCGCGGCAAGTGACGCGCCGGGCACTGTCGAACATATTTACCCGCACGAGCATCCGGAGTCGGATCGCTCGCGCGGTGGCGGCTTCACGCTCTGGTTCACCGGGCTGTCCGGCTCGGGCAAGACGACGATCGCGCACCTCGTGGGTCCGGCGCTCGACGAGCGCGGCTGCATCGTCGAGTACCTCGACGGCGACACCGTGAGGACTCATCTGTCCAAGGGCCTCGGCTTTTCGAAGGAAGACCGCGACACCAACATCGAGCGGATCGGCTGGGTCGCCTCGCGGCTCACGCGCCACGGTGCGGCCGTGATCGCCGCTGCCATCTCGCCTTACGAGGAGATCCGCCAGAAGAACCGGGCACTGGTCGAGGAGTTCGGCCCCTTCGTCGAGGTGTATGTGGGCGCTTCGGTCGAGGAGTGCGCCCGCCGCGACGTCAAGGGCCTGTATGCGAAGGCGTTCGCCGGCGAGATCAAGGGCTTCACGGGCGTCGACGACCCGTACGAGATCCCCAGCAATCCCGACATCGCCCTCGACACCGAGCAGCTGTCGCCCGAGCAGGCGGCCGGCGTAGTGCTCACCAAGCTCGAGGAACTCGGATTGATCCGGACGGAGGTGAGCGCATGAGCACCGAGGCAGCCAAGCTGATCAGACCGCACGGCGGCGAGCTGATCGATCGCACCGGGCCGCGCCCGGAAGGCGCCGAGTCGCTCGAGGCGGTCATCCTGAGCTCTCGCGAGCTGTCCGATCTGGAGATGATCGCGAACGGCGCTCTCTCGCCACTGCGCGGCTTCCTCGGGCGCGAGGAGTACGAGTCGGTGCTCGAGAGCATGCACCTGATCTCTGGACTTCCCTGGTCGCTTCCCGTCTGCCTGGCCGTCGACGAGGCGCCGAAAGGCGATCGAGTCGCACTGGCCGGCGAGGACGGCCGCCTGTACGGAGTGCTGGACGTCGCCGAGGTTTTCGACTACGACAAGGAGCGCGAGGCCGAGCTCTGCTTCCGTACGACCGACACGGCTCATCCCGGCGTCGCGCGACTGTTCGATCAGAAGTCGCGTTACCTCGCGGGCGAGGTCACGGTGTTCGAGCGCCAGACGCCCGAATTCCCCGAGCTCGCGCTCGATCCGGCCGACACGCGCGCGGTCTTCGCCGAGCGCGGCTGGCACCGCGTTGTCGGCTTCCAGACTCGTAACCCGATCCACCGGGCGCACGAGTACCTGACCAAGGTGGCGCTCGAGACGGTGGACGGACTGCTCATCCACCCGCTCGTCGGCGACACCAAGGCGGGCGATATCTCCGTGCAGGTTCGCGTCGACTGCTACCGGAAGCTGATCGAGTGCTATTACCCGGCCGATCGCGTCCTGGTTGCCGCCTTCCCGGCCGCCATGCGCTACGCCGGTCCGCGCGAGGCGATCTGGCATGCGATCTGCCGCAAGAACTACGGCTGCTCGCACTTCATCGTCGGNNTCGAGCCGATGATGTTCGAGCACTCGTTCTGGTGCCGGCGCTGCGGCTCGATGGCCTCGACCAAGACGTGTCCCCACGGCCCCGAAGACAGGACCATGCTCTCGGGAACGAAGGTGCGCGAGATGCTCGCTGCCGGCAAGGTGCCGCCGATCGAGTTCACGCGTCCTGAGGTCGCCGAGGTGTTGATCAAAGCGTTCCACCGGTGAGCAGCGGAACCTGGCAGTTCGTTCTGCTCGGGCTCGGCGTCGGCACGCTGGTTGGCATGACCGGGATGGGGGGCGGCTCGCTGATGACGCCGCTTCTGATCCTCGTCTTCGGCTTCGATTCGAGCATGGCCGTGGGCACCGACCTCATGCACGGAGCGATCTTCAAGTCGTTTGGAGCCGCTCGCCATCACGTGCTCGGAACCATCCACACGCGACTCGTTCTCTGGATGCTCTGCGGCTCGGCACCGATGGCGCTGGTCGGAGTCTGGTGCTCTCATCGTCTTGGCAAGGGCGCCGCCGACCTGCAGACGCGGATCATCGCGTCGGCGCTGATCCTGGGCGGGATCGGCTTCCTGGTCAAGACGTTCGTCAAGGGGGGCGTCGAAGCAAGTGACGAGGCGTTCCTGCTTCGCCCCCGCGATCGCGCGATCGCCTTCTCGCTGGGAGCGACCGGTGGCTTCGTCGTCGGGCTCACTTCCGTCGGTAGCGGCACCTTCTTCGGGTTGGTGATGCTACTCGCTTTCCCGCTCACGGCCCGGCGCATCGTCGGCACCGACATCTTCCACGCCGCGGCTCTCTGCTGGGTGGCGGGTCTTGGTTACGCCGTCAGCGGTAACGTCGCCTGGCACGCGCTCCTCTGGATGCTTCCGGGCTCGATTCCCGGGATCTTAATCGGTAGCCAGGTGAGCGTCGGCGTCCCCGACCGCGTGCTCCGCGTCGCTTTCTCGGTCGTGCTCCTGCTGAGCGGTATCAAGCTGCTCAAGCCCCTACCGGGCGATTGGACCAACGTCGCGGTTATCGCCGGACTCGGACTGAGCGCTCTGCTCTTTGTCGCCTGGGGAACGAGCCGCCTCTTCTCTCGGCGGCGCGGCGTCCGCGCGGCCGAGGAGCCGGCGCCATGAGCGCTCGCCGGCGCCTTGGAGTACATCCCCGCCGGGGTAGGTCCTTGCCGGGCGGCGGCTGTAGACTTGCTCGGCCTTGACCTTTTACCCTGCAAGAGGCTGAAACTCGTGGACTCGCTCGGGGGTCAGCGGGAAGTGCTGACGGAGAGAGCTTGAACGCTCTGGCGCAGATCGGGGGTCCGCTTTCCGCGCTCGGAGTGCTCGGGCTCTTACTCGGAGGCAACCGCACTTTGCGCCTGGCCGGGCTCGGCTTGATAGCCGGCGGCGGCGCGCTTGTGTTCACACCAATCGTGCCCAGCGTCGGCCCGGCGTTCCTGGCGGCGGGCGCTCTGGCCGGATTGGTGATCGTCGGGGCTCTCGTCTTCGCTTTTTTTCGGTGGCCCTGGCTTCTGCCGGTGGCGGGCCTCGCGTGTGTGCCCGCGCGCTTGCCCTTCAAGCTCAACGGCTCGACCTTCAACCTGCTCATCCCGCTCTACGCCGTGATCGGAGCAGCCGCGGTCGTGCTCGCATACGAGATCTTTTGCGGCGACGAGCGGGTGCGAGAGCTGGGCGCAATCGCCTTACCGCTGGCTGTATTCGTCGCCTGGAGCTCGCTCTCGCTCGCCTGGAGCCTCGACGTTCACGAGGGAGCGATCTACCTCGACGCCTTCCTACTGCCGTTCACTTTGCTGGCGGTGACGCTCGCACGTTTACGCTGGTCGCGGCGGCTACTACTCGGGCTCCTCGCCGGGCTGGCCGCGATGGCGCTCGTGTTCACGTTCGTGGGCATCTATCAGTGGGAGACGCACTGGACTTTCCAGAATCAGAAGCTCGACGTCTCGAACGCCTACGCACCCTTCTTCCGCGTCAACTCGGTCTTTTGGGATCCCTCCGTGTACGGCCGCTTCCTCGTCGTCGCGATACTCGGCTGCCTGGTGCTCGTGATCGCCCGGGCGAGGCGGCCCTGGTATGCGGCCTCGGCGGCGGCGATCGTCGTGCTCTGGATCGGGCTTTTACTCTCGTTCTCGCAGTCGAGCTTCGCCGCGTTGCTCGCCGGTGTTGTGGCCACGGCGCTGGTCACCTGGCGCCGGCGTGCGGCGATACCGTTGACGATCGCGGCGGTGCTGGTGGGCGGGCTTGGGTTGGCGACGCCGCAGCTACGGGCGAAGCTGTTCGACAAGACGCACGGAGGCCTGAACAGCATCACCTCGACCCGCGCGTCGCTCGTGGTTCGCGGTATCCGGATTGCTCTTCACCACCCGCTGGCGGGCGTCGGCGTCGGCGGCTTCAGGCATGCCTACGGCGATCTCACCGGCATCAAAGGGCCGAAGTTGCGCAACGTGGCGTCGCACACGACCCCGGTCACGGTGGCGGCCGAGACCGGCTTCCCCGGCCTGGCGCTATACGTGTGGCTCCTGGCTGTCGCTCTGGTCTTAGCCTTCCAGCGCGCGGGACCGAGCTTCTCGGGCCGAGTCCAGCTCGTCTGCGCTATCGCGCTGACCGCGATTGCCGTGCACAGTCTCTTCTACGCCAGCTTCTTCGAAGACCCGATGGTCTGGGGATTTCTGGCGATCGTGGTCGGCGCCTCCGCCGGGCTGGCCCGCGAGAGATCCCCCGCCTAGCGGTGGTGCGATCGGAACTCGGTCGCTACGAAACCGAGAGCGGTGCAGAGCAACACTCCTGCGACGATCCAGATCAACATTCTCTTCCCCTCCTTGACGCCTAGCCACAGTTGAGGCCTGCTTCCTTTGTCGGCAGCGGACGCCGAAAGTGGAGACCCGATCGAGTTGGGATTTTCGCGACCGGCGTGGAGATCGCTCGAAAAGCGGCTGAGAGCCGATTCAGCCAGGCCTTCCTCGCCGGAATAGACTCTTGCGGCGAACAAGCATCGCCGCCGGCCAAGAACTTGAGCCCCCTTTTAGGGGATACGAACTCCCCGTTAGATGCTAGGAAAACGTTCCCGGACCGCATACCGTGGAGGTCGAGCTGGACAGCACCAGCTCGGCCGCTAAAAACCAAGCCCCCAAGGAGAAGCTCCCGCATGAGCCTCCTCGTTAGTGAACTGCCAGAAGCCGCCGATCCGTATTCGGTACCTCAGGTTGTGATCGCGCTGCGGCTCGTCGATGCCGCGACTCGGCTACACGCCTGGTCGATCCCGATGCCGTGCTGTATCCACGGCAATCCCCTCGACCAACGCTGTGACGGATGCGACGACGCCGCTCCGCTCGATCCGTTTAGCGATCTCATCTGAGTCGAACGCCGGTCAGGCACCCCAGCGAGCGCCAACGCGGCCGCCGGTACTGTCGACCTCTTCGAACGGCAACTGCCGTCGTCGCGGTCTCTTAGGGCGTATCCCTGGCGGGATAGGTCCTCAGTACAGGCGGCGAAGAGGTAGAGCGGAGCGGTACGACTCGCTCTTCTCGAGCATTCGTTCTATCTCGTCCACAAGCCCGCTGATGTCGAAGGGCTTGTAGACGAAGGCATCCACGCCCGCGTCCTCGGCCGCCAGACGGTCGCTCGGCTGCGCGCTTCCGGTTGCCATCAGGATCGGTATAGCGGCGAGGCCGGGCTCATTCCTCAGTGTCCGCACGACATCGATCCCGCTGCAATCGGGAAGGCGCATGTCCACGATGGCCAGGTCGGGCTCGACGCTGCGCGCGAGCAGGATCCCGGCCTCTCCATCGCCGGCCTCGACGACACGATGACCTCGTCGCTCGATCGCGAGGCGAAGCAGAAGGCGAACACCGGGATCGTCTTCGCAAACAAGAATCGTGGCTTTAGCTTGTGAGGACACTTCGGCGGCAGCGGGCGAGACAGTGNNTCGTCGTTTTTCTCGTCCTCTCGACGGGCATCGCGTTCGCGGTAACCGAGCGCCTGAAACTGGAGAAGAACCCGATCGCCAAGACGCAGGTGACGAAGGTGTTCTCCCCCACGTGCGGCTGTTCGACCTCCCGGGCGTCGATCTCCTTCTGGCTTCGCAGAAGCGGCAAGGTCACCGTCTCGGTTCTCGACTCGGACGACCACGTGATCCGCACTCTGCTCGAGAACGGGTATGAGTCGATCGGTCGGCTTCGGGTGACGTGGAACGGGCGCGACGACTTCGGCCTGGTCGCTCCCGACGGAAACTACCGCATTCGAGTCCGTCTCCCGGCGGAGCGGCGAACTACCACGCTTCCGAACGTGATCCACCTGGATACGTCGCCGCCGACGATCACGCTTCTCGGCATTGTGCCGCGTACGATCTCGCCCGACCTCGACGGTCGCGCGGACGCCGCCCACGTCAGCTTCAAGCAGAGCAAGGGTTCCTGGGCTCTTCTGTACGTCGACGGCCGTTTCGTCACCAAGGCGAAGCTCAGCTCGCGAAAGATCGACTGGCACGGGCTGAACCGACAGGGTCGCATGCGCCTTGGTCTGCACCGGCTCACGCTGCGGGCACTCGACAGGGCCGGAAACCTGTCCGCTCCGACGGCTCCGGTCGAGGTCGACGTACGCATCCTGCGGCTGCGACCGGCCCGGATAAGTGTGCCCGTGGGCGCGTCGTTCAGCGTTGCCATCTCGACGGATCGCCGGAGGGTGCGTTGGCGCTTCGCCGGAGCGACGGGAATCACCAGGCGCAAGCGGCTCTTCCTGCGCGCGCCGGCCGTTCCCGGGCGGTACTGGTTACTCGTCCACTCCGGCTCGTACCGGGCGGGCGCCTTGATTACCGTGACCTGAGCTCCCTAGGCGGGCTGCATGCGCAGTACGCGGCGAACGAGCGCAGCCATCTGGGTGCGCTCGGGCGCGAGGTAGAAGCCGAGAGCAAAAAGCACAAACGGGAACGCCGCCGCCAGGGCGATAGCCAGCAGAGCAGAAACCGAGAGCCACTTCCCGACCAGAACGATCCCAACTCCGGCGCCAAGCATGGTTATCACCCGCCGCCACTGATAGGGGACGGGGAAGAGGCGCTGAGCGTGCCAGCTCATTCCCAGGAACATCGTCGCGTACCCCGCCAGAAGGGCGATCGCCGCGCCCATCGCGCCCACGCGCGGAATCAGCACCCAGTTCAAGATCGCGTCCACGAGCGCGCCCGAGCCGGTGATGACCCAGTTCATCCCGGTCTTACGGACTCGGCCGATCGAGATCGTCACAACCTCATAGCCGGCAATGAGCACGAAAGCGAAGGCGAGGACCGGAACGAACCGTGCGCCCGGGTGGAAGGCCGGCTTGCTTCCGAGCAGATGGCCGAGCGTAGGCGCTAGCAACGAGAAAGCGATCGCCGCCCAGATCATCAAGAACAGGAAATACGTGAGCACATAGGCATAGGTGCGACGAGCGTCGTCGTCGTCCTCGATCGAGTATGCGAACGGCGGCCAGGCGAGCAGGAAGGCGGTGATGATCAGCATCAGTACCGAGGCGATCGTGACGCCGAACGAGTAGACGCCGACCGCGCCCGCACCGAGGAAGTGCTGGATGAAGAAGCGATCGGAGAACCTCGTCACCCAGAGCGCCAGGATAGAGGGAAGCAGCGGCAGCCCGAAGTGCTCCATCGCGCGGTAGAGCTTCCGGCTGAACTCGAAGCCGAGCAGCCTGATGCGGTAGACGAGGAGTACGGCGAAAACGCACAACGTGCCCGTGAGATTCCCGACGATCAGTCCCAACGGCCCCTTGTGGAGCCCGACGATGAGCGTCACAGTCGCTCCGACCGTGACGACAACATTGCTCACGCTGGCGAGGGCATACGCAACCGAACGCTGCTCGACGCGAAAGACCGCCGCCTGCTGCTGGTAGTTCATGTCCGCCCACAGGAGCACGGCGGTCGCGCGCACGAGGTCGATCTGCCCGGGATGGAGTCCCAGCGCCGAGGTGATCTCGGGCGCGAGCACGAGCCCCAGCACGAGCCCGACCGTTGCGCTCGTGATTGTGAACCAGAAGGAGGTGCGGACAACCGTGCGCCGCTCGAGCGGATCGGACGAGAGGTAATAGAAGCGGAAGAAGGCGTTCTGGATCCCGGCCCGGAAGATGATTACCGCCACAACCTCCGCGGACATCAGCAGCGCGACTACGCCGTAGTCCTTCGTCGTCAGGTAGCTCGTGTAGAGCGGGAGCAGGAAGACCCCGATGAACTTCGAGACCACGGGCCCGACGCCATAGACGAGAGATTGACGGGCGAGACGGAACATCTGCCCGCGAATCGCGACACCCGTCTTTCCGAACGGTTTCTCTTCTAGTTCAGTCTCGAGCATCGCTACAGATTGCCGGAGATCCGGGACCGGCGCTCGATCGTATCCGCGTCCGGTTGCTCGGCGCTCAAAGTACGATCGGCCTGTGCCGCCGGCCAATCTGATCGATCGCAGCGAACGCGAGCGGATCGCGCGCCACCTTGCGCGCTCGGCTTCGGCGCCCGCGCTAGTTCTCGACGTGGGCTGGGTAAACGGGCTCGGCGCGGTGCGCTCGCTCGCGCGAGGCGGGGTGCGAGTCCTTGCGCTCGACCATCGTCCGAGCGCGCTCGGTCTGCGCTCGCGTCGCGCGCTACCCGTGCTCTGCCCCGACCCCAACCGCGAGGAGGAGCGATTCGCCGCTTTCCTCGGCGAGCTGGCGGAGTTGCTGCCGGCGCCGGCTCCGATCTTTCCCACTCACGACGACGGGCTGGCTGCGGTCGCCCGNNGCCACCCGGATCGGGATGGCGATCCCGGCCACTCGTTATCCGAGCTCGGCCGCCGAGGCGCGCGCTGCCGCCGAGGAGCTGGGCCTACCGCTGCTGGTCAAGCCCTCCGAGCCGATCGGCTTCAGGCTGGCGTTCCAGCGTCAGGCCTTCCGTTGCGAGACGCTCGCAGAGTTGGATGACGCCTACGCCAAAGCGGAGCCGTTCGTGCCCATGCTGCAGGAGGTCGTCCAGGGTTCGGACAGCGCCCTGTATACGGTCGGGAGCTATCTCGATCGAAGCGGGGAGGCGCTCGGCGTCTTCTGCGGGCGCAAGCTGCGTCAGACTCCTCCCGGCGTCGGTACCTGCAGAGTCGGCGAGTCGCTCTGGCTCCCGGATCTCGTAACCTCCTCGCTCGAGTTGCTGCGCGCGTGCGAGTACGTGGGCCTTTCGCAAGTCGAGTTGAAACGAGACGAGCGCGACGGCTCCTACAAGCTGATGGAGATCAACCCGCGCCTCTGGCAGTGGCACACGCTGTCCGACGCCTGCGGCGTGAACCTACCCCTGATCGCCTACCGAGATTTGACCGGCGATCCGCCAAGCCCGTGTACGAGCGAGGGCGTCCGCAAGCGTTGGGCGATCACGCTACTTGCCGGCGAGCGGACGGTGTTTCCGCGCCCGCCCTACGTCGAGGCGGTCTTCTCCGTGCGCGATCCCAAGCCGGGGCTGGTTCACCTGGCCCGCTGGGGTCTGAAGAGACTCAGAGCTTTAAAGAGAACGACGCGCTCCGCCGGGTGACGTTGCCCGGCAAACGGCGGCGCGGAATCGGCACAAAACCGACACAACTCGTGCACTTTCCCTCGCTACCGTTTCATTATCCCGCGGGTGGGTGGCAAAGGCGGGGGGCGGCGTAACGTGGTGCCGTCTCGTACCCGGTCGGCGGATCTTCATTCCACTATGCGCTCCGGGGAGGAGAGGTGGGTCCTGCCGCGTCGCGCGTGCAGACCTAGCGGAGCAGGCTCTTAGGCGATCCGCTCGATCAGCTCGCCCATCTCGCGCACCCGCGCTTTGCGGTCGATGCGCTCGACGATCTCGGGCGGAAGCTCGATGTCGGCGAGCTCGCCGCGCTGCCAGTGTTCGATCAGCTCCGTGAGTGCAGCCCGGATCGCCTCGCCGTCCTCAGGCGGCACGACGACGCCGGCCCCGGCATCGCGAACCAGCTCGGCGGCGGCGCCTTGCGGCGGTACCGAGGCGAGAATAGGCCGTCTGGCGGCGAGGTACTCGTAGAGCTTCCCCGAGGGGACGTCCACGCCGCGTCCGCCGTCGGTCGGGAGCAGAAGTAAGAGCGCGTCGGAGTTCCGCTGCAACTCGACCGCTTCGTGGTGCGGACTGAACGGGATCAGCTCCAGGCGCTCGCCGAGCCTGAGGCTCTCGACCCAGGCCTTGTCGGCAGCTCTGAGATCGCCGACGAAGCGCGCCGTGATCGGCGCCTCGATCTGCGCCAGCGCCGAGAAGAACGGGCGCGGATCGCGCTTGCCGAAAAAGCTACCGGTGTGAGTGATGCGGAAGCGATCGCCGGGCGTATACGCGACCTTCGCGAAGTCGTCGAGGTCGGCTCCGTTCGGGATCATCTCGATCTCGCCGCGCGCTCCGAGGGCGCGCATCTCCTCGGCGATCGTGGGCGTAACGCAGACGATCGCATCCGCCCGCTTGGCGATGCGCCGGGCGACGCTGCGATGGGCGAGCTCTTTGGTACGTACGAGCGCCCGATCGAAGTTCCGGTCGGGCTTGGCAACGATCGAGTCGCGCAGGTCCGCGACCCAGCGCACTCCGGTGAGACGCTTGAGCGTGGCACCGAGTACGTGCACCGAGCTCGGCGGTGACGTGGTCAGGACGACATCGATCTTCTCGCGGCGAATGATCCGCAACGCGGCGGGCAGCGCCGTGACGAGCCAAAGGGCGTTCTCGTCCGGAATGAGAAGGCGTCTGGGCGTGAGNNGCCCAGCTCGGGCAGGTAACGGGCGAGCTTGAGCGGCCGCTGGACACCACCACCACCCGCCGGCGGGAAGTAGAAGCAGATGATCAAGACCTTGGTCGGCACGGGCGCGCCCCCGAAGCGAGACAGCGAGACTGCGCCAGCATACGGGCTACTAGGGCAAACCAGCGACTAGCATCGCGGGTATGAGCATTTCCTGGATAGAGCGTCGGTGACCCCCGCCCAGGTGGAGCGGCGCGCCCGCTGGGTGCTCGACACGATTGGCGCCTCGGAGATCGGCTTCGGCGACGACGTCCTCTACGACGAACGGGCGTGGGAGGAGGTCGCGCGCGGCGAGAGACCCGAAAACGACGATCTCGCCGCCGCCTTCTTCGATCTGGCCCGGGTCGAGGAGTTGAATGGCCCCCACGACGAGCACGGACGCTTCCTCGCCTCGTCTTCGGCTCTCGACCCGCTCGATCCGCTGCTCGAGCGACTGCGCCGCAAGCTCGGTGTGGAATCTCGTCGCTGGGGCGGCGCCCCTTTCGCCGTCGCGCTCTCGATCGACGTCGACAACCCCTGGCGCTGGACTCGCCGCGGCATCCTCGGCTCGGCGGCACGGCTCAAGGGCGACCTGCTCGGAAGACACCCGCGAGCGGCACTGCGCGAAGCGCGAGCGCTAGCGGGGATTCCCCTGCACAAGCTGCGTGGCAGCGATCCCTACTGGCGCTTCGAGAAGATCATTGCCGAGCAGAGGCGGCGCGGCGCCCGCTCGACCTTCTTCGTCATGGGTGGCCATCGGCATCAGGCGGATGGCCCCTCGCCCGAGCGCTACGACGAGCTACGTTCGCAGCTGGTCGAGACACTGCTCGAGTGCGGAGCCGAGGTCGGCCTGCACGGTAGTTACACCGCAGCCGAAGATCCGAGCCAGTTGGCGCTCGAAGCCGAGCGCGTGCGCGACCTCGCCGGAAGCGTGCGCGGACACCGCTTCCACTACCTGCGGGTCGATCCGCATCGCAACCTGCGCGTTCTCGACGAGCTCGGATTCGGCTACGACAGTACGCTTGGTTTCCCCGATCGGCCGGGCTTCCGCGCCGGCATCGCGCAGCCGTTTCGCCCCTGGGATTTCGAGGCTGAGCGCCCGCTCGACTTGGTCGAGATTCCGCTTGCGGTCATGGACGCGTCGCTCGCCGAGGACCGCTACCTGGGTCTCTCGCTGGCGCAGGCGGAGCGGCGTCTTTTGGGGTTGCTCGACTGGGCGCAGGGAAACGGAGGCGGCTTCTCGGTGCTCTGGCACCCCGATCGCTTCGATCCCGCTCAGGCGCGCGGTTGGGACCGGCTCTTCTATCGCTTCATCGAGGCCGTGGACGAGCGCGGCGGCGTCTGCATGAGCTGTGGCGATCTCGCCGCCGAGGCGGCGTCAGAGCTCGGATAGTTCACACCTCTCGGGCCTACGGCGAGGCCAGGCTGTGCGGGAAGAGAAAGGCGACCCGCCTCCAGCGAGCGACCTGGCAGCCGTCGCTGCGGCTGAAGACGGCACGGATCGTCTTGCCCGCGAAGCGACCCGTGACCAGTGCCTGCTGCGGTCCGCCGTAGATCAGCGTGCAGGCGGTTCCGCGCGGGACCGGTGCGAAAGCCCGCGCGCCGAGGTGAGAGAGCTTTTTGCAGGCGGCGCGTGCGGCCGGGAGCGTGCTCTTGCTTGTCGGGCAGCTAAGTGTGTAGACGGCTTTTTCTCCCGCCTTGCCCTGCGGCCAGACGGTGATGCGGAGTCGAGCGACCGAGGAACCCTGTTGGCGCGCTCCGGTCGCGTTCCCGCAACCTACGATACAAAGAGCCAGAACGAGAGCGACGCCGACGCGGAGCATCTCAGAAACATACGCCACCTGAGCAATAGGGGCTCTTTTTAGCGCTAGGAGCCTTCCGGGGGCCTCAGCCTATCGCGGCGGCCGCGTAACAGGTCGTAACCACGCTGCAGGCAGGGAGTCCGGTCAACGAGCGAGGCCACGTCGATCGTGTTCGCGGCGCCCTCCTCGGTGACGACTCGGTCGATCAGCGCCGCCGGGATCAACTCGAACAGATCCTCGACCGGTTGCTCCGGATCGAACGGTGCCAGCTTGAAGGTCTCGCAGGCTACGATCACCCGCACTCCGGCGTCCTGAGCGGCGTGTGCGAGCGCCAGGGTTCCTGTCTTGTTGACCANNCCCGGCGGCCTTCAGCTGGGCGGCGAGCCGGCGGCCCTCGGCGCCGGGCTCCGAGATCGTGCAGATAGCGCGTGCCGGCGGCGTGTGGGTCAGCACCTCGTGCACGGTGCAGGAAGCCGAATGCGTCATCACGGTGCCGGTGATCTCGGGAGCGAGCATGACCGCGATCGCTTTGGCGGCGCGGTCGCGCGAGCCGATCACGGCTTCGGCCTCGGCGATCACCTGCTCGGGAGTTCCGCTCACCAAGACGCGTCCGATCGCGCCGGCGATTGCGCCCAGAGATACTCGCGCCGAGGCGAGAGTGCGCCCGGCCTCGAGTGGATCTTCGCCGCTCTCTACGGCCTCGACGAGAGCTTCGAGCGCGCGCCTGGCCATCCAGCTCGCGCCGTGATGATTCTCCTCGCGCAGCTCGCGCACCCGCTCTTCGAGTACGGGGTGCATGTCGCCATTCTCGTCTCCAAATCCGCCGAATACCAGTCATTCCTAATTCGCGGTACCGCGTCGTCGCCCCCGCCCGTGAGAATGAGTGCTCGTGGCGAGCAATATTCATGCGCGGGCGAAGCGCCTGCTTGTCCTCGGCGCCGGGCCTGGCCAGCTGGGGCTGCTCGAAGCCGCGCACCGGCGAGGGTTGTACGTGATCGCCGCCGATCGCGATCCCGCGGCTCCCGGTTTTCCGCTTGCCGATCGGCGGGCGCTGATCTCAGCGGAGGACGAGCCGGCGCTCGAGCGGCTGGCTTCGGCCGAGGAGGTGGACGGAGTGGTTGCGCCCGGGATCGATTGGCCCGTAGCTATCGCGGCGCGGATCTCCTCCAAGCTGGGTCTTCCTCATCCTCTTTCGGTGGAAAGCGCCCAGCTCGCCGTCTCGAAGCTGAAACAGCGCGAGCGCTTCGCCGAGGCGGGTCTTCCGCATACTCGCTATGCAGTCGCCACGCGCGGCGAGGAGGCCGAGGCCGCGGCTGCCGAGCTCGGCTTTCCGCTCGTCGTCAAGGCACCCGATCGCCAGGGCCAGCGCGGACTGGCGCTTGCGCGCGGGCACGAGGAGCTGGGGCCGGCGGTGGAGCTGGCGCTGGCGGCCTCTCGCTCGGGGCTCTGCCTGATCGAACGGCTCGAGCCCAGCCGCGAGCTGACGGTGACCGGCTTCTCGCTCGACGGCCGCTTCCACGTCCTTGCCGTTACCGATCGCGAGCGGGCACCGGCGCCGGCCTTCGGCGTCACGCTCGAGCACATCTGGCCCTCATCGCTCGAGCAGAGCGAGCTCGAGCAAGCCGTCGACATCGCCGCCCGCGCGGCGGCGGCGCTCGGGATCGAGCTCGGGCCCACCTACACCCAGATCGTCGTCGGCCCGAGCGGGCCGCACCTGGGTGAGCTGGCGGCGCGACTCGGCGGCGGCCACGACGCCGAGCTGCTCGCTGCGGCGCTCGGGATCGAGCTGAACGGGCTCGCTCTGGCAGCAGCGCTCGGGGAGCCGATCGAAGCTGGAGAGCTCGAGCCGGTACTCGCCGCGGGCGGTGCCTGCACTCGCTTCCTGATCGCGCCGCCGGGAGAGCTCGTCGCGGTGCACGGGGTCGACGATGCGGCCGCGCTGGAGGGCGTCGAGCGGGTCAGGATCTACCGCGAGCCCGGCTTCGTCGTGAGGCCGCTGCGCTCTCGCTCCGATCGCATCGGCGCGGTTCTGGCGCTGGGATCCGATCGCGAGCAGGCGGTCGTTCGAGCGAGGCGGGCGGCCGATCTCCTACGCTTCGAGGTCGCACGCTCCGAGATCTCCGGTTCGTAATCTCCCCTGCTCGCATTGGAACATGAGACGTAGCTACAGACTGGCCGCCACCGCTCTGATCACCGGAGCCTGCCTCGCCTACATCTTTTGGAAGATCGATCTGGGCCGGACGCTGCACGTTCTCGCCGATACGCGTCTCGGATATTTCGCCGCGGCGATCGCGATCATGGGCGGAAGCGTCTGGTTGATGGCCTGGCGCTGGCAGCGACTGCTGGCCGCACGTGGGATTCACGATCGGCTGAGTTGGCTCGTACGCGCCTACTTCACCTCCTATACGGCCGGCCAGGTGCTCCCGACTTCGCTTGGCGGAGACGCAATGCGCATCTTCGAGACCAGCCGTCGGCATCCCGGGCGAGGCGGACCGGCGGCGGGCTCGATCTTGCTCGAGCGCGTTCTCGGCGGCGCGGCCACGCTGCTTCTGGCCGCGATCGGCTTCGCGCTGGCGCTCGGGCGCTACGACATAGGTGCCTATCTCTGGATCGAGGGCATGCTGATCGTCGGCGCCGGGGTGCTGGCGGTGCTTCTCTTCGCCCGCTCGGCTCAGCGCCTGCTCGTGAAGACGGTGCCGCTACTACGCAGGCTGCGGCTGGAGCGGCCGGCGCGCGACGTCTATCTGGGCATCCATGCCTACCGCGACAACGCAGCGCTTCTAATCGGCGCTTTTGCCCTCACTATCGGCGTTCAGGCGGTGCGCATTCTCGCCATCTGGTGCTCGGGCAAGGCGGTGGGCATCGATCTGGGGCCGCGTCCCTACTACGTGATGGGGCCGCTTCTGCTTCTCGTCCAGCTCGTGCCTTTCACCATCAACGGGCTGGCCGTGCGCGAGACCTTCTTCATCAGCTTCCTCGGGCAGCTCGGAGTGGCCCACAACCCCGCCTTCGCGGCCGGCTTCCTCTTCTTTCTGGTTACGGTCCTGCTCTCGCTTCCCGGCGCCGCCATTCTCGCCTGGGAAGGCGCGCGCGGAACGTTCGCGGCGCGACGAAAGGAGAAGCTGGGCGAGGCGCGGGGAGGCGAGTCGGGATGAATTACGGTCCGAGCCGCCGGAAGGTCGAGACTGTCGCGACCGGCGCTGCCGAGGTCTCGGCCATCGTCGTCACCTACAACGCGAAGCCCTGGATCGAGCCCTGCCTGGAGAGCGTTCGCGGCTGCGAGCTGATCGTGGTCGACAACGGCTCCAGCGACGGCACACCCGAGCTCGTACGCGACCGTTTCCCGGAGGCGCGCCTGATCGAGCAACAGAACCGGGGACTCGGCGCGGGCTGGAACGCGGGCATGCGCGCGGCGAGCGGGAAGTGGTTCTTTCTCCTCAACGCTGACGCCTGGGTCGTCGCCGACGGAATCGCCAAGCTGGTCGAGGCGCTCGAGAACGATCCGAAGGCGGCGGTCGCCGGGCCGCGCCTGTGCAACCAGGACGGGACCTTGCAACGATCGGTGCGCGGCTTTCCGACTCTCTGGCGGCTGGCGACCGAGTATTTCTTCCTGCGCAAGCTCGGGCCGCGGACGCGGATGCTGAACGCCTTCTACGGCGCCGGCTTCCATCACGACCGCGAGCTCGAGGCCGAGTTCCTGATGGGCGCCGCGTTGCTCGTGCGCCCGCAGGCGGTGGCCGAGATCGGCGATCTGGACGAGCGCTTCTTCCTCTTCAGCGAGGAGGTGGACTGGTGCTGGCGCTTCCGCCAGGCCGGCTGGAAGATTCTCTTCACGCCGGCGGCCGAGGTCGTGCACGTCGGCGGCGCCTCGCACGGAGGGCGCCGTTTCCGCGAGCAGGTTCAGGGCCACCTGCTCTTCTTCGAAAAGCATCGCGGCCCGCGAACTGCACGGGCCGCCCGCCGCCTGCTCGCCGCCGCGCTGACGCTGAGAGGTCTCGTCTTTCCTGGAAAACGCGGGCGTATGTACCGTGACGCGGCGCGGTGGCTGAGAACCGGATCGCTGGAGGAGTTGCTCGCGTGGCGACGCTGAAGAGAGTCGAGTTCTTGGGCTTACCGGCGGCGCTGCTCGCGCTCGTCGTGGCTCGGCTACTTCCCGTCGGCCCGGTCACGCTCTATCTGAGGTTGATGGCGGCGACCGTGATCTTTCTTTATCCGGGTTTTCTCGCCGCGGTCGCGCTCGGGCGCCGTAGCGTCTCGGCGACCCTAGCGATGAGCCTCGGACTTCTGGCCGCATGTATGGGCGTGATGTTCCTCGTGCGGGGCACCTTCTGGCTCGGGCTCGGGCTCTACCTCGGCTGCGGGCTGATCGCGCTCGTCGTCGTCTGGCGGCGACGGGCGCCGGTGGCTGTCCGGGGCGGCGTCTGGGTGTTACTCGCGGGGACGGCGCTGGGCATTCTGCTCTGGCACATCGCCGGTATTCCCCACGGCGACGAGCTCTTCCATCTCGCGCGCATCCGCAAGCTGCTCGACCTCGGCAACCTCAGCCTCGGCACCGTCAACGAGTTCGTCGACGGGAGTCTGCATCCCGGATACGCCTTTCCGCTCTGGCACGGGTTGCTGGCGGGCATCGCCAAAATCGCCGGAGTCGATCCGAGCGTCGTCGTGCTGCACGAGCCGAGCGCTCTGGCGCCCGCGGCGTTGCTCGTTGCCTACGAGGTCGGCTGGGCGGTTTTCCGCTCCTTTCGGCTGGCCCTCGTCTCTGTGATCGCCCAGGTTGCGCTGGTGGTGGTCGCGCCTGGCTCCGGCGGCGCCTATGCGTCGCTGGCGCTCCCCGGGACGGTCGGCCGGCACTTGCTCGTGCCGATGGTGATCGCTCTCTTCTTCCTCGAGCTCGATCGCACGACGCCGTCCGGTCTCGTTCTCGTGGCACTTGGCTCGCTGGCGCTGGCGATTGTGCACGTGACCTACGTGATCTACGTGATCGTGCCGCTCGCGGCCTACGTCGTCGTGCGCCTTCTCGTCAGCAGAAGCGACTTCGGCGAAGGAGTGCGCGCGTTCACCGCGGTGTTCGTGCCGGCGCTCGTCTTCATCGCCGTGATCACGCCGCTCGTCGGCAGCTCGGCCTCCTACGACCCGAGTACGCACGAGGTGAGCCGGACGCTCAAGCACTACGGCCACCAGATCGCGACCTACGCGAACGGCCGCTACGCATTGGCGCCGGAGGTGCTAGCACGCTCGGGCGCCGTCGCCGTCGCGGCGCTGGTGTTGACGGTGCTGGCCTTCATGGCGGCTAAGAAACGCTGGTCGGCATTCGTGCTCGGGAGCTCTCTGGCCGTGTTCGGCCTGACGCTCATACCGGCGCTGTTCATGCCCTTCTCCGATCTGGTCTCGATCTCTCAGGCACGCCGCCTGGCCGTCTTCTATCCCTACGCACTTGCCTTTGCGGGCGGGTTGGGAATTCTCTCCGGGCTGTTGCGCCGTTATACGCTCGCGCTCGCCCTGGCGGCCGGGATAGTGCTGCAGATCTTCTGGCCGGGCGATTTCGGGTACCACCTGCATTCGGGGGGCGGTCCGGGCTGGCTCGTCTGGACGGTGCTGCTGGCGTCCTGCGCCGCGCTCGTGTGCTTCTTTCTCAGCCCCGAGGCCGACTACGGCGAGGGGGAGAGCTCGACTGTGGTCTTTGCGGCCGGCCTCTTCGTTCTTCCGATCGTGGTGGCCGGGCTGTTTCACTGGACGCCCGCGGTGAGCGTGGACAAGCCCGGGCTCACGCCCGGATTGACGAAAGCGATTCAGGAAAAGGTGCCGGACCGAGCCGTCGTTCTCGCCGATCCGACGACCAGCTACCGGATCGCTGCCGCCGCGCCCGTTTACGTGGTCACCGCGCCGCCGGGGAACGTGGCCGACACGGGGCGCAACCGCCCCTACGAGCGCCGCCGGAACGTCTGGGCCTTCCTCGCCACGGGCGATCTCGGCACTGTCGTCCGCTACAAGCCAGGCTGGATCGTTCTCACCAGCGCGGAACGTCTCAAGTTGGCGGCGAAGATGAAGCTGAAGCCGGTCTACCGGGACGACGCCTTCAGTCTCTACCGGATACCGCCGGCGGCGTAGTCACGCCGAGGCGCCGCGACACGACCGCACCCGCGTCAACGACCGATCTCGAGCGCGTACGATCAAACCCGTGACGGAGGCGATATCCACCCGCATGAGCAGGCGAACCGACCTGTTGCTCCTGATCACGCTTTTCGCAGCGACCTTCGAGAAGCTGCACTGGGAGGTCGGCGTCTCGGTCTCGCTCGCCGACCTGCTCGCGGGCGTCTATCTGATCAGCTTCGGCGTCGACTGCGCGGTCTCGCGCAATCTGAAGGCGCCTCGCACCGCGCTGGTGACGCTCGCCTTCAGTGCCGCTTTCCTCGTCTGCTTCCTGGCCGGCTTTTTCAACATCGAGACAACGCAGGGGCTCGCGCAGTTCAGCAAGGGTATGGCGAAGCTGGTGATTCACCTGCTCTTCCTGACGGTCGCGGTGGTGCATCTGAGCGACCGCTCACGGCGCTTTTACTGGAAAGCCCTGGTCGCTTTTGTCGCCGGAATGGCGGCGAACGCGGCCTACGGCATCGTCCAACTCGGCGCGGCCGAGGCGGGACTTAACCTCGACAAGCGGTTGCTCGATCCGCTCACCGGAGGCGCCGCCTCGATCAACATCTACGGCGCCGTGGGCGGCCAGAACGTTTACCGCCCGAATGCGCTCACGGGCGATCCCAACCATCTCGGCGTGATGCTGATCATGCCGCTTCTGATTCTCGTTCCGGTGTATCTGCGCCTCGAACGGGGCCATCGCCTGCGCTGGCCGCTCGCGGGCCTGCTCGGCTTCCTGCTCGTGGTCTTGCTGGCCACGCTCTCACGCAGCGGTCTGCTCGGTCTCGGCGTCGGCCTGCTCGTCCTCGCCGTTCCCTACCGCCGCTTTTTCGTCCGGGCGCGCTTTCTGGTGCCGGTCGGCGCGGTGTTCGCNNCACCTCGGCGTCTACGACTTCGTGCCTCAGGTCCTGCACAGCCATCCGCTGCTCGGACTGGGTCTGAACAACTTCTCGGTCTACTACCAGTTCGTCACCGGCAAAACGAACTGGGGGCCGCACTCCTTCTACGTCTCGACAATGGTGGAAGGAGGAATCGTCGGCACGGTCATCTTCGCCGTCTTCCTCTGGTA
>PMMN01000068.1 GCA_003162235.1 Actinomycetota bacterium | reverse complement strand
TTACGCGTGAAGCAGACGCCGGTTCCGCAGTTCTCGCCGCGGTTGCCGAACACCATCTGACAGACGTTCACGGCCGTGCCGAGATCGTGCGGGATGCCGGCGTGGTCGCGGTAGACGCGGGCGCGCGGAGTCTCCCAGGAGTCGAAGACGGCCTCGATCGCGCGTATCAGCTGCTCGCGCGGATCCTGCGGGAACTTGTGGCCCTTCTCCTTCTCGTAGATGGCGATGAAGGTGTCGGCCAGCTCCTTGAGGTCGTCGGCCGTCAACTCGGCGTCGTTCTTGACGCCGCGCTTCTCCTTGAGCTCGGTCAAAGCGTCCTCGAACTCGTTCGGCTCGATTCCGTCCACGACCTCGCCGTACATCTGGACCAATCTCCGGTAGCAGTCGTAGGCGAAGCGGGGATTACCGGTCGCTTTGGCCAGCCCGGCCGCGGCCTCGTCGTTGAGACCGAGGTTGAGGACGGTGTCCATCATGCCCGGCATCGAGACGGCAGCGCCGGAGCGCACCGAGACGAGCAGCGGATCGCTCATGTCGCCGAACTTCTTGCCCGACTTCTGCTCGAGGGCGGCGATGTGCTCGTCGACTTCCTTGTCGAGACCCGCAGGCACCTTGCTCTCGCGCATGTAGGCGCGGCAAGCGTCTGTCGAGACCGTGAAACCTCCGCAGACGGGCATCCCGATCTGGGTCATCTCTGCCAGACCGGCGCCCTTGCCGCCGAGAAGTGCTTTACCGCCCTCCGACGGCTCGTCGAAATCCCAGACGTAGCGCATCTGTCTTATCCCTTTCTCGTGTTTTACGCGCCGACCTCGAGCCTGTGGCTACAGCACTGCTGGAGAAGCCTGTCCATCAAATTCCCCATGGTTCGGCAGCGCGGGCGCTCGTCCCAAAAGTCGCCGATAAAAAAGCAGCGCGCCAACCGCCCTTTGGCGGCGCGCGAGCGAAGCGCTTCGGCGCTCATGTCTCCTGCCATAGTCACAGCTCGAGTGTTGTTCGAACGTCGCCACCCGTCCGGGGAGGCGCCGTCATGAGGAAGTCGTATCAGACGGGACGATCCGCCGGGTGAAAGAACCGTTATACGAGCGGGGGTTGCTTGCGTGGGCGCCGGGGGACAGCTACCCTCTGAACGCGATGTTCAGTCGAACGAAAAGCCAGACCCTCCTTCTTAGCTTGGCGGCCGCCGGGTAGACAAATCCGGTCCGGTCGCCTTTCGCCTCCACCGCCTTCGGGCTTGGGGGCTTTTTTGTGGCCGAAAACAGCACGAGCGAGGAAACGAGATGAGCCCAATGCCGATCAACAAGTACCGGCCCTATCCGGCGGTCGAGCTGCCGGAGAGAACGTGGCCGTCCAGGACAATCACCCAGGCGCCGATCTGGTGCTCCGTCGACCTTCGCGACGGGAACCAGGCCCTGATCGATCCCATGGACAGCGCCCGCAAGCAGCGGCTCTTCGACCTCCTGCTCGCCATCGGCTTCAAGGAGATCGAGGTTGGCTTCCCCGCCGCCTCGCAGACCGACTTCGACTTCCTCCGCCAGTTGATCGAGAACGACCTGATCCCCGACAACGTCACGATCATGGTGCTGACTCAGGCTCGCGAGGAGTTGATCGAGCGCACCTACGAAAGCTTGCGCGGTGCGAAACGCGCGATCGTCCATCTGTACAACTCGACCTCGGAGCTGCAGCGCCGGGTCGTCTTCCGCAGCGACCGAGACGGCGTCAAGAAGATCGCCGTCGACGGCGCCGAATGGTGCCTGCGCGGAGTCGAGAAGGTGCCGGAGACCGACGTTCGCTTCGAGTACTCGCCCGAGAGCTTCACCGGCACCGAGCTGGAGTACGCGTTGGAGGTCTGCGAGGCGGTGCTCGACGTCTGGCAGCCGACCCCCGAGCGCAGAGCGATCCTCAACCTCCCGGCCACGATTGAGATGTCCACGCCCAACATTCACGCCGATCAGATCGAATGGTTCTGCCGCAACCTGGACGGGCGCGAGCGCTCGATCATCTCGCTGCATCCGCACAACGATCGCGGCACCGCCGTCGCGGCCACCGAACTGGCGCTGATGGCCGGCGCCGATCGAGTCGAGGGCACGCTCTTCGGCAACGGCGAGCGCACCGGCAACGTCGATCTNNTACTGCAACCAGTTGCCGATTCATCCGCGCCATCCCTACGCCGGTGATTTCGTATACACGTCGTTCTCGGGCTCACATCAGGACGCGATCAACAAGGGCCTGGTAGCCCGGGAGAAAGCCGCGGACGGCGGTGTCTGGGAAGTGCCGTACCTGCCGATCGATCCCAAGGACGTCGGCCGCTCCTACGAGGCGATCATCCGCGTCAACAGCCAGTCGGGCAAGGGCGGGGTCGCTTACGTACTCAAGACCGAGCACCACCTGGAGCTGCCGCGGCGCCTGCAGATCGAGTTCTCGAAGACGATCCAGAAGATCGCCGACAGCGAGGGCGGTGAGGTGACGCCAGAGGAGATCTGGCAGTCCTTCTCGGACGAATACCTGACGAAGGTGCGCCCGCTCGAGCTGGTCTCGCTCAGGCACCTCGAGGGCGAGCCCGGGCACGATCGCATCGAGGCGATGCTGCGCGTGGACGGAGAAGANNGGTATCGACGAGAGCATCGTCGTCGCCTCGCTGCGGGCGCTGATCAGCGCGGTCAACCGCGCCGCTGCTGCTACCGCCTGAGAGGGGTCAGTGTCTGACCGCGAAATCGACGGTGATCACGAACACGGCACGGCCCCGGTAGACACCGGGGCCGTGCGCGGACTGAGCCACGCCCACACCCATGACCGCCCACTGCGGCGAGAGCAGATTCGCCCGGTGCCCCGGGCTGGCCAGCCAGCGCGCGACGACCTGATTCGGCTTGATCCACCACCGCGCCCAGAGCAGGTTCTCGCCCGCCGCCCAGTATCTATAACCGTGGAAGGGATAGAAGCTCTGAACGCGGGCGCTGGAGCTCGCTCCGTTCTGTGATTGGTGCGAGAAAAATCCTGCGCGCGCCATCTGCAGCGAATGACTGTCGGCCGAGCGCACCAGCTCGGGGACGAGCCGCAGGCAGCGAAGCCCGTAGCGCTTACGCACGGTATTGATGCTCGTCGCCAGCCGGGCCTCGAAATCCGGCGCTACGTTGGTGCGATTCCGTGCCGCGGCTTCGGCGCGCGAGCTCGCGGTCGCCTCCCGCGCCGACAAGGCCAGCGGAAGCAGAGCGAGCATCGTCACCACTGCGACCTTGATAAACCGCGAGCGCGAGATGACGCTCCAATCGTTCGCTGTCCTGGCCGTGGTCGTCTCGCCTCCCCCCGAAGCGCCGCATTTTTCGCGACCGCGTTGGCGCAGGATCCTAGACGATCGCGGTTCTCAATGAGAGGAGAACACACGCTCCGGACTGTATGGCCCGTATCCGGTTGCAGACGCGGCGAAAACGGGCACGAGTACGATCTGGAATGGTGAGAATGCGCGCAAGACGACGAAGACGGCAAGACAAACCCGACGGAGTCGGGCGTCTGTACGAGGGCGAGCCCGCTTCTGGCGGGTCGGGGCGCCCGCGCAACTTCGTCCGCCGCCTCGGCCAGGTGATCGCGGTGTTGGGCATCCTCGTGATCGGATGGTCGGTCTACATCTACTTCTACGGCGATCCCATCACGGCCCTATACCAGGATTGGCGCCAGCACCAGTTGGCGCACCAGTTGAACACCGAGATCAAGAACTTCAAGCCGCCGGTTCCTCTTTCGACACCGCATGACAAGGCGCCGTCCGTCGCCGCGATCTACGCAGCCGCCGAGCGCTTCTCGCATCAGGTCCACTCGGGCGACGCGATCGGCCGGATCGAGATTCCGCGTATCCACATCAGCAAGGTGGTGGTCAACGGCACTGACTGGGCGTCCGACCTCAGTCGCGGGCCCGGGCGCTATCCCCAGAGCTCTTGGCCGGGTCTCGGCAAGGTGACCGCCATCGCCGGGCACCGCACAACCTTCGGCGCGCCTTTCCGCAACATCAACGAACTCGCCAGCGGCAACCGGATCGTGCTGCTGATGCCCTACGGAACCTTCACCTACCGCGTCTTCGCCCACAAAATCGTGAGAAGCAACGACTGGAGCATCCTCCACAGAAGGCGCTTCGACACTCTGGTGCTCTCGGCCTGCCACCCGCTCTACAGCGCCTCTCACCGCTGGATCGTGTTCGCCCGTCTGGTTTCTGTTGCCGCGCCTGCGCGTGTGAAATAGACGGGAGATAACGCCTATCCGACGCCCGAATCGGTTCGGCAGTGTATCTTGCCGGGCACCAGAGAACCTCTCAAGGAAAGAAAAACCCGCTTTCTGGGGAGCAGCCGGAGGGGCAAAGCGGTTTGTCTAACTAGAGGTTCGGAACAGAGCTCCACCGGAGGTATGGAAAAAGGATGCGTTACGGACACTTCGACGACGAGCGGCGCGAGTACGTAGTCACGCGCCCCGACACTCCGCTTCCCTGGATCAACTACCTGGGAAGTGAGGCGTACTTCGGGATCATCTCGAACACCGCTGGCGGCTATTCGTTCTACCGCGATGCCCGCCTTCGCCGACTGACCCGCTACCGCTACAACAACGTTCCCTTCGATCTGGGAGGGCGCTACCTCTACCTCCGCGACTTCGAATCGGGCGAGTTCTGGTCACCGTCCTGGCAGCCTACCCACCTCGATCTCGAGGACTACGAATGCCGGCACGGCATGGGCTACTCGATCATCGGCTCCCGCCGGAACGGCATCGAGGCCGAGACCCTCTACTTCGTCCCGGGCAGCGAGAACCTGGAGATCTGGCGCACGCGCGTCACCAACAGGCGCGACAGCGAGGCGAAGCTATCGCTCTTCTCCGCGATCGAGTTCTGCCTCTGGGACGCCTGGGACGATCAGACGAACTTCCAGCGCAACTTCTCCACCGGCCAGGTCGAGGTCGAGGAAGGCGTCATCTACCACAAGACCGAGTACCGTGAGCGCCGCGATCACTTCGCCTACTTCGCCTGCTCCGAGCCGCTTGCCGGCTTCGACACCCAGCGCGACACCTTCCTCGGCGCTTACCGCGGTTGGGACAGCCCGGCCGCCGTCGAGCGCGGCGAGTCGTTCGATTCGATCGCCTACGGTTGGGCGCCCTGCGGCTCCCATCACGTCGAGCTGACGCTGGCGCCGGGCGAGACGAAGGAGGTCGTCTTCGTGCTCGGCTACTCGGAAAACCCCGCCGACGCCAAGTTCGACCCAGTCGACTCGCAGACGATCAACAAGAAGCTGGTCAAGCCTGTGATCGAACGCTACCTGCGCTCCGACGAGGTCGAGAACGCCTTCCAGCACCTGCGCGAGTACTGGTCGGAGCTGCTCGGGATCCTGCAGGTCTCGACCCCCGACGAGCACGCCGACCGCATGGTCAACGTCTGGAACGCCTACCAGTGCATGGTCACCTTCAACATGTCCCGCTCGGCGTCTTTCTTCGAATCCGGGATCGGGCGCGGCATGGGCTTCCGCGACTCCACCCAAGACTTGCTCGGCTTCGTGCACATGGTCCCGAAGCGGGCACGCGAGCGGATTCTCGACATCGCCGCAACTCAACTTCCCAGCGGTGGCGCCTACCACCAGTACCAGCCGCTGACCAAGCGCGGCAACAACGACATAGGCTCGGGCTTCAACGACGATCCGGCCTGGCTGATTCTCGGCGTCGCGGCCTACCTGAAGGAGACCGGCGATACGTCGATCCTCGACGAAGAGGTCACCTACGACAACGAGCCCGGCTCGGAGTCGCCCTTGTACGAGCATCTACAGCGCTCGCTGCGTTACACGCTGCACCGGCTCGGCCCGCACGAGTTACCGCTGATCGGCCGCGCCGACTGGAACGACTGCCTCAACCTCAACTGCTTCTCGACCACGCCCGGCGAGTCATTCCAGACGACCGAAAACAAGGAGGGCGGCGTAGCCGAGTCCGTCTTCATCGGCGGTCTGTTCGTGCTTGCCGCCGAGGAGCTCGCTCAGATTGCCGAGCGCCGCGGTCACACCGACGAGGCGGGGAGCTACCGAGACGACGCCGCCAAGATGACCGAAGCCGTGCTCGCGCACGGCTGGGACGGCGAGTGGTNNTACTTCGGCGACGTCGTCGGCTCGGCCGACAACGAGGAAGGCCAGATCTTCATCGAGCCGCAGGGCATCTGCATTCTCGCCGGGATCGGACTCGGCGACGGTAAAGCGGTCGCAGCGCTCGACTCGGTCGCGGCCAGGCTCGCCACGGAGCACGGGATCGTCCTGCAGCAGCCCGCCTTCTCGCACTACTACGTGAACCTCGGCGAGATCAGCTCCTACCCGCCCGGCTACAAGGAGAACGCGGGAGTCTTCTGCCACACCAACCCGTGGATCATGATCGCCGAGACGATCGTCGGGCGCGGAGATGCCGCCTTCGATTACTACCGGCGGATCAACCCGTCGGCCCGCGAGGAGTTGTCCGACCTGCACCGCTGCGAGCCTTACGTCTACCCGCAGATGATCGCCGGCAAGGACGCGCCGACGCACGGCGAGGCCAAGAACTCCTGGCTCTCGGGTACGGCGGCCTGGAACTTCGTCGCCGTCAGCCAGTGGATCCTCGGCATCCGTGCCGAGCACGACGGGCTCCGCATCGACCCCTGTCTCCCGAAGAGTTGGGAGCGCTTCGAGGCCACTCGCAGCTTCCGCGGCGCGACCTACAAGATCAGCGTGAGCAAGCCCAAGGGCATCTGCCGCGGCATCTCGCAGGTAGTCGTCAACGGCACGCGGATCAAGGGCAATCTGATCGAGCCGCACCCGGTCGGCGCCGAGGTGGTCGTTGAAGTGACGATGGGGTAGCGGCCGGCGCATCCCGCGAGCACAAATGTTCGATCATGATCAGACAACGGCGGCGAGGAGATTGGCGATTGGCCTCAGGGCGCTCTTTCCGCTAGTGTCACGCAAACGTTTTCAGGCGGCAAAGAGCGCTTTTCGCGCGACGAGCGGTTAAGCGATCACCTCCAACCCAAGGCAGGTCAACTCAGATTGAATCCATACGGCTACTTCGACGAGAACGCGCGCGAATACGTGATCACGCGCCCCGATACGCCCACTCCCTGGATCAATTACCTGGGCGCAGGCCGCTACGGCGGAATCATCTCCAATACCGCAGGCGGCTACTCCTTCGACCGCGACCCGCGCAACCGGCGCGTCAGCCGCTACCGCTACAACGCCGTTCCCGCCGACCAGCCCGGCCGCTACCTCTACTTGCGCGATCAAGAGACGGGCGATTTCTGGAGCCCGACCTGGCAACCGGCCCGTCGCGACCTCGACGCCTACGAGTGCCGGCACGGCACCGCCTACACGAAGATCTCGAGCGCGCTCGGCGGCATCGAGAGCGAGATTCTCTACTTCGTTCCGCCGACAGCGGAGACCGACAACTGCCCCTGCGAGCTCTGGGTCCTGCGCGTACGCAACAGCGGCGAGCGGCGGCGGCACCTGCGTAGCTTCAGCTACATCGAGCTCAGCTTCCCCGACGCCGTCAACGACCTCAACAACCTCGACTGGTCGCAGCACATCGTCGCAAGCAACTGCGCGGACGGAACGATCAAGGCCAAGACGGTCTTTAGCCCGAGAACTACCTTCTTCTCCTCTAGCGTCGAGCCTTACGGCTTCGACTGCGACCGCGAGGTCTTCGTCGGCAGGTGCCACGATCTGAGCGATCCGATCGTCGTCGAGCAGGGCGAGCCGTCGAACCAGAACTCGCCGCGCGGCAACAGCATCGGCTCACTCTGCCACGAGCTGGTGCTCGAACCGGGCGAGGAGCGCGAGATCGTCTTTGCGCTCGGGATCACCGACCATCCCGAGGAGATCGAGCGCGTACTGGCGACCTACCGCGATCCCGAGCAGGTGAAGAGTTCGTTCGCCGCCCTCNNCCGAGACCAACGCGATGCTCAACTTCTGGAACCAGGTCCAGTGCCGCACGACCCTCTACTGGTCGCGCTTCGTCTCGGCCTACGAGACCGGCATGGGTCGCGGTATGGGCACGCGCGACTCCGGCCAGGACACGCTGGGGACGATGCACACCGTCCCCGACCGCGCGCGCCGGATGCTCACAAAGATCTGGGAGATGCAGTTCGAAGACGGGCACACCTGGCACCAGTTCTTCCCGCTCACCGGCGAGGGCGGACCCGGTCTCGCGGGTGAGTTCCCCGAGCGGCCACAGTGGTTCTCCGACGACCATCTCTGGCTCGTGATCTCGGTCTGCGCCTACTTGCGCGAGACCGGCGACTTCGCCTACCTCGAGCAGCGTGTCCCCTACGCCGAGGGCGGCGACGACACTGTCTGGGGCCACATGATGAGGGGGATCGAGTTCACGCTCGAGCATCGTGGCCCGCACGGGTTGCCGCGAATCGGCTTCTCCGACTGGGACGACACCCACAACATCGATCACGGCTCGGGCAAGGCCGAGAGCGTCTTCGTGGCGATGCAGTTCTGCCGCACGATGCTAGACATGGCCGAGCTCTGCGACCACCTCGGCCGCCCCGAAGCCGAGCGCTTCCACGCGCTCCACGCCGAGATGGCCGAGGCGGTCAACGGCTGCGCCTGGGACGGCGACTGGTACGCGCGCTCCTTCGACGACGAGGGCAAGCCGATCGGCATCTCCAGCGAGGAGGTCCAGAAGATCAGCCTGAACCCGCAGAGCTGGAGCGTGATCGGCGAGGTTGCTCCGGTCGAGCGGGCCGAAAAGGCGCTCGAGTCGGTGCACGAGAAGCTGAACACCGAGTTCGGGATCGCGCTGATCTGGCCGCCCTACCTTCAGGGCACCGATCGCATGCGCGGTACCAGCACCTTCCAACCCGGCGCCAAGGAGAACGGCGGCATCTTCTGCCATTCCAACCCCTGGGCGATCATCGCCGCCGCGATGCTCGGCCAGGGCGATCGCGCCTTCCAGTACTACTCCCAGATCTTGCCGCTCAAGCGCGAGGATGCCGACCGCTTCATGGTCGAGCCATACGTCTACTGCCAGAACATCTGCGGCCCGGCGCACCCACAGTTCGGGCTGGGAAGGAACGCCTGGCTCACCGGCGCTGCCGCCTGGACCTATGTCGCCGGCACGCAGTGGATCCT
>PMMN01000025.1:15209-31013 GCA_003162235.1 Actinomycetota bacterium | reverse complement strand
GGCATCGGCATCTGGGAGTGGGCTTCGAACGACCAGGGTGTCGAGCCGGACGTCGTGCTCGGTTGTGCCGGGGACATCCCGACCCTGGAGACGCTGGCTGCGGCCGCGATCCTGCGCGAGCACCTGCCCGAGCTGAAGGTGCGAGTCGTCAACGTCGTCGACCTGATGCGCCTGCAACCGGCGAGCGAGCATCCGCACGGACTGACCGACAAGGTCTACGACTCGCTCTTCACCGCCGACAGGCCGGTCGTCTTCGCCTACCACGGCTATCCCTGGCTGATCCACCGCCTCACCTACCGCAGGAACGGCCACGACAATCTGCACGTGCGCGGCTACAAGGAGGAGGGCACCACCACGACGCCGTTCGACATGGTCATGCTCAACGACCTCGACCGCTTCCACCTGGTGATGGACGTTATCGACCGCGTCCCGGGCCTCTCGAGCAGGGCCGCCCACCTGCGCCAGCAGATGGTGGACATGCGCATCCGCGCCCGAGCCTGGACGCGTGAATACGGCGAGGACAATCCGGACGTGAGCGGTTGGACTTGGCCGTTCTAGTCAGGGGCGAGACGAGCGAGAGAAGTCGCTAAGTCGGCACAGACAGGTCGCTGATTCCTCGCTAACGTTCATGCTGGGGTTCCCCGCCAGGGTGCCCTTTTCGCCGTGCTCCGAACGAAAAGGCGATCAGCCCACGCCGCTACTTGATTCGACAGGGCGGAATAATGGAGAAGCCCACTGCGACAATCGGGCTGCAGCCCTCGAGGTCGGGCCTCACGTGCAGCGTCCCGCGGAAGAACACCTTCCCACTCGAGCTTCGCACCGGGCGCCCAGACCACTCCAGGACGGTTTTCCCGCGGCCGTCCACTATGCGCAGGTAGTACGCGGTGGCGTGCCCGTTCGCGGTCAGCTGAGGAAGGATCGGTTTGAGCTGATGGCGGAGGAAGTAGTCCGGCCGCGAGACCGTAAGCACCAGCGACGTTGTAAGGGCCGGCGCCGCGTAGACCCTCGGGCGCATAGTCTCGACTCCAGGCACGCGAGCCAACCCCTGAATCGCTCCCGCTCTCCTTGCCGCGGTGGGTGTGAACGCCGCAGGCGAAGAGACGGTGAGATTCAATCCCTTCAGCCATCCGCGCTCTATTGCTGATGGGCTGAGCACCTTCAGATGGGGCGTCGCCGGCTGCGCCTGCGAGCCGCAACCCGAAAAGAGCACGGCCGCGGCCAGAGCCGCAACGATCGAAAGAGGTGCCTTCATTTCCTGGGCGCTATGCGGCGCTCGGCGATACCGGCGATCAAATCCCGATCGTGTAACAATCGCGCCTTGATTCCCGAAGCACCCCTCACGCCCGCTGGTGCCGGGCTCTCTCCTGACGGTGATGGCTGGTTCATCGTCAACGCCCGCGACGCGCGCTGGCAAGAGGGCGACTTTGGCGCGTTCACGGCCTTCGAAGGGGCCGTGCGCTTTCCGCAGCTCGGTATCAACATCGGAGTGCTCGAGCCCGGCCAGCCCGCCTGTATGTACCACGGCGAGAACGAGCAGGAAGACTTCCTCGTCCTCTCGGGCGAGTGTCTGCTTTTGATCGAGGGCGAAGAACGTTCCTTGAAAGCCTGGGACTTCGTCCACTGCCCNNGCCTGGACGGAGCACGTCTTCGTCGGTGCCGGCTCGGGCCCCTGCGCGATCCTGGCCGTCGGTAGTCGTACGGGAGGAGACGTCATATATCCCGCAAGCGATCCGGCACAGCGCCACGGCGCGGGAGTCGATGTCGAGACCGCGGATCCGAACGAGGCTTACGCACGCTTCCGGCCCAACGCGGATGTCGAGTATCGCGAGGGCTGGCTGCCGAGCTAGCCGATCACGGTCGCGACCTGGTCTCGTTCTCGGGGTGGTCGATCACGGCGCCCAGGCGCAGCTCCATCCCGTGGCGCTCGATCAGCTCCGAGACGATCTCCTCCAGGCGAGTGCGGTGCTCACGCGTGCGCGCCTCGGCGTAAGCGCCGCGCACCAGCTCCGACTGGCGCCCAACCACCTCGTCTAGGCGCTTGCGGATGTAGCCCTTGGCATTCAGGTGCTCGACATAGACGCGGCGAACGCCGGCATCGGCGAGACGCGCGAACAAATCCTCGAGCAGCTCGGGGCGCTCGACGAAGTGCGGCACGAGCGGACCGACGAAGGCGTAAGTACGGATCCCCGCCTCGTTCAGAGCGCGTAGCGCCTCCAGCCGCTTGCGAGGCGGCGGCGCGTGCACCTCGAGCCAGCGCGAGATCTCGTCCTCGCCGCTGGTGACGGTCAGCCCGGCCTCGAAGTCGGGCAGCTCGCGGAAGAGATCGATGTCTCGCAACAGCATCGGCGACTTGGTCAGTACGGCGACCGAGCCGGGGTAGCGCTCGCGAGCGAGAGCTGTCATGACGCCGCGCGTGAGCCGGTACTTGGCCTCGGCGCCCTGGTAGGGATCGGTCACCGAGCTCATGAAGATCGAGCGCATGCGGCGTTCGGGCTTCATCCGCGCAAGCTCCCGCTCGAACAGCTCGACCAGGTTCCGCTTCACGTAGACGTACTCGCCCCAGGCAGAGATCGGCTCCGAGACATAGCGGCTCATGAAGGTCGCGTAGCAGTAGGAGCAGCCGAAACGGCAACCGGTGTAGGGGTTGACGACGTAGTCGACGCCGCCGAGCCCGGACTGGACGAGAGCCGAGCGGGCTTCCATCTCGATCACGCGCACGGTGCCGATGTTAGTGATCGCAGGCTGCATCGTAGGGGCCGCGGGCATCAGGTTCCGCAGCCCCCCGCCTAGATCCACCCACCCGCGGGGTCGTGAAACGGTAGCTAGAAAATGCGCACGGATAGTGTCATCTCTGTGCCAGTCTCACGCGAAGTATCAGCCAGCCGAGCCGAGCGCATTCACGGCGGAGACCACCTCGTAGCCGTTACGCTCTCAAAGATGGAGATCGAGATCCGCCACGCTCGCCCCTCCGACTACGGGCGCATCTACCCGCTCGTGAACGAGTGGTGGGGCGGGCGCGAGATGACCCAGCACCTGGCCGGCGTCTTCTTCGTGCACTTCGAGGGCTCGAGCTTCATCGCCGAGACGAGCGATTGCACCCTGGCCGGTTTTCTCTGCGGCTTCCTCTCCCAGACCGATCCCGCCGAGGCTTACGTGCACATGATCGGAGTCGCGCCCGAACTGCGCCGCCAAGGAATCGGACGGAAGCTGTACGAGGCCTTCTTCGAGACGGCGCGAGAACACGGACGCTCGTTCGTCCATTTCGTCACTGCACCCTTCAACACGGGCTCTGTCACCTTCCACGAGGCGCTCGGCTTCGAGTTGGAACGGGTACTCGACGACTACGCCGGTCCCGGGGAGAACCGCCTCCTCTTCGTCAAGCACCTGGCTTAATTTCCGGGCCGCAGCCAAGATCGAGCGCACGGCCGTACACCGGTGTCGGGAACCTTCCGCTCTCAGCCCTCGACGAAGGCGATCTCCTCGGCGCCGAGCACGAGCTCACCCGCGGCCGGCAGGATCCCGTCTACCTGGTCGGCGTGGCGGAAGCCGACGATGGCGCCGGTCACGACCGGGTCGCGCAGCGCCCAGGCCACGGCGACCGCCCCCGCGGAGGCGTTGTGGCGCTCACCCACCTCACGCAAGCGCTCGGCGGCGGCGAGGTTGCCTAACAGCTCGGGTTCCTGGAAGTGCGGAACGTGCGAGCGGAAGTCGTCCGCGGGCAGCGCGGCCGCCCGCTCGACACTGAACTTGCCGGTGAGTAGGCCGGAGGCCATCGGCGAGTAGGCAATCACACCGACCTCCTCGCGAGCGCAGTAGGGCAGGATCTCTTCCTCGATGCCTCGGTTGATCAGCGAGTAGGGCGGCTGCAAAGACTCCACCGGTGCCAAGACCCCGATCCTCTCCAGCTGCGAGACGCTGAAGTTGGAGACGCCGATGTGCCTAACGCTGCCCGCGCTTAGAAGCGCCACGCAGGCCGCCCAGCCCTCCTCGATGTCCTCTTCAGGATCGGGCCAGTGGATCTGATAGAGGTCAATCGCCTCGACTCCGAGCCGGCGCAAGGAGTCCTCGCACTGGCGCTCGATCGTGGCCGCCTTGAGCTCCCTGACACCGGTGCCGTCCTTGCCCTCGAGGCCGCACTTGGTGAAGACATAGGGCTTTTCGGACATCTGCGCAAGCGCGCGTCCGACCACCTCTTCGGAGCGGCCGAAGCCGTAGATCGGGGCGGTGTCGATCCAGTTGACTCCCAGCTCGAGTGCCCTCTGGATGGCGGCGATCGAGTCGGCGTCGTCCTGCGGGCCCCAGCCCCACTCCCAGCCGCCACCTCCGAGCGCCCAGGCGCCAAAGCCGACGACGCTGATCTCCAATCCCGTTCTGCCTAAGGTGCGCGTTTGCATCTGCTCTTGCCCTCCCGCGATCGAGTCTGGTTTCAGATTAGCTCGGTTGCGAGACACCTCCGGTTGATTCCACCCTTTCGGGAAAGAAAGCGAGCCGATAGATTGTTCGGCTCCGGCTCATGAACCACAACGAGCGACAGAACGGCTACGCGATCGAGACCGAGAACCTGGTCAAGATCTACAAGGGTGGGATCCGCGCCCTGGACGGCATCGATCTCTCGATTCCGGCCGGTTCGGTCTTCGGGTTGCTGGGGCCAAACGGCGCCGGCAAGACGACCGCCGTCAAGATCGCGACCACCCTTTCCTTCCCGACCTCTGGGACCGTGCGCGTCGCCGGTCTCGATGTCGTCACGCAGGCGAAGCAGGTGCGCGAGGCGATCGGCGTTGTCGGGCAGACCTCGGGTGTCGACGTCAACCTGAGCGGGCGCGAGAACCTGCGCCTGCAGGGACTGATCCGCTCGATCCACGGCCGCGAGCTCAAACACCGGGTAGACGAGCTGCTCGACCAGTTCGGGTTGCGCGAGTCCGCCAAACGCGTCGCCCGCGACTACTCGGGCGGAATGCAGCGCCGCCTCGACATCGCCACCGCGCTCGTGCACCGTCCGCAGGTGCTCTTCCTCGACGAGCCCACGACCGGTCTCGACCCCGAAGTCAGAACCGAGATGTGGCAGGAGATCGAGCGCCTTACGCACGAGGAAGGCCTGACCATCCTGCTCACCACGCACTACCTCGAGGAGGCCGACCAGCTCGCCGCCAGCCTGGCGATTCTCGATCGAGGCAAGGTCGTGGCGACCGGTTCGCCCGAGGAGCTGAAAGAGGAGCTCGAAGGCGACACGATCCATGTCGAGCTGCGCGAGGACGCCGGGGACGGCGCCATCAACGCCGCGCTCGCGAACGTCAAGGGAATCCGCCACCTCGATCACGACGTCAAATGCTTGCGCGCCCGCGTCGAGCACGGCGCCACCGCGGTTCCGCTCGTGCTGCAGGCGCTGGAGGCGAAGGGGCTGACGGTCAACTCGGTAACGGTCTCGCGCCCCTCGCTCGACGACGTCTACATGCGCTACACGGGACGCGAGTTCGCGCGCGCCGACGAGGAAGGCGGCCGCAGGCAGAAGCCTTCGGGAGAAGAGAGCAGATGAGCGAGCTACTCAGTCACAGCCTGACGATGACCGACCGCGACCTGCGCAGGCTTCTCCGCCAGCCCTGGTGGATCGTCGTGACGCTGATCCAGCCGGTTATCTGGCTGCTGCTCTTCGGTCCCCTCTTCAAGAGCGTCACCAAGATCCCGGGCTTCGGCTACCACTCCTACATCCAGTTCCTGGCGCCCGGCGTCGTGATCATGACGGCCTTCTTCTCGGGCGGCTGGAACGGGATGGCGACGATCGACGACCTCAACCGCGGCGTCGTCGACCGCCTGCTCGTCTCGCCGATGCGACGCTCGTCCTTCTTCATCGGTCACGTTGCGCTGACGGCGGTCACGATCATCATCCAGGCCGCGATCATCGTCGTGATGGCCTACGCCCTCGGCGCCCACTTCGCCAACGGCGCCCTCGGCCTGCTCGTCATGTTCACGGCGGCCATACTGCTCGGGGGATCGCTCAACGCCGTCTCGAACGGCCTGGCGCTGATCTTCCGCCGCGAGGAGACTCTGATCGCCACCCTCAACGTCTTCATGCTGCCGCTCACCTTCCTCTCCTCCGCCTTCATGAAGCAGACCCTGATCCCGCACTGGATGCGGGTCGCCTCCCGTTACAACCCGCTCAACTGGGCAGTGGAGGCTTCGAGGGCAGCGATCAACCCGGGTACGAACTGGAGCTCGGTGGGCGAGCATCTGGGACTGCTGGCCGGTCTACTCGTCGTCTGCATGCTCTTCGCGATGCGGACGGTGCGCACCTATCAGAATTCGATCTAAAGAGCCGGCTTCGCAGCCTTTCGTAGTCGCTTCAGCGGCTCTGCGACCAGCACGAGCGCCAGTCCGCCGAGTGCCCAGAGCGCGACCACCAGCAGCGCAATGTGCGTGTGGTTGCCGTTGAAGTAGACGGTGTTACGGATGAAGCGGACGGTCGCACCGTTCGGGAGCGCCTGCCCGACCTGGCGAAAGACGTTCGGCAGGAACTCCTGGTTCGAGCCCCCGCCGGCGGTTGCGTTCCCGATCAACACCAGCGTGAACGCCGCCAGCCCGGTGCCGGCGAAGCCGAGGACGGCCTCGAGACCATAGGTGGTCAGCGCCGCGGCGCCGGCGAAGAGTGCGCCGATGGCGAAGATCGCCAGGAAGTGGCCCGAGAGCGCTCCGATCAGCGGGCCCACCGTGAGGGCGGCAACGAGCGCAGTGGCGAGGACGAACAGCCCGATGGCGAGCAGGCGATGCACGAGCGCCGCCCCGTGCCCGAAGACGAACAGGAGAATTCCGAAGACGAAGCTGGGCAAGAGCAGTCCGAACTGCAGCGCCGAGCTCGAGAGTCCGCGCGAGTCGTTGGCGGGCAGCGGCTTCAGGTCCTCGCTCACTAGCTTCACCCGGCCCATCCCCACGGGTGCGTGCGCGACCATCTCCGTGAAGGCGTGCTCTATCGCCTGCTGCACGCTCGTGCCGGCCGCGCTAGCGGTCAGGAGCCGGCTCGACGAACCGTTCCCCTGCACGTAGGCGCCGTAGACCTTGCGCTCGAGCACCGCCTTGCGTGCGCTCGCGGCGGTCGGGTACGCGCGCAACTCGAACGCGCCCGGAGAAACGCCGTCCATGCCGATCTGGGAGTGAATCCGCGCCAGCGGCGAGCCGACGAAGGCGATTCGCAGCCCGTGCGCCTTGGGAGCGTGCTGGGTGAAGGCATAGATCGCCACGAACACGAAGCTGACGGCGACTAAGGGGACAGTAAGACGGATCAGCGCTCGGAACGGGACTCGCTCGGGCATTTTCTCTCCTCTAGGGTTGCGAGATCTTTACCTGTTGCGGGCGCCGGCGCAAGCCCCGAGACAACGCGGCGAGCGAGGCCGACCGGGAGGAAGGAAACTCGTGTGCTACGCGAGGAGCGCCGCGTCGTCCCTGGCAACGCGGCGCTCCTCGACGATTCGGAGAGCTATTTAGCCGGCTTGACCTCGGCCTTCTTCGCCGGCATCGCCCGCGCCAACAGTCCGCGGACGGGGTTGGCGACCAGAATCAGCGCGAGCCCGCCAAGCGCCCAGACCGAGACCACGATCAGCGACTGGGTGGTGTTGTGACCGTGGAAGTAGACGGTGTCGCGAACGGTGCGGATGAAGGCGCCGTTCGGAAGCGCCTGACCAAGCCAGCGGAACGAGTCCGGTAGGAACTCCTGGTTGACCGAGCCTCCGCCGGTGCTGTTACCGACCAGGATCAAGGCCAGGCCCGCGAGCGCGAGGCCGGCGTAGCCCATCAGCGCGGCTAGACCGAAGGTCACCAACGCCGCCATCGCCGAATAGAGAGCCCCAAGACCGGCAATAGCGAGGAAGTGACCGGGCAGCGCACCGATCAACTGGCCGACCGTCAACGCCCCCACGATCCCTGACCCGATCGAATAGCCGCCGATCAATCCCAACCGCCAGGGTAGCGAAAGACCGGAGGCGAACATGAAGATGAGAACGCCGAAGACGAACGCCGGAACGAGCAGACCGTACTGATAGGTGTAGCTGGAGAGCCCCGACGTGTCGTTCTTGCCCAGAGGCACGAGATCCTTCACCGTGAGCGGTATCTTCAATTTGGCAAGGAGGTCGCTCGCGGTCGTTACTAGGTTGTCGGCCAGCAACTTCCCGGACGCGCGCGCAACGATCAACACAGCCCCGTTACCCTGGTTGTAGAAACCCGCGTAGATCTTGCGATCCTTGATCGCCGTCTTGAGATCGGCGGGGCTCTTGTACTCGGTCATCTCGAAGTAGCTGGACTTGAGCGGAGGGAGACTGAGTGCGATTTGCAGCTTCAAGAGCGTTTCGTGTCCGACCACGCCCACGCGCACATGGCTCGGCGTTGGTTTGTGCTGGGTCGCCGTGTAGACGCCGGCGAAGATGAAGACGGCGGCGATGAATGCCGCAGTGAGTGCCACGAGAGTGCGCGGCGAGAGCGAAGCGGGCATGCGTCCTTCCTCCTTAGACAGTGAAGGGTGACTTTCTCGCACGCGCGAGGTAAATGCAAGCGCCTACGCGGCGATCGGTTGCTAAATCACCGTCGCCCGGCTCGGGCTCGGGCCCTTCCGCTCGCCTCCTGCGTGTACCAGAGCCACCAGTTCGGGCGGAGCCTTGCGCGGCGCGCCGGTGTCGAAGGGCGCCTCGAGACGTCGGGGGGCCCGACCGCGTCGAGAGCGATCACCCCGTCGAAGAGCGGGACCTCGATCTCCATCGCCTCGGTTGCGTACGACAACCGTTCCGCGGTCTTCCGGCTTTAGAGCCGATTTCGGTAGGAATGCGCGGCCGAGGCGGTCAAGCCGTGGATGCCGGTGGCCGGAGGGCTGTGAAGGCGCACCGGTAGTGCGGAGAGCAGCCCTGCGGTCGCTGGCGCCGCGGATCGGTCGCGGCGGACGTGCAGGCCTAGTGGAATAGGCTCTTAGGAAGAATCGGGGATCGCGACCCGCTCCGCATTCGTTATGACCACCGAGTCAGGAAAAAGGCGCCACCTTCCCCCCGCCCTGAGGCACAGGGATTTCGCCCTGCTCTGGGTTACGTCACTAGCGATGGGCCTCGGCAGCCAAATGGCCGCCGTGATCGTCGGCTGGCAGGTGTACGACATCCACAGGAGCGCGTTTGATCTCGGCCTGATCGGGCTGGCGGAGTTCGTACCGCTGCCGCTGCTCGCGCTTCCGGCCGGGCATCTCGCGGATCGCTTCCCGCGCCGGTTCGTAATCGCGGGCGCGCTCCTGCTCAACATGGTTGTGATGGGAGTGCTGGTGGCGGTGACCCTGGCGGGCGCCACGAGGCTTTGGCCTTTCTTCGCACTCGCCGCGGCGACCGGAGTCGCCAGCGCCATCGGAAGCCCGGCCGCTCGCGCGCTGCCGCCTACGCTGGTTCCGGCCGAGCTACTCCCGGGCGCCATGGCAATGCGATCGATGGCGATGCAGATCGCAACCGTCGCCGGCCCGGCTTTGGGCGGGTTCATCTTCTACGTCCGGCCCGAGCTCCCCTACGCCGTTGCCGGCGGACTGATGGTGCTCGCTTTCGTCTGCGTGCTCGGGTTGCGTTCGGACTCCGCTCGCACCCGGGCCGAGAGCGGCGGATCGCCGGACTGGAAGAGCCTGCTCGCCGGCGTCGGCTTCGTCCGCCACACGCCGGTCCTGCTCGGTGCGATCACGCTCGACCTCTTCGCCGTTCTCTTCGGCGGCGCTATCGCGCTCGCGCCCCTCTTCGCCCGCTCGATCCTGCACGTAGGAACAGGGGGCCTGGGCCTGCTCCGGGCGGCGCCCGCCCTAGGGGCGATCGTGGCGGGAGTGATACTGGCGCGCCGGCCGTCGATGCGCCGTGCCGGGCGAAAGCTCTTCCTGGTCGTCGCCGCCTTCGGCGTGAGCATGATCGTCTTCGGCCTCTCGCACTCCTTCCCGCTTTCGCTTGCGGCGCTGGCGGTCAGCGGCTTCGTCGACATGATCAGCATGAACATCCGCTCCACGACGGCCGCGCTGGCGACGCCGAACAAGTTGCGCGGGCGCGTGAACGCCGTCGAGATGGTCTTCATCAGCGCCTCCAACCAGCTCGGCGCCTTCGAGTCGGGATCGGCGGCGGCCCTGCTCGGAGCGGCGCCCGCGGTCGTCGCCGGAGGCGTGCTGACGATCCTGCTGGCGGCGGTCTGGCCGCGCCTCTTCCCCGCGCTCGCTCGTATCGACCGGCTCGAGGATCTGCGCCCGGGACGCGGGCGGACGCAACCGGCGCCCTTGCCGCCCGAGCCGCCCGGGCCGCCCCCTGAGACGTGGTAGGCGATTGCGGCTGTTTCGAGAACCGGAGATGGATGCGGCGGCGTATTCCCGGTTTCCGCCACTGCGCCCTCGGCGTGCGGTTTGTATCCTTCAGCGAGTGACAAGGAAGCGCCGATAGTGGAAAATACCGCCAGAAAAGCAGCGATTTCGACGCTCGTCGCCGTCGCGATCGTGGTCGCCGCGCTCGCGCTCTGGAAGATCAAGGTCGTCATCGGCCTGCTCTTCCTCGGATTCGTGATCGCGGCTGCGATGCGCCCCGGTGTGGACTGGTTGGGCCGCCACCACGTGCCACGCGGCCTTGGCGTACTCCTTCACTACCTCACATTGTTCGGGCTGATCGCCCTCTTTCTCGCACTTGTCGTCCCGGACGCGGTCAGGCAGGCCGAGACCGCGATCCGCACGGCCCCAAGCGCGACCGGGATCAAGCACGAGATCCTCTCCTCGACCGAGAAGTACCTCAAGCGCCTGCCGTCGGCGCGCAGCCTGGTCCATCCCGCTATCAACGTGACCAAGAAGGCGTTCGAGGTCTTGATCGGCATTTTCTTCGCGTTCGCCGTCGCCGCCTACTGGATCTTCGAGCGCGACCGCGCTGTCGATCTCTTCACATCAGTCCTGCCGCGCCCGCGGCGGAAGGTCGTGCGCGACACCTGGTGGCTGATCGACATGAAGCTCGGTGCCTTCGTGCGCGGCGAGCTCCTGCTGATCGTGTTCGTCGGAATCGTGCTCTCGTTCGCGTTTTGGCTCGACGGGATGCCCTACTGGCTGCTGCTCGGAGGTTTCGCGGGGGTGGTCGAGCTCGTCCCCGTGGTCGGACCGCTCGCCGCGGGAGTGGTGGCGGTCGGCGTCGGCCTGACCGTGAGCTGGCAGGTGGCCCTCGGCGCCGCCATCGCCGTGCTCGCGTTGCGCCAGCTCGAGGACTACTACATCGCACCGCACGTTCTCGGCAGCGCCGTCGGCCTCTCGCCCATGGTCGTTTTCGTCTCGGTGACCGCGATTGGCCTCCTCCTCGGCGCGTTCTACGTCCTTCTCGCGATCCCGATCGCCGTCGTGCTGGCGACCCTCTTCGACGTGATCTTGCGGAATAGGAACCCGGCCGACGAGGAGGTGCCGTCGGTGCTCCATTCCGCGAAGGAGTCGGAGGAATAGGCGGATCGGGCGCTGCCTCTCAACGGCTGTTTTCCCGTAGATCAGCACCAAGCCCTGCCCGACTTAGAAATTCGCCGCGCTCAGGTGGTGACGCAACCAGCGGCGTCGGCTCAGGCGATCCGAAGCGCGGCCACGGCCTGGATCGCACCCGCAGCCGCTAGAGCCAGCCCGAAACCGTTCTCTTCCGGCGAGTAGAGAAGCTCGATTTCGTCCTCGAGGTCTATCGGCCGGCGGAACTCGAGCACGGCCTCGAGCGGGCGGGCCAGGCTCGCTCCGTTGCTGGCCGCCACTTCCTCGACCGCCTCCCAGTAGGCCGCGTTGTTCAGGTGCCCGAGCACGTCGAGGTCGCAGAGCCTGAGCGGCCAAAGGGTGCGCACCGCTCTCTCGGGCGGATCGGGAAGCTCGAGCCGCGGCGTGATTCTGCGACCGTTCGTGGAGGGTCCGTAGACCTCGAAGAAATCCCCGCCAAAACGCTCGGGACGCAGCTCGCGAGTGAGATGGACCCAGACGCTCTCGGCCTCGATCAAGCCGCCGCGATCGCCGCTGAGGGTCGTCCGCCGCGAGGCCGACGAGGAACCGGTGCCGCTCGACCACGTGACCAGCTCGACCATCTCCTCGAACGAGATCGGCCGCAGCACCTGGATCAGCGTCCGGCGCACCAGCCAGAAGTGCTCCTGCGAACCGCCCCAGCCGGTCTCGAGCACGTCGTCGGCGGCAACGTCCTGGAGGTAGCGGGCGACCGCGTCCAGGCGCAGACGTCCGCGGGCGTCAGCGTCGGAGAGACGTACGCGGCGGCGGGCCGTGAAGGTGCGCCCGCTCGCCGGGAGCGGAACGAGCTTCGTGAAAGCCGGCGTTTCTTCGTCGATCTCCATGCTCTCCCCTCGGGTTGTGCAAGCGACCGGAATCTTCGCGTAACCGCTGCCCGCGCATACCGCCGAACACGCGAGCCCACAACTCCGGCCGCCGGGGAAGCGTACGCTTTCTCCTGCCTTGAACGCCGAATCTCTAAGAGCTCGTTTCAATTGACGACCCGCCGAATGGGTGTGATCGGTGGATGCGAGGCTAGGACGCAGTGTCGCGTTCGTAGCCGGAAGCTACGGACGCGACCGAGGACAACGCGTCGCGCCGCCGAGCGCGGCCAGGCGGTGGAGTGCTTCATTTGAAACGAGTTCCAAACACAAAGCGAGCACTCGCGGTCTGGACGCTCGTCGCCCTGGCAACGCTGACGACGCTCGCCGCCTCGCTGACGATCTGGACGAAGCGCCAGCTGCTCGACACTAACGAGTGGACGAAGTCGTCCTCTCAGCTCCTGGCCGATCGCAACGTTCGCGACGTCGTCTCGCAGAAGATCGTCGATTTGATCAACCAGAGGGCCGATCTGCGGAAGCAGCTGAACCGCGCCCTACCCTCGCGGGCCAAGGGAATCTCACCGATCGCCGCCGTCGCGCTCGAGAGCGCCAGCGTCCGCACCGTCAACAGCTTCCTCGCCACCGCTCAGGCGCAGGCTCTTTGGAGACAGACCAACCGCAGCGCCCACAGCGCGCTCGTCACGGTTCTCGAAGGAAAGAGCACCGGCCCGCTCGAGACCTCCAAAGGGGGCGTGGTGCTCGACCTGGGGCCGCTCGTGGCCAGTGTCGCCAAGCAGCTCGGGGTGGCCGGCCGCCTGAGGACGAACCCCGTGAACGGCAAGATCCTTCTCGTTCGCTCGAACGAGCTGGCGAACGCCCAACACGCTGTGCGAGCGATTCGTATCCTCAGCGTCTGGCTCACACTGCTTGCGCTCGCACTCTTCGCGCTTGCGATTTTTCTGGCCCGCGGGCGACGACGCGGCGTGCTCGAGGCCTCGGGTGTGAGCGTCATCCTGGTCGGCTTCGTGCTCCTGATCGTGCGGCGCATGGTCGGCGACGCGGTCGTCAACACCTATGTCTCGACAGAGTCGTACCGCCCGGCAATTCGCAGCGCGTGGCTGATCGAGACGCGCCTGCTCGCGAACATCGCAATCGCCCTGATCGCCTACGGGGCCGCGGTGATAGTCGCCGGCTTCCTGGGCGGACCGAGCCGCCTGGCGCGGGCGATCAGGCGAATGCTCGTACCGGTCTTCCGCCAGAGCCGCGCGGTCTTCCACACCGCCGTCCTCTTTCTCTTCCTCGCCATCCTCGCCTGGGGCCCGACGACGGGGACCCAGAGGTTATTCGGGCTGACGATCCTCGCCGCCCTGACCGCCATCGGGATCGAGCTCTGGCGCAGGCAGGCGCTGCGCGAATACCAGCTCGAGAGCGCGCCGGCGAAGACCCGGAGCGGTAACGCCGCGAAACGAAAGCCGCCTCGCTAACTCGCACTCGGAACGGGCGCCGGTTCCGCTTCCGCCACGCTCTCCGAACGAACGAGCAGGTGCTCCCTGGGGACGCGCTCCAGCCAGGAGCCGGCCACGAGCGAGCTGACCACGGCCAGCAGGATCAGCACGGCGTAGAAGGGCCGGTCGATGATCCCGGCCGCGAAGGCCGTCGAGGCGACGATGATGCCCGGGCCACCGCGCGCGTTCATGGCAACGGCCAGGTTCCAGGACAAGCGGTTGCTCTCACCCGCGACGCGCGCTCCGAGGTAGACGCTGAGCGCCTTGGTCACGCAAGCTGCTAGCAGGAAGAAGGCGAAGAAGCCCAGACTGAAGCCGTGTAGCAGGTCGAGCTCGAGCCCGATCATGGCGAAGTAGACGGGGATGAAGAAGGCGAGCGAGAAGCTCTTGATCGCAAGCGTCGCCTCGGAGGGCTCCGACTTGGTCGCCCCGACGACGATCCCGGCCACAAAGGCGCCGAAGAACGCCTCCACGCCGAGAGCGAGCCCGGCGATCGTGGTCAGGATCATGAAGGTGAACTGGTGCGCGATCGGGCTCGAGCGCTGGATTAGGTTCATCTCCAACCCGCGCAGCCATTGATAACAGACCGGGCCGGCAAGCAGGAAGACGGCCAGGAAGCCGGCGGTCGCGAGTACGTGGTAGACCATGTCGGCGCCCGTGCCCGCGTCGATGCCGAGCGAGCCGGGTAGCCCGAACAGCGTCCCGCCCTTGGTGCCCGCGTAGCCGATCGCAACCGCCAGCACCACGTACAGGAGCAGGTCTTCGAGCACCGCCACCCCAAGCACGATTCGGGCGAAGGCCGTATCGAGGATGCCGAGGTCGTACATGATCCGCGAGATCACCGGGATGCTCGTGATTGCCATCGCGATCGCAAACACGAGCAGAAACGAGGTCGTGTTGCCGTTCGGCCCCCAATGAGAGCGCTGGTCGATCAGCTGCAAGAGCGCGATCCCGGCCGCGAACGGGATCAGCATCCCGGTGACGAACGCGGACGTCACCGTTCGCCGCTCCTTGCGGTCGAATACCGTCTTGATCTCGGTGCCGATGACGAACATCAGCAGCAACAGTCCGAGCTCGCCAACCGCTCCCAGCACCGTCGCCGTCGCGCTCTTCTCGGGGAAGAGCCACGAATGAACCCCCGGCGCCAGTGCCCCGAGCAGCGTCGCCCCCAGTAGGAGCCCGCCCACCACCTCGCCGATCGCCCGCGGCTGCCGGAGGCGAACGAAGATCGAGCCAACCCCGTGCGCGGCAAGCAAGAGCGCCGCCAGCGCCATCAGCACATGGGCAATGTCAGCAGTTCCAAGCGCCAAGGAGATCCCCGCTTCCGGAAGGACGGTCGAGCGCGATACGCGCGCTGCGACGGTACACAGAAGCTCGGCGCCCGTCCACAAGGACGAACCTTCGACTTGACTATTCCGCTTAGCGTAGTAGTATCGTCCGCGTGGATCGTAGTCAGCTCCTCCGCGGCACCCTCGATGCGGCGACTCTTGCCGTCGTAACCGAGCAGGATGGCTACGGCTATGACGTGCTCAGACGGCTGCGCGCGGCGGGCCTCAGCGACGTCGGAGACGCGTCCGTTTATGGAACGCTCCGCCGGCTGTACAAGTCGGGCGCATTGACCTCGTACGTGATGCCCTCGGACGAGGGGCCACATCGTCGCTACTACGGCATCACCGATCTTGGGCGTGAGCAGCTCGCGGAGGCACGGGTCGCTTGGGCCGACTTCTCGCGTGCAATGACAGCGCTGTTGGAGACCAAAGTGGAGGTGGAGTTGTGAGTTCGACGCCGTCCATTCCAGGCGAAGTCGAGGAGTACGTAGCGGCCGTGCGGCGAGCGCTTGCTGATCTGCCGAGCGCCGAGCGGGACGACCTGCTCGCCGATCTGGAAGCGTCTCTTCTCGAGACTACGGAGGAAGGCGCGGGGCCGATCGTCGCTCGGCTTGGCGCACCCGAACAGTTCGCAGCCGAGCTCCGTACTGCCGCAGGTCTGCACGAGCCGGCGCCTCCGG
>PMMN01000025.1:0-15202 GCA_003162235.1 Actinomycetota bacterium | reverse complement strand
GAAATCGGTCTCGCGGCGATCGGGATCGCGGTTGTCGTCTCTGTCTGGCTGGGTCTCGAGTTGCGCCGGCACGGGTCGCCCTTCCCGCGGCTTGCCGCGGTAGTGAACATCGTGCTGCTATTTGCGGCGATCCCGATAGTCGCTCAGGTAACGGACACCAGTCGCCTCGACTCCCTGGCCGCCCGCGCCAACGCGCCGCTTCCGCTGCCTCCTTTGGGCCTGCTCTACAACGGCGTAAGGGTCGAGAACATCTACCCGTACTCGCGCGACGGTCGGCTCCTGCACGACGTTCTCCTCTACGACAGCACGGGGCGCGCGATCGAGATCCCGACGCATCGCGCGTTCGATCCCAACCGGCGCTTCGTCGTCACGATCGGTAACCGGCCGCTCTTCAATGTGTTTCCGATCAGGTACTACGAGCCGGGAACCAGGCGAGTCGCACGACCGGACGCTGCACCGTTCGTCAAGCTACCTCCTGTCCTGACGCCACGGTTGCCCGCGACGAAGAAGAAGTAGGGCACGCTTTTTAACGCTGGCCGTGCTTCTAGAGTGCGTACCGCGCGGCTTCAGATATGCAGCCCGGGAAGATTCGGCGCTCCTCGGCGTCCTTGATCGATAGGACGTTCATGATCGAGGAGGTTTGCGATGCATGTCTTCGAGAAGCAAACAGATTCAATCGAGCCCGTGGAGCGGCGGTCCCCGGCGCCTCCCGAGCTCCGACTGATACCACGCGCCGAGGAGAAGAAAGGCCTAGGCCGCTGGTTCTGGCTGGACGTACGCGCTACCGGTGCGCTCTCCTTGCTGGCGGTGGGCGCCGTGCACCTTCAGCAGTACTTTAAGCTCTACTACACGGTCCCGACGATCGGGACTCTCTTCGTGCTGAACTTCATCGGCGCGACGATGATCGGGCTGGGACTGCTCTCTCCGGTCGAGCGACTGTTCGGCCGCTGGGGCTCCCGCATCCTCGCGCTACTGGTTCTCGGCGGGATCGGGCTGGCCGCCACCACCTACGCTTTCTTACTGATAAGCGAGCGCACGCCGCTGTTCGGATTCATGGAAGGCGGCTTCTTTCCGGCGGCGATCATGGCGGCGAAGGTTTCGGAGCTGGTAACTATCGGCTTGCTGGGCAGCTTCCTCGTCGCCCGCTTCGTCACGAAGACGGCGGTCGCCCGCTGGTAGTGAGAAAGGCTCGGGGTGCTATATACGAGGCAGTGAGTGATGTGACGTCGAAACTCAACAACAAAGAGATGGCCGACCTCTGTGCTCTGGCCGACGGGACGCTTCCCGCCCATCGGCGCGCAGAGGTCGAGGCATGGGTCGCCGCATCTCCCGAGCGACAGGATCTGCTCGAGCGGCAACGGCGCAGCCTGGTCGCCACCCGGGCGCTGGCGAGCGAACCGGTTCCGGACTCGTTGCGGGAGACTGTCGAGGCTCGGCGACGCGCGACCGGCTCCCGGTCGCTACGGCGCAGGCGGCTCGCGCCGAGATTGGGTCTCGCAACCGCATTTGGCGTCGCGCTGGCCATCGTAGCCGTCGTGGTGCTGAGCGGCGGGCCCGCAGGCCCGACGGTCGCCCAGGCCGCGCAACTCGCGACCCAGCCGGCGACCGCGCCCGCGCCGAGGCCCAGCGACATCGGCGTCGGGGGCGTCTCTTTCCCGAACCTGGCGAGCTCCTTCGGCTGGCGTGCCACCGGTGTGCGCCACGGTCACGTCGGTGGCCGCGCGGCGACGGTGGTCTTCTACAGCAAGGGCGCAAGGCGGATCGCCTACGTGATCGTCTCGGGTTCCAGCCTTGCGCGCCCCAGCGGCGGCCAGACAAACGAGATGGGCGGCGTCCAGTACCAGACGCTGCGCTTGAACGACCAGCTCGCCGTCACCTGGCGACGCGGCGGCCATACCTGCATCCTGCTCGGCGAGGCCACCGGCGCCGAGCTGCTCGATCTGGCGAGCTGGTCGGTCTAGCCAACCTTGCCCAACCGGCGCGCGACCCGATCGCGGGCGCGGAAGAGCCGGCTCGTCAGCGTGCCTTCGCGAACGCCGAGAGCGCGCGCCGCCTCCTCGTACGAGAGCCCGGCCACGTCCACGGCTACCAGGGCGTCGCGAAAATCCTCGGGCAGCTCCGCGATCGCCGCGAAAACCTCTCGATTCCCCGCCGCCTCGGCCGGGTCGTCGCTCGAGCGCGTCCCGACCGCGAGATCCTCGTCCAGCTCGGTCGTCACAGGGCGGCGCCGCTCGCTTCGGCGCTGGCTGATCAGAGTGTTCCGCAGCGCACGCAGCAGGTAACCGAGCTCGTCCTCTCCGGTGAGCAACCGGGGGCGAGCGAGCACGTGCGCGCAGGTCTCCTGCACCAGATCCTCCGCCTCCTCACGAGACCGGGTCCAGGCCCGAGCGGCGCGATAGAGAGACGGGAGCTGCTCCGCCACGCGGTCGGGCTCGAGTCTGCGGGGAGCGCGCATCAGCTTCGGGAAGGAATCGGCCCTCGCCGGCGTCGGACGTTAGTGAAGGCCAAGCTCATACAGATACGGAGGTTAGTCGTGAAAAGGTTTCTCATCATCGCTATCGCCGGCGCCGTTACCCTGGTCGCCGGCATCGCAGTCGCGATGGGGGCGTCCAACGCCATGGGCGCCACATCGAAGGGCGGGGTCGTCTCCGTCAAGCAAATCAGCGGCAAGGGCTCGATCCTCGTCAGCGCGAAGGGCCTCGCCCTCTACACGAACAACCAGGATCGGCAGGGCATGTTGGTCTGCAACGTCGCCTGCGTATCCTTCTGGAAGCCGCTGACGGCGAGCAAGGCTCCCACGATCAGTTCGCTCCCGGGCAAGTTCGCGCTCGTCAAGAGAGGTAGCTTGAAGCAGGTCACCTATCGAGGCAAGCCGCTCTACACCTTCGCCCTGGACAAGTCGGGCCAGGTCAGCGGTGACGGCGCCCATGACGCGTTCGGCGGCCACAATTTCACCTGGCACGTCGTCCACGCCGGCAAGGCCACGAGCTCGCAGACCACTTCGACCGGCACCAGCCCCGGCCCATATGGCTACTAGCCAATCGAGAAGAGCCAAGCAAAAAGGCCCCGTCTCCGGGGCCTTTTTGCTTGAAAGAGTTGATCGATCACAACCAGCGCTTGCCACCGAGGAGGGCGGCGATCGGCAGGGGCCGGCAGAACGCTCTTGTCATCTCGCTTTCTCGGGGCACCGCTGAGCGTGCGTGCCCGAAGGGCACAGTGTTAGCACACGGGCCCGTAGAGGATCGTGCGCTCAGCGGCGTCAGGGTCATCGCGTTCAACGCGATGACCCTGCCGAGGAAGCTAGATAGCGGGGGCAGGATTTGAACCNNGGGCTTCTCCAGTAGCGGGGGCAGGATTTGAACCTGCGACCTCCGGGTTATGAGCCCGGCGAGCTACCTGACTGCTCCACCCCGCGTCGCGTTGCTCATTATAGCGCCAGAAATACCCTCCCCGGAGCCTCCGGGGAGGGCGCTCGCGCCGCTCATTGCTAGCATCGACGGAGTGATCGCCTTCTGGGTCGCGCTCGCCGTCCTCGTCGTCGCCTTTGTCGCCGGCGTCGTCTTTGTGATCGTGCGGGCGCTCGAGACGAGGCGGGCGCTGAAGAGGCTGAAGGGCGCGCTCGGCGTCGAGCTGCAGCGGATCGCCCGCTCGGGCGAGCGCACGACTGGCGAGCTCGAGGCGGCGACGCGGGCATTCGAGCGCCTGCAGACGAGTCTCGTCCGGTTTCGCACCGCCTACGCGCGCGTGCGCCTGATCAAAGGCGTGATCGCCGAGGCCGAGGCCGTCCTGGCTCGCGCCCGGGCCTTCGTTCCGAGCAAGTAACTCTTTTCGAGATGCCAGTCGCAGCGATCGACATCGGCACCAACACGACCCGGCTGATCGTGGCCAAGGTCTCGGGCTCCTCGCTCGAAGAGCTCGATCGCCGCACGACGATCACGCGCCTGGGCGAGGGAGTGGACAAGAGCGGCAGCCTCTCCGAGGCCGGGATCGAGCGCGTCTTCGAGACGCTCGCCGGCTACCGCGAGATCGTCGACGAGCTCGGCGCCGATCGCGCGCTCGCGCTCGCCACCAGCGCCGTTCGCGATGCCTCGAACGGCGGCGACTTCCTAAAAGACGTCGAGAGCCGATTCGGCTTCAGGGTGCGGATGCTCTCGGGGAGCGAGGAGGCGCTGCTTGCCTTCCGCGGCGCGACGATCGGGCGGACGCTAACTGAGCCGGTGCTGGTCGTCGACATCGGCGGCGGCTCGACCGAGCTGATCGTCGGCGACGCGAACGGCCCCAGCTTCCACGTCAGCCTCGATATCGGAGCCGTGCGCCTAACCGAGCGCTACCTGCACGGCGACCCGCCCACGCCGGCCGAGCTCGAGCACTGCGCCACGATCGTGCGCGAGCTTCTACTCGACAGGATTCCCACCGGCGTCCTACACGCGCCCCGGGCCGCGATCGGCAACGCCGGCACGATCACTACCATCGCGGCGCTCGACCAGCACTTGCCGGCCTACGACCGCGAGCTCGTACACGGCTACTCGATCTCACGCCACGCCGTCCGCGAACAGTATGCCCGCCTCGCCGCCCTTCCCCTCTCCGAGCGCCGCCTCGTCCCCGCGCTCGAGCCCGAGCGGGCTCCCGTGATCGTCGCCGGCNNGACGGTCTATGCTCGTAGCTGCGCCGGGGTGGCGGAACGGGTAGACGCGCTCGACTTAAAATCGGGTGTCTTCGGACGTGAGGGTTCAAGTCCCTCCCCCGGCACAACGAAAGCCTGGAACGCGGAATCGTGCCGCGTCCGGGCCACGGAAAGCTCGCCCCGATCAGTCTTACGGTCGGCGCCTCGTCCGAGCTCTCGGCCAGAGCTTGCACCCGCCGGTAGGAACCGCGCATCTCATCTTGCCGACTCGGCTCGAGGCCTTGATTCTTATCCCTAGCATGGCTACCCTTCGGGAGATCAGAAAGCCAAAGGAGACGGCGATGAATGCGAAGCGAGAAAGCGCTCGGCGCGGAAAGACTTTGTGGCGGCGAGCAGCCGTCGTCGCCCTCGTCGGCGTTGCGCTCGTCGCCGGAGCTTCGATCGCGGGGGGGGCGACGACGAACTACTGGGGCTATGGAAACCTGTCGGCAAGCAACCCGGCCGCGGGAACCTGCCCGGGCTCGCCCGCGGGGGTCGCCTGCAGCGGCTGGGCGTATTGGGACTACTCCCAGGTCGGCTGGAACTCGGGGCGAAGCGCCTTCGCCTACGGCTTCATCTGCCAGTCGGACGGCGTCTTCTGGGGGCCTGCGTTCGGTGGGTCGGAGTCTTTCGGCACCTATTCAGCGCTCTGGTCGAACTGGTGCCCGAGTCATTACAACAAGGTCGCGGTGGTTCATCTGAGCGGAGGCGGAGGAACGTACAACTACGTCCAGGGCCGCGGGCTCATCTACTAGGACGGTTTGGGAGATGACGATGAAACGAACCAGGTTCCTGCTCGTCGGAGTAGGCGTCGCGCTTGCCGCCGCCGCTGGAGCAACGTTAACCGCATTTGCCGGGACCTCCACCAACACAACCGCCAGCCTGACGATCAGCTCCGGCGTCCCAGTCGAGCGAAGCTCTTTCTCGGCTCAGGATCAGTGGTTGCTCGGCATTATCGGTGAGACCGGCGCGATCGCGAAGATCGGAGTGCGCGAGGGAGTCTCGTTCTACGAGGGGACCAACGAAGACGGCGGGCAATGCTTCATGACCCGGTCCGGCTCTGACGGCGGCGGTCTCTCCGGAGGCTGCTCGAAGGGCGCGGCCCAGCTCGGGCAACCTCTCGTGGATATGTCGAGCATCTGCATGGATCCTGCGAACGGAGACTGGCGGTTGGCCAGGATCGAGGGGATCGCAGCCGATGGGATCAGCGCCGTCGGCGTGGTAGATACGAAGGGCGCTCTACACACGACCCCGGTCGTAGGGAATGTCTACAAGATGGCTTCCAGCGACGTCCCAACCGGTGCGCGTTGTCCTGGCTTCGAAGCCCGGGCCATCGTCGCACTCGACGATAACGGCTCGGAGGTCTTTACCAAGTCCTTCGGCGCCGGCTGACCGGGGCCAAGTGAGCGCCGAACACCGAGCGCGTTTGGCGCATCGCGTTGCGATGGTTACCATTGCTACGTGGGCGGCGAAGCTCTCAAGGGTCACCTCGACCTGCTCCTACTGACCAGCATCGAAGCCGGAGCGAGACACGGCTACGCGATCGCCGAGGAGCTACGGCGCGCGAGCTTTGGAACTTTTGATCTCCCGGACGGCACGATCTACCCCGCTTTGCACCGGCTCAGCGAGGCCGGCCTCCTCACCAGTGAATGGAGCGAGGATGGGCGGCGGCGGCGTTTGTACACGCTGACCGCGAAAGGACGTAAAGCGCTCGAGCGCCAGCGAGCAAGCTGGGAGAACTTCGAGCGCGGCGTTCGCGGTGTGCTCACCCTGAGGCCGACACGATGAGCGAGCCGCGAGAGCTGAGCGACTATCTGGCCGAGATCGCAGGCGCGCTCGGCGGTCGAAAGAGCTACCGGATGGAGATCGTCGCCGAGCTTCGCTCTCACNNTGCTGGCGCTCGCGCTCGTATCAGCGGCCGGAGGCGTCACCGTCGTGCGATCGCTGAGCTCGGCCTACGATCCTCGCGGCTTCGCCTCGCTCGTCGGTGGCCATCCGCGCATCGTGGTGATCCCGGGCAAGCCGAACGCCGTCGCGCTCGACCCGAATACCGGCAAGGTCATCGCGTACTTCAGACACGGCTGAGCCGCCGGAAGCGGTACCGGCAGCCGGCTCTGTTGCCGTCCGCCGGCAGGACTACTCTGAGCGGTCCCCATGCTGCCCTACATCCTGATCGCGCTGCTCCTCGTGCTCCTCTTCTCGATCGCCGCCCTGGCGGCCGTGCTCGCTTGGAAGCGAGGCCGAGGCTCCGAGCGCGAGCACGACCTCGACCGGCACCTGCAGGCGCTCGCCGAGACGCTCGACCGCAGGCTCGGCGATCTCGACACCAAGGTTGACAGCAGGCTCCGAAACGCCTCCGAGGCGTCCAACAGAATCCACGAGCGACTGGGCAAGCTGGGCGAGGCGACGGTGCAGATGAACGAGCGAGTCAAGGATCTCGCCCGGCTCGAGCAGGCGCTCAAGCCGCCCAAGGCACGCGGCGGCTTCGGCGAGCTCCTGCTCGAGAACCTGCTCCGCGACGCCCTTCCGCCCTCGCACTACCAGCTCCAGTACGGCTTTCGCGGCGGCGAGCGGGTCGACGCGGTGATCCGGGTCGAGCGGCTGGTGCCGGTCGACGCCAAGTTCCCGCTCGACAACTTCCACCGCATAGTCGAGGCGACCGGCGATAGCGAGCGCCTGGTGCACGAGAAGGCCTTCGGCCGCGACCTCAAGACCCACATCGATGCGATCGCGAGCAAGTACATCCGCCCCGCCGAGGGCACCTACGACTTCGCCTTCATGTACGTCCCTTCCGAGTCCGTCTACTACGAGCTCGTCTGCGGCAAGACGGGCGCGCTCTACTCTTACGCCCTCAACAAGCGGGTCTTCCCGGTCTCGCCGACCACCTTCAGCGCCTACCTGCAGGTGATCGTGTTCGGGCTCAGAGGGCTGCAGGTCGAGAAGCACGCCCAGGAGGTAATGGCCTCGATCACGCAGCTGCAGAAGGATTTCGGCCGCTTCAAGGAGGACTTCGATCTGGTCGGCACGCACCTGGGCCGGGCCCAGTCGAAATTCGGCGAGGCGGAGAAGCGGCTCGACCGCTTCGAGGGTCGGCTCGAGCAGTCGACCGAGCACGAAGAGATCGAGGCGCCCGCCGACGCGGGCGCAATCGAAGAGCAAGCGCTGCCGCTCGAGCTCGACTCGATACCGACGTCATGACCTCCGCGGACGCGCGCAAGAGCGCTGTTCGCCTATTTCGACTGTTTCAGTAGCGAAGCACAGCCCGCCTATCCGCAACGCCTTCAGCAAAAGCTACGCGGCAGGAACGAACTCGCCCTCCGTTACGTTGAATAGGGTGTAGCACTCTGGCTTGGTTTCGTTATCGAGAGCCCTCGCGCCCGCACACGGGAGCGGCGGAGCACTCGTTTTCGGGCTATGTTCTCTGACGGCGAACAGGAGAAAAGGTGAGCGGAAAAGACATCCGGAACGTGATCGTCATCGGTGGTGGCCCGGCGGGCTATACGGCTGCCGTCTACGCGGCACGCGCCCTGCTCGAGCCGCTCGTAATCGAGGGCGTCACCTGGGGTGGCCAGCTGATGCTGACGATCAAGGTCGAGAACTTCCCCGGCTATCCGGAGGGAGTGCTCGGACCGCAGATGATGAGCGACCTGCGCACCCAAGCCGAGCGCGCCGGAGCTGAGTTCTTGACCGACGACGTGGTCAGCGTCGATCTCTCCGAGCGTCCCTTCCTAGTGAGTACCGGCGAGCGGGATTACCGCGCGCGAACCCTGATCATCGCAACCGGTGCGTACCCACGCGAGCTCGGGCTCGACTCTGAGCTCGCCCTGCGGGGCAAAGGCGTCTCCTACTGCACCGTCTGCGACGCCGCCTTCTTCCGCAATCAGGAGGTGGTAGTCGTCGGCGGCGGCGACTCGGCGATGGAGGACGCACTTTACCTCACCCGCTTCGCCAGCAAGGTGACACTCGTCCACCGCCGCGACGAGTTCCGGGCGGAGCCGATCATGACGGCGCGAGCGCGGGAGGCCGAGAAAATCGAGCTGGTGACGAGCACGGTTATAGAAGAGGTGCTCGGAGTCGAGGAAGGTCACGTAACCGGCGTCCGGCTACGCGATACCAAGACCGGTGAGACGAGCGAGTTGGCGGCTACGGGTCTTTTCGTCGCCATCGGGCACGAGCCGAACACGTCCCTCTTCGGCGATCGGCTCGAACACGACGAGATCGGCTACCTGATCACCAAGCCTCGCTCGACTGCGACCGGCGTGCCCGGCGTCTTCGCCGCCGGCGACGTGCAGGATCCCGACTTTCGCCAGGCGGTAACGGCCGCCGGCACCGGTTGCATGGCCGCGCTCGAAGCCGAACGCTTCCTCGACGCCGAGCCGCACGAACAAACTGCAGCGACCTGATCCGGCCCGAGTCGAAGTAATCTTCGCTCTATGAGCGTCGAAAGAGTTCTACGCCAGGCCTGGGAGCTCTACAGGGAGTTCTTCAAGCGCTTCGTGCTGATAGCGGCGGTTGTTTTCTTCGTGCTCGAGCTCTTCTCGGCATTTTCGAAGTCATTGGTTCACTCCGGGCACTGGGTAGACGCCGTTTTCTGGGGAGTCGCCACCGTCCTGATCTGGATCGTCGGAACGTTCTGGGTGCAGGGCGCGCTGGTCGAGGCGATCCGGGAGGTGCGAGACGGCCACACCGATTTCTCGGTCGAGGAGCTCTACGTCCGCGTGCGCCCGCTCCTACCGGCGCTTATGGCCGCCGGATTCGCGGCCGCGATCGGCGTCGTCTTCGGGCTGGTGCTACTGGTCGTACCCGGACTCGTGCTGCTGACGCGCTGGGTTCTGATCGTGCCGGTGATCGTGCTCGAGAAGAAGTCGGCGGGAGAGGCGTTCGACCGCTCCTGGGAGCTGGTCAGGGGCTCCAGCTGGTCGGTCTTCGGCCTGGTATTCCTGACAGTGGTCGCTCTGGCCGTGGGGTCGTCGCTGGAAAGCGTTCTTCTCTTCTCCCTTTCCGCCTTGCCCCGCTTCCTGGCATCGTGGCTCGTCGGCACGATCACTAGCAGCCTGCTCGCTCCGCTGGTCGCGCTCTCGTGGACGCTCGCCTACTTCGAGCTGACACGCGAGCAGGTGCGACCGAGCGCCTCGATGATGCCGCCGATCCAGATCTGACCGAGCCGGCGGCCTCAACCGCCGTTGCGCTGCTGCCAGGCCTTGACCATCGCCAGCCGTTGCCCGTCCGTCGGGTGGTTCCCGAACAGGATCTGATCCCAAAGCGGCGGATTCGGATCTTCGTTGGTAGTGCGCACGAAGTTCTCGAACAGGGCCTGGCCGGCGTTCGGATCGCGCGTGGCCTGCAGAGCTGCCCAGTCGGCGTTGGCCTCGAGCCGCCGCGAGAAGGCGTTGTCGATCGGCAGGATCGCGGTCGGGAAGGCGAACCAGACGAAGAGGAAGAGCGGCACGGCCAGCGGCACGGCCATCCCCCCCCGCCGCCGCGTGATCCTCGCAATCAGATAGGCGATCGGGAAGGCGAATAGCGCGTACCAACCCAGTCCCTTCCAGAGATCGTTGTGCTTGTGGTGACCGAGCTCGTGCGCGACGACGAACTCGAGCTGGGGCTCGGAGAAGCGCCCGTCGAGCATCGTGTCCCAGATCGCGATCCGGCGGCTGGGGCCCAGCCCGATCGCTTCGGCATTGGGCGCCGTGGTCTGCGTGCCGACGTTCTCGACCTCGAGTGGGATGTTTCCGACGCCTTCCTTCGCCGCGAGACGCTTCTCGGCTTGCACCAGCGTGGCGTGACCCTGGAGCGGTCCCAGCCCGCTCATGTACGGCTGGACGAAGGTGACGAGCAGCGCGATCCCGACGAACACCGGGGCTCCGGCCAGCCACCAACGGTCCTTGAGCAGGCGGGCGAAGCCCATCACGATCAGGATCGTCAGGCAGATACCGAGAAACTCGGCGCCGAGTAGAGACCAGGTGCTTAAGACCATTGCGACGTAGCCGGTCTTTTCGATGCCGTAGCGGCGCAGCCACCAGAGCTCGCCGATATTGCTCGGCAGCATCGCGATCCAGAGGATCGCCAGGCCGAGCATCGCCAGCAGCATCCCGGTGCCGATCGGGCCCGCCGCCGACTCGCCCATGAAGCGGTGGCCCCACTTCGCGTAGAAAGCAAGCACCACCAGCGGTAATACCAGCCCAGCGATGCCGAACAGGTCGAGAATGAAGGAGAAGTGCTGGGCGCGGTGCAGCTCGCTCGCGCTCACGAGCGAGCTCACGTCCACGTGCGGCAGCTTCAGGTTCGAGGGAACCGAGGTCTGCCAGAGTGCGTGCGCCGCGTATAGCCAACCGCCTGCCAGGACTCCGAAGACGAGGAGCCCCAGCAGGCGACGAGAATTGGCTGTCACTTCTTGGCCGGAGCCTTCTTGGCCGGAGCCTCCTCGACAACCGATGCGCCGAGCGACATACCCACATAGGGGCTGGAGCACGGGTACGTACCGGTGACGAGGAAGAGATAGGCGTAGACCTGCATCAGATAACGAATAGCGTTGGCGCCGAGGTCGCGGAAGCCGCGTGGCATCCGCCCCGTGATCATCGCCGCCCACCAGGCGAGCATGGTGACGAAGTAGGTGGCGTACATCAATACTGCACCGACAATCAACGCCGGGTATACGAGAAGAATCCTGAAGAACGTCTTGAAACGGTTCTGCTTCTCGGGTGTCGTCGGAACTTCGAGCTCGATCGGATAGCTACCCGGCTCGCCTGTGAAGCCCGGGAACGGGTTCGCGATCAAGAACATGTATGCAAAGACCGTCGTCGCGTAACGCAGCCAGGCAGCGATGAAGCGCTGGAAGGGCTTCGCGGGACGTCCGATAATGAGTGCGACTAACCAGTTGAGTAAAGCGACGATATCCACCAACACCGCCCACAGGTAGAGCCAGATGAGGTGTGGGAGGACGAGGAGGAATCGGAAGAAGACCGTGAGGCGCGAACGCCGCAGGTCGTCCATGACGTGGAGTGTGACTGGATGCTCGTTCATGGCGGGATTATGTGCAGATCCGCGGGCGGAACGCGAGCAGAGCTGTGGAGCCTATCCCGGTAGGGATGTGCGAGCGAGGGGGTCAAGCCGTGGATGCCGGGGCCGGAAGACTCGCGGATTAGGCCCATATTCGCACGACGGCGCATCGTCACTACCTCCCGGCGCCGCCGCTCAATAGCCGTTCCTTGCCGCCGAACTACTGAGCCAAGAGGTGTCCGAACACCTCGACCGCAGGCGCGCTCACTCGCGCCTGCCCCGGTGCCGCGAGACAGCGACGGCGCCCCGCGTCGATACTGCCTGGGAGGCGCCATGAACGAAGAGAAGATCGAGAGACCAATTCCCGAGCCGCCTTCGGCTCGAATGTCGGCCGAGGCCGTCTCGGAGATGTTGCGACAGGGTCAGGCGATCACCGACGAGGTGCGCGAGCGGGCGATCCACCTGGCGGCGCGCGGGCAGATGCTGCATCGTGTCGGTGAGCCAGCCTATCCGCGCGTGATCGGCACGGCGATCACCACCGGCCTGCAGCCCGACCTCCGCCATCCCTTCTTCGCCGACGTGCTCGAAGGATTGAAGGAGCGCGCTGTGGCGAGCCGCTACGACCTGCTGCTCTTCTCCGGTCACATCAGCGGCGACTTCACGGCGGAGTTCTCCTACGTAGCCCGCTGCCGCCGGCACAACATCGCAGGCGTCATCTTGATGGGATTCTCGCGCACCGACCCCGAGCTCAGGCACCTGCTCGATGAGGAGATCCCGACCGTAGCGATCGATCTCGATCTCGTCGGGGCGCGGGCCGGATACGTGATGTCCGAGAACGTCGAAGCCGCGGCGACCATGGTCCAGTACCTACGCACACTCGGCTACAAACGCATAGCCCACATCTCCGGGATCCCCTTCAGCCGCCCGGGCACCGACCGCGTGCTCGGCTACCGCTCCGGTCTCGAGCGCGAATATCTCCCCTTCCGCGCGGAGTACCTGGTCGAGGGCGACTTCTACGAGCCCACCGGCTACGCGGGGATGGAGAAGCTGCTCGCGCTCGAAGAGCGCCCGGAGGTCGTCTTCTGCGCCAGCGACACGATGGCGCTGGGAGCGATCAGGGCTGCCCACGTGGCCGGCCTGCGCGTCCCGGAAGACATCGCCGTCGTAGGCTTCGACGATGCCTCCTTCGCGAGCGTCATGGAGCCCGCGCTCACCACTGTGCACCAGGACAAGCCCGGGCTCGGCGCCGCGGCCTGCGAGGCGTTGGTGCGCATCATCGAAGACACGGCGAACGGACCACCGGTCGTGATCCTCCCCACCGAGCTGATCGTGCGCGAATCCTGCGGCGCCACACTTAGAGCTCGTGTCGATTGACGACCTGCCGACTGGGTGCGATCGGTGGATGCGAGGCTAGGACGCGGCGCCTCGTTCGTAGCCGGAGGCTACGGGCGAGGCCGAGGACAACGCATCGCGCCGCCGAGCACGGCCAGGCGGTGGAGTGCTTCATTTGAAATGAGCTCTTCAAGCGTCTCAGAACAGCTGACCCCGACGCAGCGCCGCTACAATCCGAGCGCTTGTCTTTGCGGGGTCGTCTAATGGTAGGACGCCTGGCTCTGGATCAGGTGATCGGGGTTCGAGTCCCTGCCCCGCAGCTAAGACTCGAGACGCGCGCGGACGCGATCTCGAACTATCGAGCGTTTCCCCCTAAAGTCCGGGCTCGAGGCGCTCGATAACCAAGACCGGCGGCGATTTTTCGAAAGGCGATCTCAATGCCCACGATTCGTGAACTGGCAGACCAGGCAGGCGTCTCGGTGATGACCGTGACGAGAGTACTCGGCGGCGATGCCGCGATCGATCCCGGCACACGTGAGCGCGTGCTCGCGCTCGTGCGCGAGCTCGAGGTGACGGCCGACATCTCGGCGGCCGGCGTCACCGACATGCCCTCACAGGTGATCGGCATCATCCTCGATACNNGACCTGCTCTTCTTCACCGGCGGCACTCCCTCCGGCAGCATCCGCACCTACGACTATCTCGAGCGTTGCCGCCGCCACCACGTAGACGGGATGATCCTGATGGGTGTCGGGCGTAGCTTCCCCGAGATCCAGAAGCTCGTACGCTCCGAGGTTCCCTGCGTCGGAGTCGAGCTCGACCTCACCGGCCCCAAGACCGGTTTCGTGATGTCGGACAGCGTCGAGGGCGCCAAGATGGCGATCCGGCACCTGCACGAGCAGGGACGGCGCAAGATCGCCACGATCACCGGGATGACCTACACACGCCCGGGCCGCGACCGTCTGACCGGTTACCGCGAGCAGATCGAGGAGCTGGGCCTGAGCCAGCACTCCGAGTATGTACAGGGCGGCGACTTCTACGAGCCGTCCGGATTCACGGCCATGGAGCGGCTGATCGCCCTCGACGACCCGCCGGACGCGGTCTTCTGCGCCAGCGACATGATGGCGGTGGGCGCAATCGGAGCGGCCAAGGCCGCCGGCGTCAAGGTGCCCGACGACGTCGCCATCGTCGGCTTCGACGATGCGCCGTTCGCGGCTCTGTTCAGCCCGGCTATCACCACCATTCGCCAGGACAAGATCGGTCTCGGAAAGTCGGCCGGCGACCAATTGATGGCGCTGATCGACGATCCCAAGGCGACTCCACCCAAGATAATGCTGCCGGTTGAGCTGGTCGTCCGCGAATCGTCGGTCAGAAGCAAGAGCTAGGAACTCGTCTCAAAACGAAGCACTCCACCGCCTGATCGCGCCCGTAGCTTCCGGCTACGAACGCGACACTGTGTCCTAGCCTCGCATCCACCGATCACACCCAGTCGGCGGGCCTTCATTCCGAAGACGAGTTCTAGGAATCGCCGATCAGATCGTTCACGGTCTCGAGCAGCTCTTTCGGCGAGAAGGGCTTGCCGATGAAGGCCGCGCCCCTGGCGATACCCAGGAGATCGTCCGCGATGTCCTCTTCGCCGTAGCCGGACATGCAGATCAGCTTGAGGTCGTCGCGCTCCTCTAACGCGCGCCGGCCCAGATCGAGTCCGTTCAGATCGCCCGGAAGCGTCAGGTCGGTGAGAAGGAGATCCGGCTCCTCCCTGCCAAGAATCTCGAGCCCTTCCTCGCCGCTGACCGCTCCGAGAACCCGATAGCCCTCGTGCTCGAGCACGCGAGAGACGAGGCGCCGCACAACATCGTCGTCCTCGACCAGAACGATGGTCTTCACGGCGTGAGCAATGAGGGGCTCCATAAGGCGTCCAAAGGTAGGGGGAAAGACAAACGTTAACGTGTATATAGAGATTCGTCTACCTCGATTTCGACCAGCGTCTCGCACTTTCNNGGGCCGTGCTGTTCGCACTGTCCCCTCCAGCGAAGCACGCCCAGCGGCGCTCCGAGAGCGCGAGAAGCACCCGACCGGAGTACTGGCCAGACACGCAACTAAACCGGGCGCTAGCTACACTGACGCCTCCGCAAGGCGCATTCGTCTAGAGGCCTAGGACACCGCCCTCTCACGGCGGCGGCACGGGTTCGAATCCCGTATGCGCCCTT
>PMMN01000066.1 GCA_003162235.1 Actinomycetota bacterium | reverse complement strand
GGGCCGACGACCACGTGATCGAGTACGGCGGCGACGATAGAGCGCTGCCGGGTCAGGGGAAGATCTGCCCACAGGTCGCGCAGGTCGGAGGCCTTTCCGACGTGGTCGCCGAGAACAGAGGCGCGCGTCCGCTCGGCGAGTAACTTCTTGGCGGCGGCGAGGCGACGCTCGATCGGCTTTCGGGCAGAAAGCCACTCCGACAGAGTGATGGCTCGCTCTCCGTAGAGTTTTGCCAGCTCGTCCAGCTGGAACTGCGCTTCGTCCAGCTCCTGCTGCCAGGGCACCGCCGCCAGGTCATCGCCTCTTCCACTGAGTGCGGCTGCAAGCTCGGGGGAGTCGAGGCGGTAGAGAACGGCCTCAACGACGAAGGCCTCGAGTGAGTCTGCAAGGACGGAGATGCGTCCGCAGCCTGTGAAGTTGGGACCCTTGGCGCAGACATAGGCGCGAACGCCTCCAGCTTTGGGGCGAGAGACGAGCGTCTCGCCACAGAGACCGCAGCGAAGCAGGCGCATGAGCAGGTAGCGGCGTGCTGTCCTGTTGGTACGGCGTTCGGGATCGCTTAGCAGCGCTCTGATCCGGGCGGTCTCGGAGGGATCGATGATCGCCGGCCACTCCGCCTGGGCGATCAGCTCTCCTTTGTGCTCGCGCTGCCCTGAGATGCGGCCCGACATGAGGATGGTACGGAGTGTCTGGGTCTTCCACTCGCCGCCGGAGACGGTGGGGACTCCGCGCTCGATCAGGTCGGAACAGACAGAGCGCAGTGACTCGCCTGCGAGCACGCGACGGGCGCACTCCCGGATCATCTCGGCCTCGTCGGGGCGGATCGTCTTTCGGTCGGACTCGTAGCCGAATGGTCTCGATCCACCGCCGGCGATCTTTCCGGCCTGGGCTAGCTCGAGCGCCTTTCGCTTGATGCGCCGGCTCTTGTCGTCTGACTCCTTGCGCGACACGGCTCCGAGGATACGGGCCAGAAAGCGGCCGTCGTCGTTTGCGAGATCAACATCGCCGGTAACCGAGGCGAGGTTGCGAACGCCGACTTGGTCGCAGACCTCGAAGAACTCCTCCAGCTCTTTGGGCTGGCGGTGCAGCGGGTCTAGGTGCCAGACAACGACAGCGTCGATGAAACCTGAGCGGAGGTCATCCAGCATGCGCCGGTAGTCGGGCCGCTTGTGGCCGTTGTAGGCGCTCACGTCGTCGTCGATGTAGCGCTCGACTACTTGCCAGCCCTTGCGCTCGGCGAGCTTTTCGCAGTCCTCTAGCTGCCGGCGGACTCCGAGTTGGTCGCCGTCTCGATCGGACGAGATGCGGGCGTAGATACCGGCGCGAGGCATACAAGTAACATACACACATACTCGGATGGGCGAGCATGCTCTCGCTCGGCGGCAGATTATCCCGGGTTTCTGGTGGTCAAGGCGGCTCGACTGGCGCAGAACCTGACGTCTCTCCAGAGTTGGTAGACGCCATTGCGCTGGGGGCCGCCGCCACGTCGAGGAACACGGCCGAGCTCATCTCGGTAACCATAAAGTTATGAAGACCCGCACGATCGGCGTCGCCACCTTCGCTGCCGCCTGCGCCTGGTGCGCACCTGGGCCGGCGCCGCATGTCCCGGCGCTGGCGCGAGTGTTGGGCATACGCCGCCGCCTACCGCACCTGAACGGCGTCGCGCTCACCTTCGACGACGGCCCCGATCCCCGCACCACGCCGGTCGTCCTGGCCGCCCTCGCTCGGGCGCACGCGACCGCGACCTTCTTCCTCGTGGGCGAGCAGGTGGAGCGCTTCGGCGAGCTCGCCGCCGAGATCGCCGCCGCCGGGCACGAGATCGGGCTGCACGGATACCGCCACCTGCCGACCCTCCTGCGCACGCCCCGCGAGCTGAACGCCGATCTCGACCGCGCCGAGACGGTCATCGCCGAGGCGACCGGGCGCAGGCCCGTCTTTTACCGGGCGCCTTTCGGCGTCTTCAGCACCGCGGCGCTTCTTTCCGCGCGGCGCCGCGGCTGGACGCCGCTTCTCTGGTCGCGCTGGGGACGCGAGTGGGAGCACGGCGCCAGGGCGGAGAAGGTCGCGCGCCGCGCCACCAGGGCGCTCACGGCCGGAGACGTCATCCTCCTGCACGACGCGAGCTATTACGGGCTGTCGGGATTCGCCGACGTCGCCGCCGGAGCGCTACCGGCGATTCTCGAGACGCTCTCAGAGCTCGAGCTCGCCGCCGTCGCTGTCAGTCGTCCGACATAGCGATCACCTGCCGGTCGGCAGCCCGGTCAGCGGTTCGAGCGCGATTCGCGTAGCTGCCCGACGGAGACGCCTCTCAGTCCGTCGCGCGCCAGCGTCGTGAGCAACCCGTCGAGGGCCGCGTTCGCCTCTTGCCGGTGCTCGCCGAGCTCGAGGACGACCACGTCGCCTCGGACTAGCCCTCGTGACGGGGCGGGCTCGCCGGGGTTGATACGTGAGCCGCGGATCGGGAGCGCACCCTGCCCGCGGGCGAGCAGATACTGGCCGAAGGTGAGCGTATCGGGAGCGAGGTAGTAGCGATCGCCGCGCACTCGAAGCGCCGCGACGAGATCGTTCAGGTGATCGCGCGTGTGAAGCCAGCCCGCCGCCTCACCCGAGCCGAGCGCCGGCAGCGGCTCGTCCTGGGCTCTGGCGAGCGAGCTCAACAGCTCTTTGTCGACCGGCGCCGAGAAGGCGAACGAGGCGTGCGCGTCGTACAGGCGAAGTTCCGCCACCAACCCCGGAACCAGCGACGGCGGGGCGCTGACCACGATGCCCACGTCGGCTTGGCGGGTCGACACGACGTTGAGTGGCGCCACGTCGAGCACGTTTGCGGCGAGAGCGTAGGGAAGGTCGGTGGAGAACGCCCAGACCGGGAAAATGAGAGCGACGGTGGTCAACGCCGCGCGCCGCGCCAGTCGAACTCCGAGCGCGGGCGTGGCGGTCGGACGCGGCGTCGCTTCTAGAACGAGGCGTGCGCACGACGGCGCGGAAGACGCCGCCTCCGCCGCGGCGCGAGGGCGCTCGAGCACGCTCCGAAGCGAGGCCGCCAGCTCCTCCGGCGAGAGTGCCAGTCGACCCAGGCCCTGCTTGACGAGCGCCTTTGCGGTCAAACGAGCGTGGCCGGGCGGAGCGCCGTAGGCGATCACTGGACAGTTGCGAGCGAGCGCCTCGAGCACAGTCACGCCGCCCGTCGAATGCACGAGAGCGTCGGCGGCGGCGAGCAGGTCGCTCATCCCGTCGGTGAAGCCCCAGACGGACACTCGAGCCTCGGCGGCGAACGCGAGCTCGAGGCGCCGGCGCGTGCTCTCGCTTCGCCCCGCGAGGCAGATTACGGAGAGATCTTCGATCTCGAGCGCCGCGCGAGCGGCGTCCTCGAGCTCACCGACTCCCCAGCCGCCGCCCGAGACGACGGCGATCGCGCCGGCTTCGGGAAGTCCGAGCGCGCGGCGGGCCTGAGCGCGCGTCCTCGGCTCGCGGAAGGCGGGCGCGAGCAGCGGCCGGGCGCAGCGTGCGCTTCCCGGTCCCGCCAAGCGCTCGACCTGCGCGATGCAACTCTCGTGCATGACCAGATGGAGGTCGGCGCCCGGGTGCACCCAGAAGCCGAGGCCGTCGAGATCGGTGATCGTCGCGACGACCGGCACGCGAATCCGGTTGCGACGGCGCAGGTGGCCGAGCACGCAGGTCACCGGCGGATGGGTCGAGACGACGATGTCGGGATCGATCCGCTTGACCATCCGAAGCAAAGGGCGCGAGCCGAAGGAGACGATCGTCAGCTGACCGATGCTGCGGCAGAAGGAAGAGCGCTCGAGTAGTCGGTACGCGAGCCCGTAAGCTCGAGCCGCGTGTCCGAACTGCCAGCGGTAGGCGTCGTGAAGAATGAAGCGCAGGACGCGCCCGATGCCGTCCAGCGCGTCTACGAGCACGACCTCGAGCTCGCCGTCCTCCTCCTCGAGCTCGGCGACGATCGCGCGCGCGGCCGCGACGTGGCCCTCGCCNNCCGAGGCGGACGTAAGAAACGAACGACCGATCGCACGAGCCGGAACGCCGCGATCTCGGCGGCGACGAGCAGAAGACCGGAGATCAAGATGAGAGGCACGAGTTCGTATTCTCGCTGATCGGTCTCCCAAGCGAAGGAAGCTGCTGTCCTATTCAGGATCTCGCGCTCTTCACGTAGTCGCGCGTTCTCACGGCGACGCTGCCTGAGCTCCTCTCTCTCCTCGGGCGAAAGGACCTCTTGGAGGCTTCGGCTTGTCACACCCGACGGCGCAAGATCTCCGTTACCGGCGTCGGATTCACGATCCACCAGCTGCTCGCCGTCGCCGTCGTCCTCGCTCTCGTTTGGCCGATCAGCTTCCTGATGGGCCGCACGAGCGGTCGTGGCCGCAGGATCCGGCGTTAGAGTGCCGTCGACGAAGAAGGGGAACCCGAATGCGACGACCTACTTCCCTGGCTCGCGGTCTCGCGCTCCGCGCTGATCGCAAGTTGGGAGCGGCGATCAGCCACGCTGTCCGCGCGCATCACCGGCGGCGGCTGGGCCGTGCCGGTTGGCTCGCGGCGCTCGATGCCCCCGCGGGCGGCTGGGCCGCCGGAGAGCCGCAGTCGCGCCCGGGAAACTCGCTCGAGATCCTCATCGACGGTGCCGAAGCGCTGCCGCGGATGGCGACACAACTGGCGCGAGCGGAGTCGCATGTCCATATCGCCGGCTGGTACTTCTCTCCTGACTTCGCGCTCGCGCGCGACGAAGAGCCGACGATTCTGCGGGACCTTCTGGCCGGGCTCGCCGAACGGGTCGAGGTGCGCGTACTCGTCTGGGCGGGAGCGCCGCTGCCGCCGTTTCGACCCTCACGAGGAATGGTGCGAAGGATGCGCGAGAGCCTCTGCAAAGGAACGCAGATCCAGTGTGCGCTCGATAAGAAGGAGCGGCCGATGCACTGCCACCACGAGAAGACGATCGTGATAGACGATCGCGTCGCCTTCGTCGGCGGAATCGACCTGACCTCGGAATCCAGCGATCGCTTCGACAGCAGTGCCCATCACGCCCGCGGCCAGGTAGGTTGGCACGACGCGAGCGCGCAGATCACGGGCCCCGCGGTCGCCGACGTCGCAGAGCACTTCCGGATGCGTTGGCAGGAGGTGACCGGAGAGGAACTCGCTTCCTCAGAGACGCCCCAGCCCACGGGGGACGTGGAGCTGCAGATCGTGCGAACGGTGCCGGAGCACGTCTACGCGGCTAGGCCGGACGGCGACTTTCGTGTTCTCGAGTCGTACGTACGGGCGCTGCGGTCGGCGCAGCGGCTGATCTACCTCGAGAATCAGTTTCTCTGGTCGCCGGAGATCGCAGAGATTCTGCGCGACAAGCTCCTGAGCCCCCCGGCCGACGATTTCCGGCTGTTGATCGTCCTGCCGGCGAAGCCAAACGCCGGCGGTGACGACACGCGGGGGATGCTCGCGGAACTCGTCGAGGCGGACGCCGGCGCAGGGCGTTTCCTCGCCTGCACGCTCTTCGCGCGGGCAGGTCGACTTGCCGATCCCGTCTACGTACACGCCAAGATCGGCATCGTCGACGACGCGTGGCTCACGCTCGGCTCTGCCAACCTCAACGATCACTCCCTCTTCAACGACACGGAGATGAACGTCGTTGCTCACGATGAGGCCCTTGCTCGGCAAACCCGTCTTCGCCTCTGGGCCGAGCACCTCGAGCTCTCGATCGAGCAAGTCGCCGGCGAACCGGCTCAGGTGATCGATGACCACTGGAAGCCGATCAGCAAGGAGCAGCTAGCGCGCCGTCGAGCCGGCCAGCCGTTGACGCACCGGCTCGTACGGCTCCCGCACGTCTCGAAACGCACGGAACGGCTGCTTGGCCCTCTTCAGGGACTGCTTCTCGACGGCTAGCAAAAAGAGGAGGCGTGTTGTTATAAACGTCGTCTCCGGGCTCGCTCCCCCAGCGGCGCGTCGAGAAAGGCGTTTCGCCCCCGCCCTCTAGGAGCAACAATAGGGAGTAGATGGATTCTCATGCCTCCGGAAGCTCGGCGGTCATCTCAACGGAGACCGTTACCTACGGCGAGGTGCACCTCGACGTCACCGACTGCAGGCGCACGCTCGCTTTCTGGCACGACATCGTTGGGCTGAACCTGATCGATCGCTGCGACAAGGAGGCTCGCCTAGGCGTCGATGGGCGAACCCTCGTGGTGCTGCATCACGGAGCGGAGCAGGGCTTTATTCGCGGCCACATTGGGCTCTACCACCTGGCGATTCATCTTCCCGACGAGACCGAGTTCGCGCGCGTGCTCTGGCGGCTGATCGTCTCCGGCTACCCGCAGTCGCCGACCGATCACACGATGTCGAAGTCCACCTACCTGAGCGATCCCGACGGCCTCGGACTCGAGCTGACGCTGGAGACACCGGAGCGGCTGGGCTCGTGGTCGATCGAGGCGAACGAGCCGCAGTTGATCGACGCCGAGGGGCGNNTCGGGCACCTCCATCTTCACGTCTCCGATCTCGAGGCCTCCGTCCGCTTCTATTGCGACCTGATCGGCTTTCGGGAGCACATGTACGCGCCGGATCTCGGCTTCGCCGACCTCAGTGCGGGCGGTAGCTTCCCGCACCGGCTGGCACTCAACACCTGGCAGGGCGCAAGCGTTTCTCAGCCCCCGCCGGGCAGCGCGGGTCTGCGCCGTTTCACCCTCGTCCTTCCCGGTGAGGAGGCGCTCTCCGGCGCGCTTCAGCGCCTGCGCGAGGTGGGGCACGAAACCGAGCCGGCGGACGGCGGCGAGCTTGTCCGCGACCCGGCGGGAAATACGTTCCTCCTGACGGACGAACCGTCGTAGAGCGCCTGTTCTCGCTTCGACGCTTGGTAGTCCCACCTCCATCCGCGCGGATGCGGGTCGGGTCGGTGGTCGACACGAAGCCTAGGTTGTTCTACCTACAAATTTACGCCTGTTGCTCCTAGGCAAGAAGTCGGCCATACTCAGGCAACGCCGCCGCGCAGAGGACGGAGATCGTCGGTCGGACCGTCCAGGAACGGTGCGGAAACACCTGCAATTCATATCATGCGCTGTCGTTTCCCCTGGGGCGCTGACGGTCTCACTCGTGCGCGTCGCCGAAGGGGCTCCGGCATGCTTCAGCGCCTGCGCGAAGCAGGGCACGCGACCGAGCCGGTCGGCAACACAGTTTTCCTCACGAGCCGGCTCTTACCTGGGGCCTGTCTCGGGCTCGCCGGCCGGTATTCTCCCTGCAACCGAATAGGGGTTGAAGCATCGGGGGCCGCTGCCGATTAGCTCCTCGACCCCCGCCAACCTCGAATCCCGGCAGGTGTGAAATGGGAGATCAGACCCCTAGACAGACCGAGCGCCGCGGGCACCCAGACCTTTCGATGATTCCCGCTCGACGGAGATTCGCAGTCTCCGTTCTCTTCCTAGGCGGTTTGCTGCTTGCGCTGATGCTCGGAGGCGCCTCGGGCGCTGCCGGTGCGGGGCACTCGGGCAAGATCAGCCGGGCCCATCTGACCAAAACGAGTTTCGCGCCCACCAAGGCGAGCACGGTGAAGGTCGTCTATCACTTTTCGCAGACGAGCTCCAAATTCGGGCTCAAGCTCCTGCGCAAGAGCGGAACGCCCTGGCAGACCCTGCGCAACGTCACGCGCATGGGCCACTTTACGGGCTCGCACTCCACGACCGTGAGGGCGCTCTTCGGCACCAGGCCGGTCGAGGTTGGAAGCTACCGCCTCGTGCTCAGCGCCGACGCCAACCGCGTTACGCTGCCGTTCCGGGTTACCGCCGCGGCTCCGGTGGCAACGGCCCGTCACGATCGGCCGAGCAATACGGTCAAGCTGATCTTCATACACCATTCCACCGGGGAAAACTGGTTGGCGGATGGCAACGGCGAACTGGGTATCGCCCTAAAGAACAACAATTACTTCGTCAGCGATACCAACTACGGCTGGGGACCGGACAGCATCGGTGACATGACCGATACCGGCCAATGGTGGACATGGTTTCGCGGCCCGAGTAGTACCACCTATCTGAACGCCCTGTACACCGAGTTCGATCAGCACTCCTCGTACTCGCGACTCGCCATCGATCCCGATCCAAGTCGTCAGAACGAAGTCATAATGTTCAAGTCGTGTTTCCCGAATTCACAAATCTCCGGTAATCCGAACGACCCGCCTACCACGGGAAGCAATCCTTTGCGCGGACAGTCTGCTGGATCGGCCATGACCGTCGCCAATGTCAAGGGCATCTACAAAGATCTCATCACCTTCTTCGCTGCGCATCAGGACAAGCTGTTCGTATTGATTGTCCCGCCGCCTCTCGCAAACGGGGCGACCGATGCCTCTCACGCCGCCAATGCGCGCGCCGTCGCCGATTGGTTGGTAAGTAATTGGCTCAAGAATTACAATCACGACAACGTTGCCGTATTTGATTTCTTCAACGTGTTAACAAGCAACGGCGGTAGTCCCGGTATCAACGATCTCGGAAAGGCGGGCGGGAATCATCATCGCTGGTGGAACAGCGGCATTCAGCACAGCCGAACGGTCTCGAGCGACTTCCTCGCGTACCCGACCGGTGATAGTCATCCGTCCCGAGCAGGAAACCTGAAGGCCACCGGCGAGTTCATCGATTTGCTCAACCTCTACTATCACCGCTGGACGGCAACCAGCACCACGTAAACGGAAGGAGAAGTGATGGCGTCGACCCCCTCGTCAGAACGACCCGCTACGATCGTGACGAACATGTGTGAGCCAACTCGCGCACGGTCAAAAGCTTGCGCCCGAGCGCTCTGGCTGTTTGGCGCCGTGCTGGCCGCGACACTCCTCGCGGGATGCTCGGCGTCCTGGTCGAGCGACCAGGGTAAGACGATCTCCCCAAAGGGTTCCGCTTACTCCTACAAGGTCCCGCACGGCTGGCTGGTCGAGAAGGGTGACTCGTACAAAGTAGAAGGACGGCGCTTCCAGACGGCTGTACGCGGTCAGAGCGGACTCGCAGTGGTCTCTGTATCTCAACAGTCCATCAACCAGAAGATCACCTCGAGCAACCTGAACGCAATCGAGTTGGGGTATAAAAGCGCGGCGGCAAAATGGCAGTATCCGCCGACGGACTGGCGAAAGACTACGCTCGCCGGCGCGCCCGCGCTCAGCTACCACCGATCGGGTACGAGTAGCGGAGAAACGAGAGAGATCGATGCCTACGTCGCGTTTAAGGATAAATCGGTGTTTTTCGTCGAATGCATATACACTTCCGATACGCATAGTGACGTATTGAAAGCCTGTAGCAAGGTCACGGATTCGCTCGTAATTAATTGATCCTATTACTATAGGCGTAGTTACTGAGGTCATCTGGTCATGGTTCACGATTGGCGTGAGAGAGCGGTTGCTCGTTCTTTCAGATGACATCGATTCCAGACGAGACACCGTCTCGCATTTCGTAAGAGCGCTCACGCGTCGTAGAACGATCGTGCTCTGTGACGATCGGCGAAAGCGCTACGTTCCGCGTTTACGGAGCGATAGCGCCGGAAAAGCGCAGCGTATACGAAGTTCGATAACGCGAGACGATTAACGGAGCATTGATTCCGTAAGATATCCGGAGCGCCGTAACGTAAATACGGTTAGAGAAATCGCTTCAACCGAGGTCGATCGCCGGCGCAAGCGCATCGACGGCCCCGTAGCTCTCGGTGGAGCGCGCAGCGGTTGCGACGGCGAGCGGTAACGCCCCCGCCACCGCGCCAGGATCGAAGCCCGAGCTTGCCAGCATCGCCACGAGCACTCCGAGCAGTACGTCGCCGGCGCCCGTGGTGTCGACGGCTTCCGCGATCACACCCGGCACGTCCGCGTTCGCCTCGCCGCGCACGAGCGCTCCCTCGGCGCCGAGCGTCACGACCGCGACGCGAACTCCTAGCTCGGCGCAGAGCGCCTCGGCCGCGCGAGCAGGCTCGCTCGTACCGCTCAATAGGCGCGCCTCGTCGCGGTTCACCTTGAGGAGAAACGCTCCCGCACACAGCGATCGCACCGTTTGCGCGGCCTGGGTAGGGCTTTCCCAGCGGTGGAGACGCAGATTGACGTCTACGAGCAGCGGTTTCCCTTGCGCGAGCGCCAGCTCGCGGGCTCGCTCGGAGATCTCCCGCTCGCGTTTGCCGACTAGGGTGTTCGAGCCGAGCTCGAGCGCGGCGCAGGCCAAGACGGCGCCTTCCAGATCTGGCTCAAGTGCTTCCAGCGCCGGCTCGATCCCCTGACCGTAGATGAGGAAGTCGGGAATTCCCTGTAAATCGATCACATCGAAGGCGACGGCGGTCTGTGTGCCGGCTAGACGCCGCCACCAGTGCAGATCGATTCTCTCCGCGAGCAGCCTCGTCTCGAGCCAGCGTCCCCAGTGGTCGTCGCCGACGCCGCCGGCGAGTGCGACCGAGGCACCGCAACGCGCCGCGGTNNGGCGCTCGCAGATCAGGTCAACGAGCGTCTCGCCAAGGAAGAGAACCGGCGCCTGCATCAACGCCACGTTAGGCGCTGGCCAAGACGGCAGTTCGCGCGGCGTCGAAAAACAGCTGTTTTCCGGGGGGAAAGCGAGAAATGTGCCGCTGCGTGTCGATCAGTATCGAGGTATCCTTACTTTTACCGAGAAGTAAGGAACCGCAATGGATGTCGTGTCCCGGATGACGAGCAAGGGCCAGGTAACCGTGCCCAAGGCGGTGCGGGACACCCTGAAGCTGCGGGAGGGCGACCGGGTCGTCTTTCGGGTCGTCGGTGAACGCGCCGAGCTTGCGAGGACGGCCGATTTGCTCGAGCTTGCGGGCGCGGTGCCGGTCTCGGCGCCGCCGGCCGAGCCCGGAACAGGCTGGGACGAGGTCAGACGGCAACTTAGCGATAATCGGGAGCGCCGCGAGCGGTGAAAGCCGTTCTCGACACCAACGTGCTCGTTCGCCACCTGACGGCCGACCCGCCCGAGCAGGGGCGCCGGGCGACCTCGTTTCTGGCCCGCGCCGACGAGTTGCTCCTTCCCGACCTCGTAGTCGCCGAGCTCGTCTACGCGCTCGAGTCGGGCTACGAGCTCGAGCGCCCGCGTGTTGCCGAGTTGGTGCGGGCCGTCATCGCCTTTCCTACGATAGTTGTCCTCGACGAGACGCTGTTACTGCGCGCTCTCGAGCTCTACGAGCGGGAGAAACTCGATTTCGCCACTTCCTACCTGGCCGCCAGCGCCGAGAGGAGCGGGGTGGGGGCCGTCGCCTCCTTCTACCGCTCGCTCGAGTCACTGAAGAGCGTGCAGCTGATCGAGCCCGCCTGAGCCTTCGGGCGTCGGCTTTGTGCCGAGGTAGCACCTGTGTGTCGAGCGCGATCAAGAGGCGGAGCGCTTCGTTTCATGTCGCTTCGTCGTTCTCGGTGGGTCTCGGGCACCTCGCTAATCCACCCTCCTCCCCCCACCCACCCACGGGGCGTAGCACGGTACCAAGAGAAAATGTCCGGAAATGCCACATTTTCGTGCCAAAACGGCACTCGACCCGCCGCGGCCCGCTAAGCGCGGCCGAAACTCTGTTCGAAACCGGCTCTCAGTCCACGAAGTACGCGTGATCGCAGCAATCGTGGCCCTGCATCAGCGTCTTCGTGCGCTCGAACCGGATCGGCGGGTCGAACGAGGCGGCGATGTGCGGGTCGCCCGCGCAAACGAGGGCGGAAAGCCAGTTTGCGGCGTTCAAGCGGGCGCCGAGCTCGGCATGTGGGCAGCGTGTGACGTAGAACTGGATGCCGTTCGGGCGGAGCTCGGAGCTGAACTCGAAGCCGCGCTCGAGCAGCGGCGTCCAGAGCAGACGCACGAGGTCGTCGAGTGAGCCGCCCTCGCTCCGGGCCAGCTCGCTCCAGTAGCCGCGGGTCTCGTTCGCGCACATCTTTCCGAGCAGGGCGAAGACGCGTTCGCGTCCGAAGCGCTCGCTTGCCGACTCGAGCACTGCGATCTTGCCGGCTCCCGCTTCGGCGGCCAGCCAGGCCGGGGCGAGGGCGTCGAACAGCCCGCGCTCGCTCGGGTCGAAGTCGTGCATCGCCGTCTTCTCGGGCTGGAACCAGAAGTCGAGCCAGTCGAGCTGCTTCCGCCACCTCTCTGTACAGGAAAGTCCCTGCTCAGTGCCAGAATCTGATTGAGTCACCTCGGCGTCCTTTCTAAGCGCGGAGCGGTGAGAGCCGGCCGGGATTCACTTCCGCCCGGCTCTCGATTCCTCGTGCCGCCGCCGGCGGCGTTCAGCGCCCGAGGATGCTATCGATCTCGGCGACCTGCGCGGCTGTCAGTGGTCCGTGCTGCATGGCGCCGGCGTTCTCCTCGGCCTGCGCGGCCGTCTTGATGCCCGGGATCGGGATCGTGCGCTCGCTACGGCCCCAGATCCAGGCCAGAGCGCCCTGTACGAGCGTGCGCCCGTTCGAGCTCAGGATCTCGCGCACCGCGTCGAGCTTGGCCAGCCACTCGGCGCGCGGGGCGCCGTTCTCGTCGAAGACGGCCACCCATTCGATTCCCGAAGCGCGGAAATCGTCCGGCGCGACGCGCGTGTCCTTCGTGTACTTCCCGCTCAGAAAGCCCATCGCAAGGGGGTTGCGGTTGATGCTGGCGAGGTTCTCGCGTTTGCATAGGTCGAGCATGGCCGGGCTGTCCTCGAACACGTTCAGGTTGTGCTGAACTGCCGTGTAGCCTGGCCGCCCCAGCCAGCGCTCGCCGCGCGGAACGTCATCGGTGCTCCAGCAGTAGGCGCGAATCAGGCCTTCGCTCAAGAGCTCGTCCAGCACCTCAGCGACCGCGTCGGATGCGGTCATGTCGAGGTCGCCGATATGGAGCTGGTAGAGATCGATGCGGTCGGTGCCGAGCCGGCGCAGCGAGGCTTCGCAGGCGCTGCGGACGTATTCCGGCGAGGCGTTCGACCCGTACGAGCGGCGGCTGCCGTCGTCGTCGAACGTCCAGCCGAATTTCGTGGCGATGGCCACCCGGTCACGATCCGTTCCGAGCGCCTGGCCGAGGATGCGCTCGCTGTGCCCGGCGCCGTAGGAGTCGGCGGTGTCGAAGAACGTCACCCCGCTATCCAGGCCGCGCCGGATCGCCGCGATCGAGTCGTTGTCGTCGATCTTCCCCCAGCCGAACTTCGTTCCGTCTCCCCAGACCACTGGGCCGCCGATTGCCCAGCAACCTAGGCCCATCGCGCTGACCTCGATGCCCGAGCGTCCGAGTGTTCGTCTCGCTGTTCCAACCGTGTTCTCCATCGATCTTCCTTCCGCGAAATCCGTTGTTGACAGGGCTAGTGTGGCGGAGGCATAGTATGAGCGCAAGTACGAAAATACGTACAAAACCAAAGAACTAGTTATAAACCGCGTAAAACCGATGAATCTACGCTTCGTCGAAACGCTCAGAGAGGTAGGAGAGCGCGGCTCCTTTTCGGCCGCCGCGGCCGCCCTTCACTTCACTCAGCCGGCCGTGTCCAGGCAGGTCGCCCAGCTCGAGCGCGAGGCCGGGATACCCCTGGTCGTGCGCAGCCGCCAGGGTGTGAGCCTTACCGCCGCCGGGCGCCTCGTGGTCGAGCATGCCGAGGCGATCCGGGGCCAGTTGTTACAGCTGGAGACCTCACTCACCGAGCTCTCGGGAGGATCGCGCCTGGCGGTCGGCATCGGCGGATTTCCGAGCGCCTTCATCGGCATGATCCCCGAGCTCGTGCACGGCCTGCGCGAGCGAGTGCCCGAGGCGGAGATCACACTCAAGCGCTGCGGCCACGACGAGGCACTCTCACTTCTGCGCACCGCCGAGATCGACTTCGCGTTCGTCTTCGCACGCCCCGAGCTCGCGCAGCGGCTCGCCGGGATCGAGGTTGTCGAGATGGGGGAGGAGCCGATGCTCGTGCTGCTGCCGCAGACGCATAGACTCGCGCTCGAGTCGAGGGTTACGCTTTCCGACCTGGCCACCGAGCCCTGGATCGTCGGCGCGCCCGATCCGACCTCGTCGATCATCGTCAACGCCTGCTTGGCCGCCGGCTTCGAGCCGAACGTCGTCTTCGAGACGGACGATCCGCTCGCGACCCAGAGTCTGATTGCGGCCGGTCTCGGCGTCTCGCTTTCCTCGCCCTGGGCCTCGACGGCGCTGCGCGAGGACATCGTCCTGAAGCCGCTTGCTCCGCCCGTACCCACCCGCCGCGTGCGAGCGCTGGTCGTCGATCCACCTGGGCCGGGGGCGCGCATTCTGCTCGAGCTGGCGCGCGAGCTCGTCCCGCTGGAAGCGAAAAACTAGCCAGACGCTACACTGACCGGGCTGCCGCGACTGGCGCGGGAAGGTGGAGCACCACCGGGGAACGGCAGCCGCAGAGGAAGCCGCGCGCCTGGGCCCCGTCTTTTCGATTCCGGAGGTGCCCAGATGAACGCGCAGAAGGTAATAGAACAGAGCCTCGAGCAGGCCGATCCCGCTGTCTCCCACCTGATCGGGCGGGAATTCGAACGGCAGTCCGGGACGATCTGCCTGATTCCGTCCGAGAACTACGTCTCGCGCGCGGTGCTGGCCGCGCTCGGAAGCGTCTTCACGAACAAGTACTCCGAGGGCTACTCCGGGNNCCTCTTCGGTGTCGAGCACGCGAACGTCCAGCCCTATTCGGGCTCGCCCGCCAACCTGGCCGTCTATTTCGCCTTCCTCGAGCCCGGCGACACGGTGATGGGAATGGCGCTGCCGATGGGCGGCCACCTCACCCACGGCTGGGGCGTCTCGGCGACGGGCAAGTGGTTCCGCTCGGTTCAGTACGGCGTGCGCCGCGAGACGGGGCGCGTGGATATGAACGAGGTGCGCGATTTGGCGCTCAGGGAGCGGCCCAAGCTGATCTTCTGCGGCGGCACCGCGATCCCGCGCACGATCGACTTCCCCGGCTTCGCCGAGATCGCGAACGAGGTCGGCGCGATTCTCGTTGCCGACATCGCCCACATCGCCGGTCTGATTGCCGGCGGCGTCCATCCCTCCCCGGTCGGCTACGCCCAGGTGCTTTCGACCACGACGCACAAGACGCTGCGCGGCCCGCGCGGGGCGATGCTGATGTCGGGAGAGGAACACGCCACGGCGATCGACAAGGCCGTTTTCCCCGGTCTGCAGGGAGGCCCGCACGACAACACCACCGCGGCGATCGCGGTCGCACTGGCCGAGGCCGGCCGGCCTGAGTTCTCCGCCTATACCGCCCAGGTGGTCGCAAACGCGAAGGTGCTGGCGCAGGCTCTCGTCGAGCGGGGCTTCGAGCTCGTCTCGGGCGGCACCGACAACCACCTGATCCTCGTCGACCTGAGCTCCAAAGACGTGCCCGGCAAGGTCGCCGCCAAGGCACTCGACCGAGCCCGCCTCACCCTCAACTACAACACCGTCCCCTTTGACCCACGCAAGCCCTTCGATCCCTCGGGCATCCGCCTCGGCACCCCGGCCGCCACGACCCGCGGCATGAAGGAGCCCGAAATGCTGCAGATCGCCTGCTGGATCGATGAGGGTGTCGAGGCAGTCAAGCGTGAAAACGAGGCCGAGATCGAGCGCATCGCCGGCGAGGTGCTGGAGTTGACCCGCGCCTTCCCGATCCCGGGCGCGCGGCCTTGTCGCCGTGGATAGGCCCTAAACGTTCAACGGCGGCTCTGCATACGGCTCCAGCGTGACACCGATCACTGTCCGCTCCCCCGCCAGGGACAGAGGTCGAGCGAGGAGCCAGCCGGCGAGACCGGCGATCGCGGTCGCCAGCCCGGCGAGCGCCCAGACCAGGCGCGCACCTGCGTGATCGGCGAGCACGCCGGCGCCGATCGAGGCGACGGTGAGGACGATCGCGTTCGAGCTCATGATCAGGATGAAGGAGCGGCCGCGCAGGTCGTCCGACGCGCCCTGCTGGACGAGCATCGCATTCGCGGTCAGCAACAGGCCGTCCCCGGCGCCGGCGACGACGAGCAGAGCCGCAGCGAGTGCGAACGGAGGCATAAGAGCGACCATGACCATTCCCGTCGCCAGCATGACGAAGCCCAGCGCATAGGCCGAGGCGAAGCGTCCCCTGCCGAGCACGGATCGGGCGTTGAAGGCGCCTACGAACACGCCCACGCCCGTGGCGGCCATGAACAACCCGTAACCGAAGTCGCCGGCGCCGAAATCGTGCTTGACCAGGTCGACCTCGGCCGTGTTCATCGCGGCGATTCCGACCATGGCAAGGTTCCAGGCGACGAAGACGGTCAGGAGCGGGCGCAAACGGAAGACCGCGGCCGCACCGTCGAAGAGATCGTGCAGGTAGCCCCGTGTGACCGCCGCTATCGACTGCAAGCCCGACGGATGTATGCCAACCAGCAGCAACGCCGAGAAGACGAAACTGGCGGCGTTGAGCAGATAGGCGGGGTGCGGGCCCACCACCGCGACGATCAGGCCGCCGCCGAGCGGGCCGACGATCATCGTCACGCTCACCGCCGTCTGGAAGAGACCGTTTGCGCCGGCCAGGTCGCGTTCTTCGACGAGGTTCGGGAGCCCTGCATAGACCGCCGGTGTGAACAGACCCGTCGCCAGCCCTGCGAACGTCGCCAGTGCGATGATCGTCCAGGCGTTCGGCGCGGCGACCAGGGCGACGAAGACGGCAGAACGGAAGAGATCGGAGCCGATCATCAACGAGCGCCGGGGCAGGCGGTCTAGCAGCGGGCCGAGTAGAAAGCCGAGCAGCGCGATCGGCAGCGTCTCGGCCGCGAACAAGGCGCCCACCCAGACCGACGAGTGCGTCCGGTCGAAGACGTCGACGGCGAGCGCGACGATGGCCAGCCAGGTGCCGGTGCTCGAGATCAGCGTCGCCCAGAACAGACGGCGTACGCCCGGGTAACGGAACAGCGCGATCTGACCGGCTGCAGTCGAGCGCAGGCCCATATCCGCAGTACGCTAACCCCGCCGTTGCGCAAAGACAAGGCCGGGCACAGTTTCGGCTCAGTTGGGAGCCAGTAGCTCGCGGGCAGCCGCGACGGCGGTTTCCACTCGATCGCGCGCGTGACAGCCGGCGAGGTGGGCGTTGATCAGCCCGCAAGCCTGCATCAAAGCGCAGACAGTGGTCGGGCCGAGGAAGCGGAAGCCGCGGCGCTTGAGCTCGCGCGCGAGTGCCTCCGACTCGAGTGTCACGGTCGGGATCTCGGCGTAGGAACGAGGCACCGGTACCGGTGCCGGAGCGAACTGCCAGAGCAGTTGCGCCAGCGACCCGCATTCCCCGATCGTCTCCAGCGCCCGGCGCGCGTTCTCGATCGAGGCGACGATTTTGGCGCGGTTGCGAACGATTCCCGGGTCGGCGAGCAGGCGGGCGACATCCACCTCGCCGAATCTCGCCACAGCCTCGATCTCGAAACCGGCGAAGCAGGCTCTGAAGGCCTCGCGCTTGCGCAGAATCGTTAGCCAGGAGAGCCCGCACTGGAAGCTCTCCATGCAGATGCGCTCGAAAAGGGCGTCGTCGCCGAGCACGGGCAGACCCCACTCGCTGTCGTGGTACATGCCGAGCTCGGGCGTCCCCAGAGCCCAGGAGCAGCGCTCGAGCCCGTCCGGCCCGGTTACCGAGTCTCTGCCCACGGCGCCGATCCTACTCGTGCGGTGGCGGCGTGCTCGTGAGCGCGGTCACCGCATTGACATCGTCCGGTTCGGGCGAGAGAATCGCTTTGAGGCGCGATTACTCGTCTCGAGAGACGAGGACAGGCGACCTGGGCGGGACTCCTTAAGTCCTGGAGACCTCCGGCTGAGCCGGAGGTCTCACTCTCCCGGCCCGGCGCCGCGCGTCCGTCGGTTCCGATCTCCGAGTGAGCGGCTATCGTCCTCGGGAATGACCGAGTCAGAGCCACGCCGGCTCACCATGAGCGACATCCTCGAGGGCGGAGCCACTCTCGTCGCCCGGAACCTGCTCGTCTTCGTGCGCATCACGGCACCGCTGATCGTTCCTGTGAATCTGGTCTTCATTGCGCTTCTGCTCGCCCTTCGCTACGACTCGACGCCGAAGCGGACGGGCTACGTTTTCATCGCCGTCTACCTGTCCCTGGTCCTACTTGCCCTGATCGTTGCCGCCGGCGCGTGCCTAAGGGCGGCTGCCGATATCCAGGTGGGCACGAGCACTAGTGCACGCGCTTCGCTTTCCTTCGTGCGCGATCGGCTGATCTCGTTCCTCTGGCTGGTCGGGCTCTTGCTTGCCGGGATCGGACCAGGCGCGGCTCTTCTGGTCGTATGGAGGGCGGGAAGGTTGGGGAGCCTGGGCTATCTGGCGCTGGTGTTGATCCCGCTCGCGTTGTGGCTCGCGGGCATCTGGTCGGTGGCGTTGCCCTCGCTGTTTCTAGAAGATGGCGGCGTCGCTGAAGCGCTGAAGCGCTCGCGTGCCCTCGCGCGCGGGAGCTACTGGCACTCGCTCGGGACTGTCATCTTCGCCTCCGTACTCGCCCTCTTCGCCAGCGTTCTCGGCGAGCTGATTGCCTCGTTATTCGCGTCAGGCAGCGAGACCGTGCGGCTGGTTGCGATCGTTTGCGGAGCTATTTTCGGAGAGGTCGTTGCACTTCCGCTCATGGCCGCTTACCTGATCCTTCTCTACTACGACCTGCGCGTGCGCAAGGAGGGTTCCGCCTCGATCGAGAGGGATAGCGCTCCGATCGCCGGGCCGAGCGCGCCTGTGACGGCTCCGAAAACGGAGCCGGGAAAGCGCCGCTCGCCGAGACGCTAGCGGCGCTCGTCGGTCGACTTACGCTCGTCGGTCGATTTACGTTCGGGGGTCGACTTGGTCAGCAGTCTGCTCAAGACTTGGGGCCAGGCGCGGAGCGCGCGCTTGCGTACCCGGCGCTGAGCGAAACGGGGAAGGCGCCGGTAGATGCGGAAAGCCGTCAGCCCGACCCAGAGCCGCCCCTTGACGCGGACGAGCAACTTGAAGAGAGGGCGTAAGAGAATCACGAAGACTCCAATCGGTCGTTTTCTGATCCTGTCTCTTCTTTTCCACCGCTTCGTTCGCGAAACAGGCGCGCGAACCCCGGGTACGGGCGAAGCGGTATCAACTCGAACTCGATCAGTCCCTGTTCGACCAGAGGAAGCGTTGCGAGCAGTTCATCTGCCTCCTTCGCGCTAGCGCATTCGAGCTCGAGGACCGCGCGGCGTTCATCCAAGCGAAACGAGATCTCTCGCAGGGACCTGCCCTGAAACAGCTCCCAGACTCGCCTTGCCTCAGCCTCGAGGTGAGGCGTATAGGCCTCACCGGTAGCGCTCGACTCGCGCTCCAGAGCCAGGATTTTCACAGAGCGAGTGTAGTTGCCGCGGCGGTTGGCCCCGGCGCCCCGTCAGTGACTTCCTCGGGATCGATCGCCACCGCCCGGCTGGCGGCTGCAATCCGGGTCGCGATCGCGCTGGCGATTGCGATCTTCTTGGTTGCCGTGATCGCCGTGGCGCCCTCTCGGTCGATCCTGTACCACCTGATCGGATCCGGAGTCGCCACTGTTCGAATCCGGGGTGCTGAGCGAGGTATCGACCGGCTCTTTCGCGAGGCTATCTGCCGGGGTGGCAGAGCTCGGCTCGGTCGCCGCGAGGGAGGGAGTCGCCGCCGCCGGCGGGACTATCGGGAGCTGTTGCGCGGGCTTCGCCGACGGCGTGCTCGGCGGCTCTGCCGGTGCTTTGACCTTGTGCGGCTTCTGAGACCGCAGATCGATACGGTCGGTTTTCCGGGGTGCGACTATCGCCACGGCGACGGCGGCGACTCCCGATGTCTGCGAGCCTGAGGCATGCTTTGACCGAGTAGATTCGTTGCGGATGAAGATATCTACGCCCCTTAAGTGGACAATCGCCACGCTGGCCGGCTTTCGCGGCTGTCTCGCCGCGGCCGGTCGCGGCGGCGCCAAACCGTGGAAGGCGACGTCCGGGAAGGCGGACGCCCAGCTGGCGAGCGCGAATGCGCAGGCCGCGATCATGCCCACGCGTCCGGCGCGTTCCCGCCAAACCCCCCCAGGTCCCATCACTGCCATTCTCGGCTGCAAACGTTTTCGTGACTATCCCTCGGCGGGGGGAAAGGGAACGCTGTGACCAGCCTCGCTCGCCGGCTCATCGTCTATTTCGTGCTTCTCGCGGTGGTGCCGCTCATCGCCGTCTTCCTCGGCTTCACGGCTGTGATCGAGCGCAGCGAGCAACGCCGCATCGACGAAGGTCTTCAGGCGAGTCTGAGATCGGCTATCGCAACCTACGACCAGGAGCTGCTCGATGCCCAGAGAAGTGCCGAGCGGCTGGCGAACACCTCCGCGTTTCAGAGGGCGCTCCTGCACCGCGACCGCGCTACGCTGGTCAGCCTCATCGCCGACTCGCCGCATCTCCGCCTGAACAGCGGCCGCCTGCGGATCGGAAAGGCGCCCGCCTACGCGACCGAGCGCCGGGTTGAGATCGTCGGCACGAAGGGATCTCTAGGAGAGCTGATCGCGGCGATTCCGCTCAGCTCCTCCTACCTCGATCATCTGGCGATCGTGGCCGGGATTCCTTCGAATGAGAAGCTGGTGCTCGCACATGGAGATAGCGTTCTCCGCTCTGCGAGCTTGTCTAGCGGTCGTGCGGAGCTGAGCGGGAGCGGGATCGGGAGCGTCCGGCTCAATGGCAAGGACTACCGGGTTGCGGTCTCGCACCCGGTTACGACTCGAGGCTCGATCGAGGTTGCGATTGCCACCCCCGAGTCACGCGCCCTCCATGCCGCGTTCTCGATCGAGGAGCGCCTGCTCCTGCTTCTACTCGGGCTGCTCGTCTTGATGGGCATGATCGCCTTCTTCGAAGGCAGGGGGATCGTGCGTAACGTCGGTGCGCTGGCAGCGGCGGCGCGAGCCATCGCACGCGGGCATCTGGAAGAGCGCGTACCGGTGCACGGGCGCGACGAGTTTGCCAGTCTGGCGGTCACGTTCAACGAGATGGCCGAGCAACTCGAGGAGCGGATGAAGGATCTCGAGCTGGAACGCGGCCGGCTGAGAGATGCGACGCTTCGCTTCGGCGAGGGGCTCGGCGCTTCCCACGACGCGGTTCAGTTGCTGCGCGTCGTCGTCGAGTCGGCCGTCGGGGCGACCCGGGCGACCGGCGGGATAGTGATCGGCCCGCAAGGAGAGCGTTTCGTGGCCGGCGATCCCGAGAAAGGGAAGGAGAGGAGCGAGTGGTCGCTCAGGGCCGGTCGTGAGCACTTGGGAACGCTGATACTCACCAGCGACGAGTTCAGCGAGGAGGAGCTGGAGATGGTCGCGCTCCTCTGCGGGCACGCCGCGGTCGCGCTCGACAATGCACGCCTGCACCGGATCGTCGAGAAGCAGGCGCTCGTGGACGGCCTGACCGGACTGGCGAACCGCCGGCGTACGGAGTCGGCGCTGGACGAGGAGATCGTTCGCGCCTCGCGTCTAGGGAGTGAGCTAACCCTGGTGCTGCTCGACATCGACCACTTCAAGGAGGTGAACGACCGCTACGGGCACGCGGCCGGCGATGCGGTGCTCAAGGAGCTGGCTCTCGTTCTCGTTCATTCCCTGCGTGAGATCGATACTGCCGGGCGCTGGGGTGGCGACGAGCTTGCCCTTATCCTTCCCGGCACCGACACCACCGGCGGCGCTCAACTCTCGGAGAGGATCAGGCAGACGCTCGAGCGAAGCCGGATCCCGATCGAGGGCGGCGGCCCGATCTCGGCCACGGCCAGTTTCGGTGTCGCCAGCTTCCTGCGCGCGGGCAGCCGCGAAAGGCTTCTGGCTGCCGCCGACGAGGCGCTCTACCGGGCCAAGGGAGCCGGGCGCAATCGCGTGGAAAGCGCCGACGGAGAGCCGGTCGACCCAGGCGTTGTTGAGTAGGGCAGCGGAACTTACCCGCGGGTAACGGGCTTCGCTCAAGTCCCGCGTTTTGCGTCCGACACCTAACCTACCCTCGGTTGTCGAGGATCCGATACAATCGACCGCTGAAGTACGCCTCGACCCCAAGCAGGAGGACTGATCCTATGACGGTTGAGACACCTTCTCTTCTCGCCAAGGCAATCGAAGAGCATCTAGAGCTGAAGCGTAAGAACTCGGTTCTGGACAATTCGATGCCGCTCGGTCGCTATGCGTCCGAGGACCCGTTCGAGAACCACCCGTTGTTTAAAACAGAAGAGCAGGCACGGCTCGAAGAAACGATGGACGGTGTGCTTGCACCGGTGGAGACAGTCGAACTCGCCTGGCCTGGCGAGGAGACCGTCGATGGGCTTCCGGAGCTCAGTGAGAGCGTCTGGGCCCGCTCGCGCGATTTCGACTGGGGCGACTGAGCCCTAGCCTCGGGCGCGCGCTGGCCCTCCCACCGAGGGCTCGGCCTTGGCCTGCGTGGTCGACGTTGACTGAAGTTAGGTAAGCTGCTCGCCTCCACCGGTTCGAAGGCAGCCTCACCATGATGATCTTCTCCGGATTCTTCGCAATCGCCTTGCTTGTTGGCTGGCTCGCGCCGATAGTGATCGCGGCGCTCATCACCGAGAGTAGAGGTCGAGGAGCACTGGTCGGCCTTCTGCTTGGACTCGTTCTCAGCTGGCTCGGTGTCGTGATAGCGCTTCTACTGGGCGAGGCGTTTGAAGGGAGCCCGCGGGGACCGTCGCGCCTGTACCGCGAATGCCCGCACTGCAAGGAGCGCATGCGCCGCGACGCCCATGTCTGTCCTCACTGTCGGTATGAGTCGCCGGCTGAGATACTCGAAGACGGCGTGCGAGCAGCCGGCTGAGAGAGGCTGCGATTTGGTCTCGGTCGCCTCTCGCGCCGACGAGCGCGATAAGCGTTAAGGGAATCGTGCGGGAAACGAAGGAGCGGGCCCCTGGGGCCCGCTCCGGTGAATTCGTCCTAGAGATGACTACTTAACGGCGGCTGCGCCACCCTCGTCCTGCAAGCGGAGGAAGAGTCCGGCCGCGAGAGCAATCATGAGGAGCAGGCTCAGCCAGAGCTCCCATGTCTTACTCCCGTATTGGAATACGCGGATGACGCCGAAGAGGACAGTGAGAGCTCCCAGTCCGAGCGAGATCATGATCGGCTTCACGGGTAGCTCGGGGAGCTTGACCGCATCCGGCGAGACGACAAGAAGAAAGAGGAGCCCTTCCCAGGCGAGCAGGACGATGAGGAAGAGGCCCATAGCGACTCCCCAGCTGTGCCACCCGGAGATCGATGCGCCGACGCAGAACTTCCCAACGGCACTCGTTACGCAGCCCCCGGCGCTGTTCCAGGCTAGGAACGAGAAGATGAGCAAGAGCAATCCAGAGCCAAAGACGACTCTCCGCGCGGTCGAGACTTTATCGAGACTCATTCGATTCCTTTCGATACCTCGCGGCCCAGCGGCCGCTTCGTGTTGGTGAAGAAACTAACGCGTCTGCCGGATTAGTTCCAGTACTTCGACTCGACTAAACGCAACGGCAAGGCTTCTTCCGGGCCGCTGGGCATCTAGTTTAGGGCTTCACGGCCGATTTCCGGTTTGCGTACGCCGCAGGGCAGGGGAAGGTTTAACTGCGCCAACCGTGGCTATAACAGGCACGCGAACACCAAACCGGGGAGGTTTACTCAATGGCAGTTTCGGTCGAGAACGCCGCTCATTTGGAAGAAAGGGAGACCGAGAAGCAAGAGTTCGCCTGCGGAAGGTGTGGTTACGGGATCGTCGTCGCGAGCGAGCCACCGGTGTGCCCAATGTGCCGCTCATCGGCTTGGGGGCTGGCGCGGCGCGAGTTGGTGAGCTTGCGAGTGGTGTCCTAGCCACCTGCCCGTCTGTCTTCGCCCCGCTTGACTGAGCGCGCGCAGGGGACTATGAACACTGGAGTCGCCGCAAACTAGAGACGCCTCCAGGAGCCGAAAATGGAATGGATCTTTCTCGCCGGCCGGGTTCTCTTCTCGATCATGTTCTTCGAATCTGGCATCAAGGGCCACATTCTCGGGCGAAAGGGCGCGGTTGCCTACGCACGCCGATCCCGGGCGCCGCTACCGCAGCTGACCGTACCCGCGACCGGCGCGATGGTCGCTGCCGGTTCGATCATGGTTGCGTTCGGCGCCTGGGGCGACCTGGGCGCGCTCCTGATCGCCGCCTTCCTGATCGCGATCACTCCAGTGATGCACGCCTTCTGGCGTGAGACCGAGCCGATGCCGAGGCAGCTTCAGCGGATCCAGTTCATGAAGAACCTCACCATACTCGGCGCCGCGCTGATCCTCTTCTACCTCTGGAACCAGCTCCAGGGCGCCGCCGGTCTCTCCCTCACCGGCCCGTTGTTCGGTCGAGGTTAGCGGTCGCCCGCTTAGGGTTGGTCTCGCTAGGTGCGCACGCTCGATGCGCTTTCTCGGCCGGCGGTTCCGGGAGGTCGAATCGTTCTCGAGGAGGAGGCGAAGATCGGTCTCCAGCCCGAGGTTGCCATCTTGCGCTTGAGGGTAAGTTGCATCTCGAGCAAGGAGGAACATGGCGAAGCAAAGCGATTTCGTGATCGAGACCGAAGGCCTGCGTAAGAGCTTCGGCGAACAGATAGCTGTGGATGGGGTCGATCTGCGCGTCCCGCGCGGTTCGGCGTTTGGCTACCTAGGTCCGAACGGGGCCGGCAAGACGACCTTGATTCGGATGCTGCTCGGGCTGACGCAGCCGAGTGCCGGAACGATGCGTGTGCTCGGCAGGCCGATGCCGAAGGAGCGCTCGCGGGCGCTGGCGCGGGTTGGGGCGATCGTCGAGGAGCCGGGCTTCCACAAGCACTTGAGCGGACGCGAGAACCTCTGGATCGCGGCCGCCGCACGCGAGCCTGCAGCGCACCTGCGCATAGGTAAGGTGCTCGAGCAAGTCGGGCTGGCCGATCGCGCCGACGACCGTGTCTCGACCTACTCGCAGGGCATGCGCCAGCGGCTCGGCATCGCGCGCTGCCTGCTCGCCGATCCCGAAGTCCTGATCCTGGATGAGCCCACCAACGGTCTCGATCCGGGCGGCATCCAGGAGTTCCGCGGACTCGTGCGCTCTTGGATCGCTGAGGGGCGGACGCTGGTCCTCTCCTCGCATTTGCTAGACGAGGTCGAGAAGATCTGCGACCACGTGGCGATCGTCGACCGCGGCCGCATCGTCGCCCAGGGCTCGCTCGCCGAGCTCTCCGCCGGCGACGACGGAGCGATCACGATCGGCTGCGACAAGCCGCACGAGGCGCTCAGCGCCATCGACGGCAACGGCTCGCTGCTCGAGGTGGAGGAGATCGCCGGAGGCTTGCGTGTGCTGCTGCGCCCGGAAGAGCCGCTCGAGAAGGTGGCGGCCGAGCTCAACAATCGGCTCGTCGGAGCCGGTATCGCTGTTCACCGCCTCGAGCCCTCGCACGTCTCGCTCGAGCATCGCTTCCTGGAAATCACGCGCAGGTTTGGAGAGGACTCATGACCACCTCGGAGAGCACCGTTCAGATCCCGAGATCGCCGCGTTTGCCCTTCCGGCTGGAGCGCGCCGAGCTGCTCAAGCTGCGCAAGAGCCGCGGCGTCTGGATTCCGACTGTGATTCTGACCGTCGGCGCCATCGCGATCATGTATACGGCCGTGGAGCTCTTCCACGTCTCCAACTCGACCAAGTACGGTCCGGCGGGCGGCACGATCAACTTCGGGCACGCACTCCTGCTGATGGGTCAGATCGCCGGCATGATCGCGGCCGCCCTGGTCGGCGCGGCCGCCGGCACGCAGGACCTGAGCTCGGGCGTCTTTCGCGATCTCGTCTCGAGCGGACGTTCGCGCACGCGGCTGTTCCTGGCCCGGATTCCGGGTGGGCTGGCAATGCTGCTACCTCTGATGGCGGCCGCCTATGCTCTTGCGGCCGTGCTCTGCGTCGTGCTGGCGAGCGGCCTGCCGACGCCGAGCGTGATGCTGTTCACGAAGGCCGGTCTGTACGTGCTATTCAGCGGCGCCGTCGTCTATGTGATCGCGCTCGGGCTGGGTTCGCTCGTCGGTTCGCGTGCGGCCACGATCAGCATCCTGATCGCGTACTTGCTTCCGGTGCAAGCAATCCTGCGCAACATCAGCGCGCTCGGGCGCACTCGCGACGGGCTCCTGAGCGTGGCGGTCGAGCGGCTTTCGCCGATTCCGCCCCCCGACGCACGTGACGTGTTCCACATATCGCTCGCCACGTCGCTGATCGTGCTCGCTTTTTGGGTTGCGATCTTCGGCGGGCTCGGGCTCTGGCGCACGCGCACGCGGGACGCCTGACATCCCCGCGGCGGGCGGGAGTACCGTTTCGCTCATGATCCGGGAGCGTTTCCAGCAGCGGAAGGCCGACCTGATCGACATCGGTCTGGTCGCCCTTCTGCTACCGCCGACGTTCGTCTGGGCGACCCGGCACCACTCGTCTGCCGCCGCCGTCGCGCCGGTGCTGTTGCAGACGCTTCCTCTGCTTCTGCGTAGGCGCTTCCCGCTGCCCGTGCTGGCCGTCGTGCTCTCGGCGTCGGTTGCGACGCAGTACGTCGTCGGCGCCCTACCGCCGTTCGCGCTCGGGCTCGCCCTCTACACGGTCGCCTCGCACACCGAGCGGCGAACCGCGGTTTGGGCAGGCTTGGTTGGGCTAGTTGCGCTGCTCGCGTCGCTGATCCCGCGAACCGGCTTAAACGGTGGCGAATCCGTCCTGCATGTGGTCGTGTTCGTTGCAGCCGCCTGGATTCTCGGCGACAACCTCCGCACGAAGAGGGCCTACTACCGCGAGCTGGAGGAGCGTGCCGAGCGGCTGGAGCGCGAGCGCGAGGTGAACACGCGCCGGGCGGCCACCGAGGAGCAGGCGCGGATTGCGCGCGAGCTGCACGACGTGATCGCCCACTCGGTCAGCGTCATGGTCGTTCAGGCGGCCGCCGCGAGCGACGTGTTCGAAAAGCATCCCGAGCGGGCGCGCGAGGCCCTGCTCTCGATCGAGGAGAGCGGGCGCTCGGCGCTGACCGAGCTCAGGCGCCTGCTCGGAATCGTGCGCACTCGGGAGCAAGGACGGCTCGAGCCGCAGCCCGGACTGGGCGCGCTTCCGGACTTGCTCGAGCAGGTTCGCGCCACCGGCCTCGAGGTCGAGCTGAAGCTGGAGGGTGAGCTCGGCGAGCTTCCCACCGGCGTCGATCTCTCCGCATACCGGATCGTGCAGGAGGCGCTCACGAACACGCTCAAGCATGCCCAGGCGAGTCGCGCGCGCGTTCGCCTCGGCAGGCGTGCCGGCGAGCTCGAGCTGGAGATCGCCGACGACGGCGCAGGTCCGGGCGAGGAGTCGGCTGACGGTCACGGCCTGATCGGAATGCAGGAACGGGCGGCTCTGCTCGACGGCGTGCTCGAGGCCGGGCCGGCGCCGGACGGCGGCTTCGTAGTCAGGGCACGCTTTCCGCTCGGAGAGCTCGTTTTAAATGAAGACCCTGCGACTGGGTGCGATCGGTGAGTACGAGGCTAGGACGCAGAGCCTCGTTCGTAGCTGGAAGCTACGGGCGAGGTCGAGGACAACGCATCGTGCCGCCGAGCGCGGTCAGGCGATGGAGGGCTTCGTTTCGAAACGAGCTCTCAGGTAGGGAGAAGTTCGTTTGAGCGTGCGTGTCCTGATCGTCGACGACCAGGCGCTCGTTCGCAGCGGCTTCCGCATGATCCTCGAGGCGCGCGACGATCTCGAAGTGGTGGGGGAGGCCGAGAACGGCTCTCAGGCGATCGAGCTGGCGCGCGAGCTGGCGCCGGACGTCGTGTTGATGGACGTGCGCATGCCCGTGCTGGACGGCGTAGAGGCGACCCGACGCCTGCTCGAGTCGGGCTCCGGTGCGCGGGTGATCATCCTCACCACCTTCGATCTGGACGAGTACGTCTTCGAGGCGCTGCGGGCCGGCGCCAGTGGCTTCCTGCTCAAGGACGTGCAACCGGCGCAGCTGGCGGAGGCGATCAGGGTCGTCGCCTCGGGCGAGGCGCTGCTGGCGCCCTCGGTCACACGCCGGCTACTCGACCGCTTCGCGGCCTCGTTCGACGCCTCGGAGAACAGACCGCTGCCGCGGCTGGACTCGCTGACTCCGCGCGAGCTCGAGATCCTGCGTCTGATCGCCGGCGGGCTCTCGAACGCGGAGATCGCAAAGGAGCTGGTCGTCAGCGAGACGACCGTGAAGACGCATGTCTCGAGCGTGCTGCGCAAGCTTCACCTGCGCGATCGGGTGCAGGCGGTCGTGCTCGCCTACGAGGCAGGTCTGGTCAGGCCCGGATCGGGCAACTAGCGCCCGCTCTCGAGCGCCTGCCGTAGTCGCTCCAGAAACTCCACTTGGCCCCGCACCAACTTCTCGCCCGCGACCTCGAGCGAAACCCAGGCGGCGCGGTCGATCTCGGGGAACTCCTGCAGCTTCCCCGAGCGTGGCGGCCATTCGAGGCTGAACGTGTTGCTGGTCACGGCCTCTGCGTCGAGGTCGCCCTTCACGGCGAAGACGAAGACTCTCTTCCGGCTCGACTGCTCGACCGAGCCGAGGTCGAGGTAGGGCTCGGGTGGGGGCGGCGAGCCCAGCTCCTCCTCGAACTCCCGCTGCGCGACGGCGAGCGGATTCTCCCCTTCGTTCGTCTCTCCCTTCGGGATCGACCAGGCGCGCGCGTCCTTTCCTTCCCAGAAGGGGCCGCCCATGTGCGCGATCAGCACCTCGAGGCCGATCTCGCCTTGTCGGTAGAGGAGGATCCCGGCGCTCGTCTTCATTCCTTGAAGGTATCCGAGTCGAACCCCCGTGCCGCGGCGAGGCGGCACGGGGGTTCGGGTACTAAGCCTAGCTGGGGAGGAAGACCTTCTCCCAGCCCGGGCGTGCAGGAGCCTTGCCGCTGTTGAGCAGGCCCTGCCACTCCTTGTCGGTATAGCGCAGTCCGGGCGGGTTGAGGAACTCGTAGTAGGAGTAGACGCCGCCCGACGCGAGCTGGAAGTTGCCCTGGTCGTCGGGGACGAGCACGAGGATGCGGTCGATTCGTCCGGTACCGAGCTCGAGCACTCCCTTCGGGCTCGAGCCGATGTCGGCTATGAGCGCCTCGTCGTCGACCTCGGTTGGGGAGGCGTACTGGGACACGTCGGCCGTTCGCCACCAGATAGCTTCGAGCTCTCCACCGATGTAGTGGAGCCGTTTGTTGTCCTTCCTCGAGATCGGCTTTCCCGCCAGTTCGTCCTTGGCGATCCGCTCGAAGAAGCCGAACAGGTTGATCTCACTGGCGAGCAATCCGCCTGCTTGCTTGCTGAGCAGGCTCCGCTCGGTCAGCCCCTGCTGCATCAGCTTGACGGCCTCGACGAGGCGGGCGTAGGCGACCGGGTCGGGCTCGACCCAGTTTCTCGCCGGCGGAGCCGGGTTCTCGCCGCCGCCTTCTGCGATCGACTGCTTGGAGAAGAGGATGGTGTCGTGCTTGAGCTCGGCGAAGGAGCCGAAGCCCGACAACAACGCCTTCGCCGCCCAGGCCTGGTTACGCATGAAGTTCGGGAAAGCCGTTCCGTGACGGACGAACATCGGCTCTAGGGCGTAGAGCCAGGCGTCGTAGACGGTCGAGCCCCAGTCCTTGGCCGGGCGCGTCGAGACCGCTTTCTGCACCTTCTGCAACTGGCTTGCGTAGTTGGCGTACGCAAACGCCCCCTCCTGCTCGAGCAGTTGCTTGGCGTAGCCGGAGCCGAAGGACGCGGCAAGGTCGAGAGCCGAGGGGGTATACCGCGGCTTCTCGGGCGTGCCGACATTCGGGTAGACGAGCTGGTCGAGCAGGTAGGAGTCGAGCACGAAGCGCGTCCCCATCAGTCGGATGGCCGCCCGTTCGGGATTGATCTTCACCGGCTTTGCCTTGACCAGGGCGCGAACAACTGCGTTCACGGCGGCATCGCTCGCGAAGGCCTGCGCTTTAGCGAGTCCGCCCGCAGGCGTCGATTCGGCCGCCGTTTGCACTTCCAGCGGCGTGTAGTCGTCGGCGACGCCGACCAGGAAGGAGGTCGGCTCGTAGATCTGGCGCCAGAGCGAGATCAGATCAGGACTCGAGTCGAGCACGCGCGAGGCGAGGATGCCGAGCCGAGCCGGCTCTATGCCCGGGCACTTGAACGTGCCCGGAAGGCAGAAGGAGAGCTGCTCCAGAGTGGACATACCGAGGAAGAAGCGGGTGAGCTGCGGAGTGCGCGTGTAGTGGCCGCGCGGCGTGAAGAGCGAGTAGTCGATCGGGGAGCCGAGGATCGGAGAGGTCGCATCCGACTGGCTGTGGGCGTCGATCAACGCCTTCTCCTTCTGGGCGAGCGGCCCGAGCGTGACGGACTGATTGAGCTCCGCCGAGGCGACCTGGAAGAGCTGCTCGACCCGCGAGGCGGAGTCCTCGAGTGCCGTTCCCGACAGCTCGCTTGCCTGTTGGTGCGCGGCCTGAAGCGAGCCGGAGACGAGCGCCTCGAGCTTGGGCAGCAGAGCCTGTTGCTCGAGGCTGCGCAGAAGCTTGTCGAAAACGAGGTGCCACTCGTGGTAGGCGACGTCCGTGGTCACGAACACCGGCCAGCCCTGGTAGTCGTTGCCTTCGTAGGCGTACTGGAAGAGCTTGTAGTCGGCGGGGACGACCGCGAAGCCGTTCTTCTCGAGCGCCGCTGTCACGCCCGGCTTCTTGATCTCGCTCTCGAGCGCCGAGACGATCTTGACGTTCGTGAGCGAGGTCGGTGTCGCCGGCCCGGCGTAGGCCGGCGCGTCCGGGCCCTGAAGCGGCACGGGCGTGAAGCCGGCGAAGTGGACGGGCGAGACCGGCAGCTTGAAGGCGGCCGGTTTCAGCGGTGGCCTGGCGCTCGTGGTCGTCGGCACCGTGGTCGAAGCGCTTTTCTTCGCGGAACCGCATCCGATCGCCACGCCGGCGATCAGTGACAAGAGCAACCCGCAGACAAGCGAGCGCTTGATCATCGTGAGCTCCTTTCGAGGATGACTGGATCGAGCCGGCCGTCGCCGTCGACGTCGGCGCAGGCGGGAATGCCTGGTCCGTTCAAGTCGGACTGAGGAGTGAAGCCGAAGCCGCCCCAGCGCCAGGCGCCGGTGGCGACGATCGAGGGGTTGTCGAGCGTCGAGTAAGCGACGGCGAGCGACCCGTCACAGACAGCGAGCCGGGCGACCGGACGAAGCAGTGTGCCCGCCACCCAGAGCGGGCGCAGGTCTCGCGGGCGATAGAGACCGATGTGGGCTGTGAGACCGTGCCGGTCGAGCAGTAGTCGCCGTCGCACGAGCACGTTGACGTCGGTCGGCCTGAACGGGCGGCGGAAGGAGACGACGAGCTGGCGCTCTCCGTTCCCCTCGGCGGCGCCAACCGCCGCAGCGGTGACCTTTCCCTTGAATCGGGCCAGATTGCGCCGACGCCTCACCGGAGCGGGCGTGACGGGGCGCGCCAGCGTCCACCACTCGCTCTCGAGCGCCACGGCACTGGAACGTGGAGCCTTCCAGCCGATGAAGCTCGCCGGCGCCGCGGCCACGGTGCTGCCGACCCGGTACGCCCTCACGCCGTCCGCACCGGCGAGCACTTCGAGCAGCGCACCCCGCCTGGTGCCGGGGATGTGCTGGTCGAAGATCAGGTTGCCGAGACTGGTTGCAACGATCGCCGGACGGTCGCTTTGCCCTTCGATCAGGTGAACGGGCTGGACGACGTGAGGGCCGGCGGCCCAGACGATGTCCGCGCCCCAGGTCGCGAGTTGCCGTTCCAGGCGCAGGAGGTACGGATCGGTCTCGGGTGCGTAGGGGGCGCCGCCGTGCAGGGCGACGACGACGACGTCAGCCCGCGAGCGGGCGCTCTCGACCGCCTTGCGTGCAAGTACCGCGTTCCACCAAGCGACTCCCGGCCTGCCCTTCCGCGCCCGCGGCCCCTGTCCGGTTGTGTCGAAGGCAAGGAGTGCCACGCGCAGCCCGCCGGCCCGGACGATCCTCGGCGCAAACGCCTGCTCGGGCGAGGAGCCCGCTCCCACCACGGTGATCTTTGCCGCCTCGAGCGCCCGCATCGTGTCGCCCACCGTCTCGGGGCCGGCGTCGCCGGCGTGATTGTTGGCGATCGTGACGGCGTCAAAGCCGGCCAGCCCGAGCAACCGGGCCGAGGACGGTCGCGCTTCGAGGGCGTCGGGCCCCATCGCCGCGACATGCGGCCGCGTCGTCAGGGGCGATTCGAGGTTGGCCATCGCCAGGTCGGCGGAGGAGACCTCGAAGCGGATCCCGGCGAAGAGGTCGTACGGGCTCGTCTTGGCGACGGATGCCACGCCTCTACCGAGCATCACGTCGCCGGCGAAGAGCAGCCGCACCGCTCTCTTCGGCGCCTTGCTTGCGGTCTGCGTTGTGCCGGCGTTCGCGTGACTACAGGCGCCGCACAGCAACACCGAGCCTAGAGCGAGAAACGCCAGAGTGGTCCGCGCGCATCCGCCCGCCCAATTGGCGGTCCTAGCCGGACTCCAAAGCGCCGCGGCGAGACGCATGGCTCGACTCTAACAGCGAACTGCCACGGCGAAAGCGGCGCTGCGACCCCAGGGGGATAGGCCTTAAACCGAGCTTCAATCCGAAGCGGAATAATGGAATACTGGCTTATCAAAGGGGGCACTCGCGTCTCTCGCAAAAAGGAGGCTTTACGGTGACTACAGTCAAAGCTCGCCTCGCGGCTCTGGCCGTGCTAATGGGCGTCGCTCTCCTCTTCATTTCGCCGGCGACGGCCGAAGGGCCGAATGCTGTTCAGGCTCTCGCCGGCTGTACCACGAACACTTTTGCGGCTAACGACGACTCTTCGACAGCGCTCGTGCCGATTGGCTTCACCGCCAACTTCTACGGCAACCCCTATACCGATCTCTACATCAACAACAACGGCAACGTGACCTTCGACATGCCGCTTTCGACGTTCACGCCGTTCGACTTCACCGTCACGGGTAACGTGATCATCGCCCCGTATCTCGCGGACGTCGACACGCGCGGCACGGGCTCGAGCCTCGTCACGTACGGCCAGACGACCGTCGACGGCAACCAGGCTTTCTGCGTGAACTGGGTCAACGTCGGCTACTACGCAGAAGCCACCGACAAGCTCAACAGCTTCCAGCTCTTGCTCGTCAAGCAGGGCACGGCGGGCGACTTCGACATCATCTTCAACTACGACAAGGTCCAGTGGGAGGCCGGTGACGCCAGCGGCGGCTCGGGCGGCCTCGGCGGGACCTCGGCTGCGGTCGGCTTCGCCAACGGCGACGGCGGCCCCAGTCACTACTACGTACGAGCCGGCTCCTATACCAACGGCGCCTTGCTCGATAGCAACTCGACTACCGGGCTGATTTCCGGCTCGCTCGGCACCACGCAACTTGGCCGCTACATCTTCCAAGTGCGCAACCTGCCACCCACCGGCTCGATCCTGACCGGGACGGTTTACGACCCGTCCGCCTCTCCGGTCGCGCAAGCGCCGGTTGAGATCTGCCGTTCCGGCGGCGGTTGTGTCTCTCGCTTCACCAACGGCAGCGGCGTCTACCACGCGGTCGATCTCACGGCCGGAAGCTACACGGTGACCGCACATCCCCCCACGGGTTCCTCCTCTACCGACGGGCAGGGCGGCCCGATAGCGGTGAGCGGCGTGGTGGGAGCGAGCTTCACCCAGAACGTCACGCTAGGGCCGGCTCCGGGCGCCCCGCCTGCCGGTACCACGATCACGAGCAACAGTACGCAAAACGGCATCCCGGTCCTCTTCTGGGGCGATCCGTTGACCATCACGACCGAAGCGTGCACCGGAGGAACGGGCTCGTACCAGATCACCGTCGGCGGCAACGTCGTAGGCGGCGGCTCGATGGTCGAGACGCCCAGCGGCTCCGGACACTACGTCGGTACCGGACCGGCGCTGTATCCAAACCATGGCGATGGGCAGGTGCACATCGCGGTCGATTGCCCCGGCGCCACGCCGGACGTGAGCATCGACTTCACCATCTACATCGATCCGAGCGGCAAGGTTGTCGATGCCGGCACGGGTCAGGCGATCAGCGGAGCGACGGTGACCCTGCTGCGTTCCGACAGCGCCTCCGGGCCCTTCATTCCCGTCGCGGACGGCAGCGCCGTGATGTCGGCGGCGAACCGAAATAACCCGGATACGACCGCGAGCGACGGCACTTTCGGCTGGGACGTCATTGCTGGCTATTACGTGGTCAGAGCATCCTCGTCGACCTGTGGATCGGTCGATAGTGCGGTGATGAACATCCCGCCGCCGGTCACGGGCCTCGTGCTCGGGCTCCCTTGCCCTCACAACCTCACGGTGAGCAAGCAGGGCACGGGCACGGGCACGGTGACTAGTTCGCCGGCCGGGATCGACTGCGGGAGCACCTGCGTCCACGGCTTCATCCCCGCCACCGTTGTGACTCTGGCCGCGGCTCCGGCGGCTGGCTCGTTCTTTGCCGGCTGGTCGGGCGGCGGCTGCTCGGGCACCAGCTCCTGCCAGGTGACGGTGAATAGTGACGCAACCATCACCGCGACCTTCAACAAGATCCCAAACCTCACGGTGAGCAAGCAGGGCACGGGCACGGGCACGGTGACTAGTTCGCCGGTCGGGATCGACTGTGGGAGCACCTGTGTGAGTGCCTTCAACTCCGCCACCGTTGTGACTCTGACCGCGGTTCCGGCGGCAGGCTCGCGCTTCGGTGGCTGGTCTGGCGGCGGCTGTTCTGGCTCCGGCTCATGCGCGGTGACCCTGAACGCTGACACCACGGCCACGGCCACCTTCACCCTGATCCCGCCACAGGCGAAGAAAAAAGCGCCACAGACCAAGATCACCAAAGCCACGATCAACGCCAAGAAACGCATGGCGACCTTCAAGTTCTCCGGGTCCGGAGGCGTGGGGAAGCTCACGTTCCAGTGCAAGCTGGACAAGAAGACGTGGGCATCCTGTAAGTCTGGGAAGACCTACAAGAACGTGAAGCGTGGGAAGCACACCTTCCAGGTGCGGGCGAAGAGATCCGGAATGGTCGACAAGACCCCGGCGACGAAGAAGTTCAAGATCTAGC
>PMMN01000015.1:12433-36094 GCA_003162235.1 Actinomycetota bacterium | reverse complement strand
CGCTCACCTGCTCGCTCGGCTCCGGCTCAGGCGTGATCGTCCCCGGCACGGGTATCCACCTGAACAACATTCTCGGCGAAGACGATCTCGTTCTCGGCGGCGAGCTCCCCGGAGAGCGCCTGACCAGCATGATGGCCCCCTCGATCGTTCTCGTCGCAGGACGGCCCCGGCTGGTGCTCGGCAGCGCCGGGTCGGTGCGCCTGCGCGGCGCGATCATGCAGACGGTGGTGAACGCCATCGGCCACGGTTTGTCGGTGGAAGAGGCGGTGACGCGTCCGCGCGTGCACCTGGACGAGCCGCTTGTCCAGTGCGAGGGCGGTGACGCCGTCGATTCGGCAACGCTCGACCGGCTCGAGGCGCTCGGCTACGAGCTCGCGCGCTGGCGCGGACGCAACCTGTTCTTCGGCGGCGTCTCGGCGGTCGAGCTCTGCTCGGACGGGTCGCCGGCCGCGGCAGGAGATCCCAGGCGCGGGGGCCACGGGATGGTGGTCGCGTGAGCGAGGGATTGAGAGTGCGCCGGGCGGCTCCCGGCGACGCCGACGCCATCTCGCGGCTGGCGCGCGAGGTTGCGGCTGAGCCCGAGGGCTGGCTGCTCACGCTCGGCACCTGGCGCTCGAGCTCGGAAGAGCGGCGCGGGATCCGTTTGCTACGCCGTCATCCCGATGCCGCGCTCTTTGTCGCGGAGACGAGCGAGGGAATCGTCGGGCGTCTCTCCGTGACGCGCGACCACTACCCGTCCTCCCAGCACGTCGCCGATCTCGGTCTGATGGTGGCGAGGGATTATCGACGCCGCGGTGCCGGGCGCGCACTGCTGGAGGCGGCGGTCGAATGGGCACGGGCGAGCGGCGTGAGCAAGCTGGAGCTACACGTCTTTCCCCACAATGAGGCCGCGATCAAGCTATACGAGTTGTTCGGCTTCGAGCGCGAGGGCTATCGCAAGCGTCACTATCGCCGCGGGCAGGAGTATGTGGACGCGATCTTGATGGCGTACTTCGTGCCCGATTAGCTCTTGCGACCGGCCGCTCGGGTACCGGCCGGAAAGCTCCCTAGAATGGCTTAGCCGTGGCTTCGGATTTCGTTCACCTGCATGTCCATTCCGAGTACTCGATACTCGACGGAGCCTGCAGGGTCCCCGCTCTTACGGCGCGGGCGGCGGAACTGGAGATGCCGGCGGTCGCGCTCACCGACCATGGCTCGCTGGCCGGAGCGATCGAGTTCTACCGCGAGGCCCGCAAGCAAGGAGTGCGGCCGGTCATCGGCTCCGAGCTGTACGTCTGCGACGACCGTAGCGTTCAGAAGAAGGGCAACGCGCACCTGACCGTGCTCGCTGCCACGACCGAGGGCTACGGCAACCTGATCCGGCTATCCTCGCTCGGCTATCTGGAGGGCTACTACTACCGCCCCCGCGTCGACTGGGAGCTGCTGGAGCGCTACGCCAAGGGCTTGATCGTTCTCTCCGGCTGCCTCTCGGGGCGTGTCTGCAAGGCGCTCGAGGAGAGCCGGCCCTCCGACGCCGAGGCCGAGCTCGACCGGCTCGTCCAGATCTTCGGGCGCGACAACGTCTACGTCGAGCTGCAGAACGCCGGCCTCGATGTGCAGCAGCGGATCAACCCGCCGCTGATCGAGCTGGCCCGGGCGAAGAAGATGCCGCTGGTTGCCACCGGCGACGTCCACTACCTGCGTCGCGAGGACGCACTCCCGCACGAGGCGCTGCTCTGCATCCAGTCGGGCGACTCGCTCAAGAACCCGAACCACTGGCGCTTCGACTCCGACCAGTTCTGGTTCAAAGCGCCCGAGGAGATGGCGCTCGACTTCGTCGGCCAGGAAGAGGCGATGCGCACCACCCTCGAGGTGGCCGAGCGCTGCGAGGTCGAGATCGAGCTGGGCCGGATCCTCCTGCCTTCGTTCCCGACCCCCGAGGGGCGCGACGCCTTCGAGTATCTGGTCGCTCTCTGCGATGAGGGGCTGAAGCGCCGCTACCCGACGGTTACGCCGGAGCTNNCCTCGAGATCACCGACATCGACCCGATCCGCTACGACCTGCTGTTCGAGCGCTTCCTCAATCCCGGGCGCAAGTCGATGCCCGACATCGACATCGACTTCTCGGTCGAAGGCCGCGAGCGCGTGATCAACTACGTGGCCGAGAAGTACGGCCGCGACCGGGTCGCCCAGATCATCACCTTCGGCACGATGGCCGCCCGGGCCGCGGTGCAGGGACGCCGGGCGAGTGCTCGAGATCCCCTATGGCACCGTCGACAGGTTCGCCAAGCTGATCCCCGAAGGCCCGGGCCAGATGCTCGACGAATGCCTCAAGCCGGGGCAGGAGCTGCGCGCCTCCTACGACTCCGATCCGCTTCTGCAAGGAGGTCGTCGACCTGGCCAAGCCGCTCGAGGGCCTGGTGCGCCAGGACTCGATCCACGCGGCCGGCGTCGTCATCGGCGCCCAGCCTCTGATGGAGGTCGTGCCGTTGCAGCAGAAGGGCTCCGACCAGGAGGTGGTCACCCAGTTCGCGATGGGCCACGTCGAGGCGTTGGGGCTGCTCAAGATGGACTTCCTGGGCCTGCGCAACCTGGACGTGATCGACAAGGCTCTGGGATTGATCGGCGAGGTGGAGATCTCGCAGATCGCCCTCGACGACGCGCAGACCTACGCCATGCTCGCCCGCGGCGACTCGACCGGCGTCTTCCAGTTCGAGTCGTCGGGCATGCGCGATGCGCTCCGGCAGGTGAAGCCGACCCAGTTCGAGGACCTGATCGCGCTNNAGGCGCAAGCACGGCCAGGAGCAGGTCACCTTCCTCGACGAGCGCCTGAAACCGATCACCGGCCTGACCCACGGCATCTGCATCTACCAGGAGCAGTACATGGAGATCGCCAAGGATCTTGCCGGCTTCAGTCCCGCCGAGGCCGACGACCTGCGCAAGGCGATCGGTAAGAAGATCCACGAGTTGATGGCCTCGCTGAAGGAGAAGTTCATCGCCGGTTGCAAGGCGAACGGAGTCTCGCCGCAGGTCGCGCGCCAGCTCTGGGAAGACATGGAGAAGGCGAAGGACTACTCCTTCAACAAGTCCCATGCCGCCTGCTACGCGCTGATCGCCTATCGCACGGCCTGGCTGAAGGCCCACTACCCCTGCCAGTACATGGCGGCGCTGATCTCCTCGGTGATGAACACCAAAGATCGCGTGCCCGTCTACGTCAACGCCTGCGACGAGATGGGGATCGAGGTGCTACCGCCCGACGCGAACTACTCGCAGCCCGACTTCGCCGTCGTCGAGGGCAAGATCCGCTTCGGTCTGAACGCCGTCAAGGGCGTGGGGGAATCGGCGGCGCGCGCGATCGTAAGCGCACGCGAGCAGGGTGGCCCCTTCACTTCCGTCTGGGATTTCGTCGAGCGGATAGATCCTGGCTGCGTCAACAAGCGCGTGCTCGAGGCGCTCGTCAAATGCGGTGCTTTCGACTCCACCGGCGCCTCGCGCAAGGGAGTGCTCGAGCTGCTCGACCAGGTTGTCTCCTGGGGGCAAAAGCAGGCCGCCGATCGGCTCGCAGGGCAGGGCTCGATCTTCGATCTCGCCGCCGACGGTCCCGGCCAGCCCACTCGTCACCACGCCGAGATCGCAAACGGGGAGTTCGAGAAGCCCGAATTACTCAGGCTCGAGAAGGAGGTACTCGGCCTGTACGTCTCGGAGCACCCGCTCCATGCGATCCGCGACCAGCTCAGGCGCAAGACCGATTGCGCGCTGGCCGAGCTCGACCGGCGCCGTGACGGCGAGGTCGTGGTCGTGGGTGGGATCGTCGGTCACGTGCGCCAGCTGATGACCAAGAAGGGCGACCCGATGGCCTTCATGCGTCTCGACGACGTAACCGGCGGCGCCGAGGTCGTCGTCTTCAACTCCGTTTACGCGCAGGCGCGCGAGCTCTGCTCCTCCGACCAGATCCTGATCGTGAAGGGAAGGATCGATCACAAGGAGGGCGAGTCGAAGCTGTTGGCGATGGAGTTGAACCCGTTCGAGGCCGTTCCCGAGCGGCGCGAGGTGCGCCTGCGTGTTGACGCACGCAAGGCGCCGGCGGGGATCGTCTCGGAGCTGGCGGCGCTCGTACGCGACTTTCCGGGCGACTCGCCGGTGCTGCTCGACGTCGAGACCTCGGAGGGCGCCAGGCAGCTGCAGCTGGGCCCGGCCTACAAGGTGCAACCGAGCGGTGATTTCTTCGCCGAGGCGAAGGCGCTCCTCGGTGAGGCCGGCGTCGTCGCCTAGCCGACGTCTTCCTCGAGAGCGAGAGACCGGCCCGGTACGAGCGACCTCGTCTCGTAAGAGTTTGGTAAGACTTGCTCCGGGTAGCATTAGATCCCCCTAGTAGGGGACGGAAGTGCGCTACCTTGAACCGAATAGAAGGGTGAGGAGGCACCGAGGCGCCGATGACTGCGGCCAATGCAAACGTAATCACCGAGTCGGAGCTCGACCGGATCGTTCGCTGGCGAAGCGAAGAGCTCGAGCGGGCCGGCTACTCGACTGACGGCGCGGCCGCTTTGGCTGCCCGTCTGGACATCGATCTGCACGAGGCGATCGACATCGTCAAGCGCGGCTGCCCTGCGGAAATCGCCCTCCGCATTCTTCTCTAGACGTTCCTCTCGGAATGAAGCTCTGCCGCTTGGACGCGTTCGGCGGCTCGAACTGACACAGTGGCCGGGCTAGCTGAGATGATTCGCGCATGACACTTCTCGCCTCGATTCCGTCGCCCGCGCACAGCACGATCAGTCTCGGGCCTTTGACCATTCATTTCTACGGGCTGATGCTGCTGGCGTCGATCGCCGCCGCCGTCTGGCTCACGGGAGTTCGCTACGTCCGCCGTGGCGGCAACTGGGACCTGATCTTCCAGATCGCCGTCTGGGGAGTGCTCGCGGGCGTGGTCGGCGCACGCCTGTACCACGACGTGACGAGCTGGAACGAGGTTCAGCAGATCCACCGCTGGTGGGCGCCGTTCGCGGTCTGGAAGGGTGGTCTCGGCATCTACGGCGGAATACTTTTCGGTGTCCTGGCGGGTGCGATCGTTATACGCCGCGCCGGCGAGAGCATCCCGAAGATGCTCGAGATCGTGGCGCCCGCGCTTCTGCTCGCGCAGGGAATCGGGCGCTGGGGCAACTGGTGGAACCAGGAGCTCTTCGGTAAACCGACGAGCCTACCCTGGGGTCTCAAGATCGATTTCGCCAACCGTCCGCGCGGCTACCAGGGCTTCACTACCTTCCAGCCCACCTTCCTCTACGAGTTCCTGCTTGCGCTGATCGGGGTCGGCCTGCTGCTCCTACTCGAGCGGCGCTACAGATTCCGCCCGCCTGCCCTCTTCGCTCTCTACGTCGCTTACTACTCGCTCTTCCGCTTCTTCATCGAGTTGATCAGAATCGATCCGGCTCATCACATCGCCGGGCTGCGCCTCAACGCCTGGGTTTCGATCTTCCTGTTCGCCCTCTCCTGGGGCTTCTTCGTCTGGTGGCAGTTCTTCCGAAGCGACTCGACTCCGGCCGAGGAGCAAGAGCCGCCTCCGCCCCCCGGCCCGGAGGAGAAGAAGAAGCCGAAGCAGGCGAAGAAGCCGAAGAAGCCGTCCGTGAACGTCAAGGGGCCGCGGATGACCGTGCCGAAGGGGCGCGTCCGATCGGGCCGCTAGGCTCGCCCGGATGCGCGTCGCCGAGCTCGAGCTAGACCTCGAGGCTTTCGAAGGTCCCTTCGACCTTCTCCTGACCCTTGTGCTCAAGGAGGAGATCGACCTCGCCGAGGTCGATGTCGCAGGCATCGTTCTCGCCTTCATCGAGACGCTGCTCGGTCGCGCTCGTTCGGGCGTAGCCGGCGAAGCCGAGCGCGAGCTCGGAGAGGGCGATCTGGAGGCGTGTGGCGAGTTCCTGGTTCTCGTCTCTGCGCTGCTCGAGCTGAAGGCACGGCTTCTCTTCGACGACGAGGCGGCGGAGCTGGCCGAGCTCGAGCCCGAAGAGGCGGCCGAGGAGTTGGCGCGCAGGCTGGCCGAATACCGGCGCATGAAGGAGGCTTCGGCCTGGCTGGCGAGCAGGCTCGAGCAGGAAGGCGACCGCTACTTCCGGCTCGGGCCGGCGCCGCTGCGACCGATAAGGGAGCGCCCGGTCGCGGCGCAGGATCCGGCCGCGCTCGCGGCTGCCTTGCGCGAGCTGGCCGCGCCGCCAAAGGCGGTCTCGCTCGCGCACATGTCGCTTCGCTACCCGCCTCTCGAGCAGTTCGTCGAGCGCTTCCGTGCACTGCTGGGGCGGCGCAGCCGCTTCGATTTCGAGGACGAGCTCGGCGATCTTTCCCGCGTCGAGCAGGCGATCGCCTTCCTGGCGCTGCTCGAGCTCGGTCGCCTCGGTGAGATTGCGATCAGCCAGGCTGCCCCGTTCGCGCCGATCCGCGTCGAGCGGCAGAAAAAAGAAAGGAGTTCCGCGTGGACGAACGCCCGCTCCGCCTGATCACGAACAGTCCCCTCGAGCTGCTTGCGCGCACGGTCGAAGCGCTGCTCGTGGTTGCCTCGGCGCCGCTGTCCGTGGACGAGCTGACCGACGCGGCCGACGACGACGCGGGGCGCATCGAAGCCGCGTTACGTCTGCTGTCAGAGCGCTACAGCGAGGGCAGGAGCGGGATCGTGCTCGAGCACGTGGCCGGTGGCTACGCACTGCGTGCGTCGCGTGAGGCGGCTCCGGCCTGCGCGCGCCTGTTCGAGCGCCCGGCACAGCGCTCGCTCTCTCAGGCTGCCCTGGAGACGCTGGCTATCGTTGCCTACCTGGGACCCTGCAGTCGTCCTGAGATCACCCGCATCCGCGGCGTCGCGGCCGAGGCCACTGTGGCCAACCTGCTCGAGCGCGGCCTGATCGCCGAAGCCGGTCGTGACGATGGCCCCGGCGGTGCGATCCGCTACCGCGTCACACCGCTGTTCGAGCGCGTCTTCGGGATCGCCAGCTTGGCCGAGCTGCCTCGCCTGGAGGATCTCGGCGGTGACGTCGAGCAGATCCGCGAGCGCTTGCACGCCGTGGCGGAGCAGCGCGGAGCGTAGATCTCCTAGGCGCCGGGGTCCGGTTCGGCGGCGGCCAACTCCGCGATGCGCGCGTTCACGCCGCCAGAGTAAGGGCCTCCGTGGTAGCAGACGACGGTCTCGACGTCGTACCGCGCCAGCTTCCCGAGCGAGGCGATGGCCCGGGGCATATCGTCGGTCGCCCGAGGATTCGGCCCAACGAGTAGGCCATCCGAGACGTTGAGCGCGTCACCGGCGACGAGGATTTTCGTTCGCTCGAGGTAGAGGCAGATGTGCCCCGGGGTATGCCCCGGAGTGTGGATGACGACCACACCACCGCAGCTCGGCAGCCTCTCGCCGTCGGCAAGTGTTCGGTCGACTCTCGCTTTAGTGGTCTCGAAGGCCGCGATTACAGCCTTGCGACGCTCCTCGGGCAGGAAGCTCAGTCGCTTGGAAAGTTGCGCCAGTCGCTCGGGGTTGGCCTTGATCAGCCGTTTCTCACCAACGATGTAGGGCCTGTCGGCCTCGTGAGCCAGCACTTCGATCCGGTCGTCGGCATCCGCGAGCAGCGCAGCGATGCCGCCGATGTGATCGATGTCCTGGTGAGTCACGACTACCTTGCGAATTCTGTTGAAGGAAACGCCGGCATCCTCAACCGCCTCGCGCAACTGCTCGAGCTGACCTGGAAAGCCCGCGTCGATCAATACTGCCCCCTCGTCGTCCCAGACGAGCGTCGGGTGTACGGAAGTGGGTGCGCCGAAGAGATCCATCGGTAGCTCGAGCACTTCGACACCGGTCGCGATCAACACCGTCAGCTCCTACCCGTTCGCCGCGAGTCGCAGCACGCTCACGAGTCGATCGTCCTCAGCCCGCTTGGGTACGGCGCCGGCTCGAGGCTGATCACAGTGACCGGCGCTACGAGAGCGTCGATCGCGTAGCGGGGGCGCCGGCATCATTCGCCAACAGTAGCCGCGCCCGTCAGATGGGCGAATCTTCGAGGAGCGGTGTCTGCGAAGGCGGCAGCAAGAGGGTGTGGCTCTGGATGATCGCCTCCGCCACCTCGCTCACCTTGTGGCCATTGTGTCGCGACGAGTCTCGGAGCAGCTCGAACGCCTTGTCCGCGTCGATCCCACGCCGAGCCATCAGGACACCCTTCGCCTGCTCGATCACGGCGCGGCGCCCGAAAGCGCCCTGCAGGTTCTGGTATTCGGCGAAGCGCTGGAGCGTGATGTCGATCGCGCTCTGAAGCTCCTCCGATGTGCTTTCGACGATATAGGCGAAGACGCCGCGCTTCGCCGCCTCGTGGATGTAGGCGGGGTCCTTGGCCGATAGGAGGGCGATCACCGGGCAGGAGGCCTCGCGAACTATCTCCGAGATCAGATCGAGCGCGTGATCGGAATGCAGGCCGAGCCCGACGAGCGCGACGTCCGGCTTCTCTCTGGCGGTCACCGCTCCGACCTCTCTCACGTAGATCTCGCGTGCGATCACCTCGTGACCGAGCCCGGCTACGACCTGGGCGAGCAGCTCGAGGCGATCGCGTCTTTCGTTTGCGATCAGGACGCGGAGATGTGGACTTTCGTTCTCAGTCAAAGACTTGAGATGTCTTTCCCGATCGTCGAGGGACATGGCTGCCCACCTGGTCGGAGAGGTACTTTTCTAGTCTTATTGTACTCGGCGTCGCCACTTGTTCGAACCAGGGAACCGGCGCTACGCTAGGCCACGTCGCCCCAACCGTAGGCGATTGCGAAGTCCCAGCTGGAGCTCGAGAAGAGTAGCTCCGGAAGATCTACCCTCAGAAGAGCGGGTCGAGAGCACTACCGGTCTGAGCACGCTGGCCGGCGATGGTTCCGGAATCCTGATCTTAGAGGGGATCGATGTGGAAACCTCCACCTCTTCCGCGGAATTTGCGGCTGCGGAATCGATATCAATAATGGGCAACAAAGACTTCAGCGAGGCGTTGGCGGTCGGCTTCAGCCAAGCTCTTTGCGAAGGCAACGGCGATACCGCCGGCAACGGGCTGGTTCGGCGCGTCCTGGTCGTCGACGATGACCAGGCGATTCGGATGATCTGCGCAATCAACCTGGAGGCAGCGGGATTCTCCGTGCTAGAGGCCGCGGATGGCTATGAAGGGCTCGAGCGGGCACGCTCGGAACGTCCGGATCTCGTCCTCACCGACGTAGTGATGCCCGGGCTCGACGGCTTCGGCCTCGTCGAAGCGCTTCAAAGCGCCGAGCACACTCGCGGGATCCCGGTGGCCTTCATGACCGGCTCTACCGAGAAGAGCTACGAGACTCGCGCCCGCGAGCTCGGCGCCATAGCCATCCCGTACAAGCCATTCACTTCCGAGACACTCACGTCGGTCGCTCTTCGCGCGCTCGCGTAGAGCCTATTCCACTAGGCCTGCACGTCCGAGACGGCCGATCCGCGGCGCCAGCGACCGTAGAACTGCTATCCGCACTACCAGTGCGCCTTCACAGCCCTCCGGCCGCTGGCATCCACGGCTTGACCCCCTCGGACGCACATCCCTACCGAAATAGGCTCTTAGCTGGGGCCCGAGTCGTTGCGGACATTTGCTCCGGCCGGCGGGTGCTGGTTTCCGGCGACGCCGAGCGGTATCGAGAACTCACCGCGAGCGATCGGCCGGCGCGGTGCGCTCTTTGTAGGCTTTTCGCGGAGTACCCACCTCGCAACACTCGATCGGGAGGGAGTATGTGGGCATGCGCTTGAACGCCTATCTCGCTCGCGCCGGAGTCGCCTCGCGGCGCGCGGCCGACGAGCTGATCAAGGACGGCCGCGTGCTCGTGAACGGCGAGCCCGGGCAGCTGAACACCTTCGTCGGCGCGCATGACCGCGTTGAGGTGGACGGCAAGCTGGTCGCCAAGCAGAAGCTCGCTCACCTGCTCCTCCACAAGCCGGCGGGTGTAGTGACGACGGCCAGCGACCCGCAGGGACGGCGCACGGTGGTCGAGCTGGTGCCGCGCGAGCCGCGGGTGGTGCCGGTGGGAAGGCTCGACGCCGACACGACCGGCGCACTTCTCCTCACCAACGACGGTCAGCTGGCGCACCGCCTCGCCCATCCTCGCTACGAGGTGGAGAAGGTCTACGAGGCGGAGCTGGAGAGCGAGCCGACCGGCGAGGCGCTACGGGCGCTGGCCGAGGGAGTCGAGCTCGACGACGGGCGCACGGCGCCGGCGAAGGCGCGCCGGCTCGGGCCGCGGCTGATCGAGCTCTCCATTCACGAGGGGCGCAAGCACCAGGTCAAGCGCATGTGTGTCGCGGTCGGATACCCGGTGGTGCGCCTGCACCGCAGCCGTTACGCCGAGCTCGACCTGAGTGGGCTCGCGCCCGGCGAGTGGCGCGAGCTGTCTTTCGCAGAGGTGGAGGAACTGCGTCAGCAGTTCGATCGTTCGCAACGCTGAAACGAAAGGCGCCCGCTCGTCGCGGGCGCCTGATCTCGAAAACTGTTGCCTTCGCTGTTAGGCCTTGTTGATCTTTATCGCCGTACCGTAAGCGCAGATCTCGCTCCAGTTGCCGCCGAGATCGGAGACGTCGAAGCGCATGGCGAGAACGCAGTTAGCGCCCTTGCTCTCGGCCTCCTCGACGAGGCGTGAGATGGCTTCCTCACGGCTCTGGATCAGCTGCTTGGTCATTCCCTTCAGCTCGCCGCCGAGGATCGACTTGAGGCCGGCGCCGATCTGTGCGCCGACGTTGCGCGCTCGCACGGTTAGCCCGAAGACCTCTCCGATCACCTCGGTGACCTCGGAGCCGGGGACATCGTTCATGGTCGAGATCAGCATCTCGTCACACTCCCTTTGGTCGGGTGAAACCCATTCGCTCGTACATCTTCTCCAGCGTGGGCGCCGAGGCTTCCCGCGCTTTGGCGGCCCCGAGCGCCAGCATCCGCTCGAGCTCGGCGGGGTCGTCGCGCAGCTCGTGGTAACGCGCCTGGATCGGCGTCAGCAGCTCTACGGCGGCATCACCCACGTCGCTCTTGAACTGCCCGTAGCCGGCGCCTTCGTAACGCTTCTCGACCTCGGCGATCGATTCGCCGGTCGCCACGGTCATGACCTCGATCAGGTTCGAGATACCCGCCTTCTCGTTCGCGTCGTGGACGATCTCGCGCCCCGAGTCGGTGACAGCCGTCTTGACCTTCTTGCGCACGACCTCGGGCGGGTCGAGCAAATAGATCGTGCCCTGCGGATTGCCGCCGGTGGTGGACATCTTGTTCTCGGGCTCCTGCAGGTCCATGATCCGCGCCCCGGCCTCGGGATAGACGCCGCGCGGCACGGTGAAGGTTTCCCCGAAGCGGGAGTTGAAACGCTCGGCGATATCGCGTGAGAGCTCGAGGTGCTGGCGCTGGTCGTCGCCGATCGGGACGACGTCGGTCTGGTAGAGCAGGATGTCGCCGGCCATCAAGATCGGGTAGGTGAAGAGGCCGGCCGAGATGAACTCCTGGCGCTCGGATTTGTCCTTGAACTGGGTCATGCGCCCGAGCTGTCCGTAGCTCGTCACGGCCGAGAGCAGCCAGGCCGCTTCGGGGTGGGCGGTCACGTGGCTCTGGACGAACACGGTCGAGCGCTCGGGATCCAGTCCGGTCGCGAACATCAGCGCGGCCAGGTCGAGCGTCCGCGTCCGCAGATCCTCCGGATCGTGGGGGACGGTGACCGAGTGCAGGTCGACGATGCAGAAGAAGGCGTCGCCCTGCTCCTGGGTTGCGGCGTACTGGCGGAAGCCGCCCGAGTAGTTGCCGAGGTGCTTGGCGCCGGTGGGCTGAATTCCGGAAAAGATCTTCATCGGTCGGGATTATCTCTGAGAACCCCCAGCCGCCGAAGGAGAACTCGGTTTCCCCACTAGACTTGCTGGAAATGGGAGTATCGGCGACAACACAGGAAGGTCATGGCGCGGCGAGGATTTCGCGGCTGGCGATAGTCGGAACGGGTCTGATTGGAGCTTCGGTCGGGCTCTCGGCAAAGCGGGCGGGCGTGGAACGGATCGCCGGCTTCGACCCTGATCCCGAGGCGCTGAGAGTTGCGCATGAGCGCGGCGCGGTCGGTCTGGCCGCGGCCTCGCCGGCGGAGGCGGTTGCCCAGGCGCAGCTCGTGATCGTCGCGGCCCCGGTTGCCGATCTGCCGGCCCGCGTACAGGAGGTGCTGGGTCTCGTAGGAGACACCTGCACGGTGACCGACGTCGGCTCCACCAAGAGCGCCGTCTGCGCCGCTGCGAGGGACGACAACCGCTTCATCGGCGGACACCCGGTCTGCGGCTCGGAGGCGCGCGGCCCGGAGTACGCGAGCGCAGAGATGTTCATCGACGCGACCTGGTTTCTGACTCCGCATGCCGGCACCGATCCCGACTGCTACCGGATCCTGCACGGCTTCGTGGTCTCGCTCGGCGCCCATCCGGTCGCCATCGACGTCGCCGCCCACGATCGCCTGGTCGCGCTCACCAGCCACCTTCCCCATGCCCTTTCCAACCTGCTCGTCAACCAGGCCGGCGCGACCCGCATCGAAGGTCACGAGCCACTTGCCAGCGCCGGCGGCTCGCTCAGGGACATGACCCGCGTGGCCGGTGCCAATCCGCGTATCTGGGTCGACATCTTTCTTGAGAACTCGGGTCCGCTGCGCGCCGCGCTGGCCGAGCACCGGCGATTGATCGAACAGCTGGAGGGGGCGCTCGGCAGCGGTGACGCCGACTTCGTCGAGAGCTGGATCGCCGAGGCCGGTCTCCATCGCCGCCACCTGCTGGCCGAGGTCTATCCGGACATGGGCGGGCTCTATCGCCTGCGTGTGCACATCGCGGATCAGCCGGGAGTTCTGGCAGGAATCACTCAGGTGCTCGGCGCCGAGCGGATCAACATCGAGGATCTCGAAATGCAGCACGTCTCGCCTGACCGCGGCGGCTCGCTCTCGATCGTCGTCAGCGGTGAGGAAGAGGCGCACAGGGCTGTCGAGTTGCTCGAAGCTCAGGGATACAGCGTCGTCATCTCGGACATTCTCGAGGAGGAAGCTTGAGGCGGGTAGAGCCGGCAGCGGCGCTCGTCGGCGATATCGCCGTTCCTGGGGTGAAGGGACTCTGCCAGCGGGCGGCGATTCTGGCTGCGATCGCCGACGGAACCAGCGAGATCCGCGGCTTCGGGCATGCCGCCGATACCGACGCGGCGCTCGAGGCCGTGCGCGCGCTTGGCGCCGGCGTAAGCGAGCCGAGCCCGGGCACGATCAGGATCGAAGGCGTCGGTATGCGCGGGCTGCGCCCACCGGAGGGCCCGATCGACTGCCGTAACGCCGGTACGGTCTTGCGCCTTCTCTCGGGCGTGCTCGCCGGCCAGGAGGGGCGCTTCGTCCTCACCGGCGACGAGTCGCTCTCGAGCCGCCCGCACGAGCGCATCGCCATTCCGCTCAGGCAGATGGGCGCCGAGGTCGAGACCACGAACGGGTCGGCGCCGGTGACGATCTCGGGCGGCAAGCTCGAACCGATCACCTACGTCCTACCGGTGGCGAGCGCGCAGGTGAAGTCCGCGATCCTGCTCGCCGGGCTCTTTACCCAAGGCGGCCCGACAACGGTGGTCGAGCCCGTGCCGACGCGCGATCACACCGAGAGGATGCTGCAGTCGCTGGGCGTGCGCGTACGCCGCGAGAGCAGCGGGATCAGCGTCTGGCCAGTCGAGAGCATCCCTCCGCTTCAGATCGACATCCCCGGCGACTTCTCGTCGGCCGCGCCCTTCCTCGTCGGTGCGACGCTCCTCGTCGGCTCCGAGCTCAGGCTCCACGACGTCAATTTGAACCCGACCCGGATTGGCTTCCTCGCCGTACTCGAGCGGATGGGCGCGCGCACCACCGTCTTCAACCGTCGCTCATCGGGCGGCGAGCCGGTCGGCGATCTTGGCATCCGCTCGGCCGAGCTCGTGGCGACGACGATCGAGTCGCACGAGGTGCCGAACGTGGTAGACGAATTGCCCCTGTTTGCGCTCGCTGCGTCGATGGCGCACGGCGTGAGCCGCGTGCGCGGCGCCGAGGAGTTGCGAGCGAAGGAGTCCGACCGGATCGCGACTACGACCGAGGCTTTGCATGGGCTCGGCGCCCATCTAGAGGCGGCGCCGGACGGGTTCACTGTGCGCGGCGTTCCGACGCGTTTCAAGGGAGGGTCGGTCGAGACCCACGGCGATCATCGCATCGCCATGCTTGGCGGGATCGCCGGGGTTCTCTCCCGCGAAGGAGTAGAGATCGATGATCCCGACTGCGTGGCAGTAAGCTTCCCCGACTTCTTCGAGCTCCTGGACGAGATCGCCCGGCGCGACTTCGTCCCGGAGGAGAGGTGAGGCGGAGACAATGATCGTGGCGATCGACGGACCAGCCGGAGCCGGTAAGAGCACCGTGGCTCGGGCCGTAGCCGGGAGGCTCGGTTTTCGCTACCTCGATACCGGAGCCATGTACCGGGCGCTGACCTGGCTTGCCTGCGAGCGCGGAGTCGATCCGGAGGACGGGCCGGCGCTGGCTGCGCTCGGGAGCGCCAACCCGGTCGAGCTCGATGCCGAGCGTTGGGTCCGGATCGCGGGAACCGACGTTACCGAGGCGATCCGGTTGCCCGAGATCGACCGGCTGGTGCCGATCGTTGCCCGCCAGCACGAAGTGCGCCTGCTCATGCGCGAGCGCCAGCGCGAGCTGGCCGCCCTCGGCGACTCGGTGATCGAGGGCCGGGATATCGGCAGCGTCATCGCGCCCCAGGCCGAGGTCAAGGTCTATCTCGTCGCCGACGAGAGCGTGCGCGCGGGCCGCCGGCTGACCGAGCGTCCCGGCATCCGCGCCAAAGCGCTGACCGTCGACCTGCGCCGGCGCGACGAAAGCGACGCGCCCCAGATGCAGCGCGCGCCCGACGCCGTTCTGATTGACACCACTCACCTGAGTATCGAGCAGGTCGTAGAGAAAGTGGAGGCGCTGGTCGCCGAAAGACGAGTAACCACTAGCGGGAGGGGTTAGTGAAGAAGAGCGACTATCTGTACGGCTACACGCCGCGCCACATGTGGATTGGGCAGACGATGATCGGCGTTCCCGCCCGCGTCCTCGGGCGCGTACGCTCCTACGGGCTCGAGAACGTTCCTTTGGAAGGCGGACTGGTGTTCGCCGCGAACCACTTCTCTTTCATCGATCCGCTTGCCTTCGGCGGTATCTGTCCGCGCCGCATCTACTTCATGGCAAAGACCGAGGTTATGGACGCGCCCGGCCTGGCGCAGCTGCTGCGCTTCTTCGGCTCGATCCCCGTTCGTCGCGGCGAGTCCGATCGCGAGGCCGTGCGCATGATGCGCGAGATCGCCCGTGCCGGCGAGATGCTGGGCGTCTTCATTGAGGGAACGAGACAGAAGACAGGTGTTCCCGGCAAGGCGATGCCGGGAGCGGCAATGGTTGCCCTGCAGGAAAACGTGCCGGTGTTTCCGGCGGCCGTGCGCGGCAGCGAGTCGTGGAAGCTCTGGAACCTGCATCCGGTCACTCTCGCCTGGGGATACCCGATGGACTTCAGCGGGCTTCCCGCCAACAGCAAGGGCTATCGCGAGGCGACGGTCGAGATCGAGCGCGAGATCTACCGTCTCTGGACCTGGCTGGGCGAGGTTCAAGCTCAGGGCCGGCCGCGCGGGCTAACCGTGCCGCGGCCCGGCTGAAAGCTCTGCAGGAGCAGCTGATGGCGCGGAAAATCGATATCGAGCAGCCGCAGGAGCGCGAGCCCGGACGACTCGCCGGCAGGGTGGCGATCGTCGGCTTCCCCAACGTCGGCAAGTCCACTCTGGTCAACCGGCTGACGAGCAGCCGCGCCGCCGTCGTGCACGAGACCTCAGGCGTCACGCGCGATCGCAAGGAGCTCCTCTGCGACTGGAACGGCGAGAACTTTCTGCTGATCGACACCGGCGGGGTCGACCTCGGCGATCCCTCGCCGCTAACTCGTGCGATCGCAGATCAGGCGCGGGCGGCGATCTCGGAAGCAGATGTCGTCGTCTTCCTCGTCGACTCCACGCTCGGCGTCACCACCGGCGACGAGGAGGTGGCGGAGATCCTGCGCAGTGCTCGCAAGCCGGTGCTCCTGGCCGCCAACAAGATCGACGATCCCTCGCAGGAGCTGCGTGCACTCGACTTCCACCGCCTCGGCCTGGGCGAGCCGCTTTCTATCTCGGCTCTGCACGGCCTCGGCTCGGGCGACCTGCTCGACCGGATCGTCGAGCTGTTGCCGGGCGAGACGGCGCCGATCGCCGGCGAGGAGGCGATCAAAGTGGCGATCCTCGGCCGCCCGAACGTGGGCAAATCCTCGCTCCTGAACGCCATCCTCGGCCAGGAGCGGGTGATCGTCTCGGATAGCCCGGGCACGACACGAGATTCGATCGACACCCAGCTCACGCGTGGCGAGACGACCTTCTTGCTGATCGATACGGCTGGGCTCAGGCGCAAGCGCAAGCATCGCCAGGGAATCGAGTACTACTCAGAGCTGCGCGCGCTTGAGGCGGCCGAACGGGCCGACGTGGCGCTCGTGCTGGTCGATTCGGAGGAGGGGCTGGTCGACCAGGATCTGACCGTTGCCGACGTCGCGCGCAAGGCTCAGTGCGCGACCCTGGTGGTACTGGCGAAGTGGGACATCACGTCCGTCGGCGCCGACGATCTGCGCCCGGAGATCCAGCGCCGCCTGCGCCAGCGCCCGTCGGTGCGAGCCGTCTCGGCGAAGACGGGCAGGGGAGTCAACAGGTTGCTCGACGACATCGAGGCGCTCTTCGCGCGCTTCGCCGGCAGGGTCACCACCGGCGAGCTGAACCGCTTTCTGGGCGAGTTGACGGACGCTCGCCAGGCCCCTTCGCGTGACCGGCGCCGGCTGAAGATGCTCTACGGCGCCCAGGTTCGCGTCCGGCCGCCGCGTTTCCGCATCCATGTAAACGATCCGACGCTGGTCACGCGCGATTACGGTTACTGGGTCGAGAACCAGCTGCGTGAGCGTTTCGCGCTCGAAGGGGTGCCGGTGACGATCGATTTCGTGAGGCGATGAGCCGGTGAAGGTGGCGATTCTCGGCGCAGGAGCGTGGGGAACGGCCTTCGCGAGGCTCCTGGCCGGGCGCGGGCACGAGCTGGCGCTCGTGGACAGCGACCTCGAGGTTGTTCGCGCGCTCGCCGAGACGGGCCGGAACTCCCGCTACTTGCCGGAGCTTCAGCTCGACGGAGTCGAAGCGCGGGCGGTTGCCGACGCCGGAGAGCTGTTCGAGCACGCCGATCTGGTGGTGGCCGCGGTACCGAGCCGCACCTTTGCCGCGGCGATCGCCGGGCTGCCCGGCTCCTCGCCGCTGCTCATTCTCACGAAGGGGCTCGACCCGGCCTCCGGCGACCGGCTCTCGACCCTCGTCGAGGGGCGACCGGTGGCCGTTCTCTCGGGGCCGAACTTCGCCGAGGAGATTGCGGCCGGGCTGCCCGCGGCCGCCGTCGTCGCCAGCGAGGACGCCGAGCTCAGCTCCCGGTTGCAATCCGAGATCGCCTGTAGCTCCTTCCGCGTCTACGTGAACCTCGATCTGATCGGAGTCGAACTCTGCGGCGCCGCCAAGAACGTGATCGCTCTGGCCGCCGGCGCCGTCGACGGGCTGGGTCTCGGCGACAACGCCAAGGCGACGCTGATAACCCGAGGCCTGGCGGAGATGACCCGGCTCGGACTGGCCTGTGGCGCCCGCGCCGACACCTTCGCCGGTTTGGCCGGGATGGGCGATCTGATCGCCACTTGCTGGCATCCGCACGGTCGCAACCGTCGTGCCGGCGAGCTGCTCGGTCGCGGAGTCACACCCGATCAGGCGCGTGCGCAGGTCGGCACCGTCGAGGGGATGACCACGGCGCCGGTACTGGGTGAGATGGCGCGCCGGTGCGGGGTCGAGCTGCCGATCACCGAGGCGGTCTGCGCCCTTCTCGGTGGCGGCGACGTGCGGGACTTAACGGCAGAGCTGATGGGTAGAAAGCCGACCGGCGAGTGGTCTGCGTCGCCTCTCTGATCTAGGCTTCTCAAAACCAGTTCCTCGGCCTCGGAGGTTTTTATGCGTCGCATCTCCCTTTCTCTCGTTCTCCTACTCGCGTGCTCGCTCGTGTTTGCGGCGTGCGGCAGCAAGAGCAAGAGCAAGAACAGCTCGTCTTCATCGAACGGCAGCTCGAGCATCCCGGGCGCCGAGATCGCGCCGGCAAGCGCGATCGGCTTCGTCTCCATCAGCACCGCGGGCTCCGACGCCCAGTGGCAGCAGGCGAAGACGCTGATCGCGCGCGTCCCGTCGGTCCAGAAAGCCCTCGACAAAGCGTTATCGGGCTCTGGCGGCACGCTCACCGACTACGAGCAGGCGCTCGGTACGACCACCAACCTCGTCGAGCTCGGCACGGCGGCGAAACCGGTGGAGGTGGTTCTGACCAACGCGACGGACGCGGCCAAGCTCAAGAGCATTCTGGCCAAGAGCACGAGCAAGAAGAAGCCGGTCACGGCCGTAATCGGTTCCTGGCTCGCGGTCTCCGATTCGCAGGCGGCGCTGGATCAGTTCCAGAGTGCTGCCGCGAAGGGGAAGCTGGCAGACTCCGGCACCTTCAAGCAGGCGCTTGCGGGAGTTCCGGCCGACTCATTCGTGAGGGCCTATCTCACTGGACCGGCTATCACGGCGTCGGTCACGTCCCTCAACCTGGGCTCGGCTTCGACGACGAACATGCTCAAGAGCGCGGCCAAGACAAACCAGCTCGAGTGGGGGACGCTGTCCGTCAGCGCCGTCCCCGAGGGGTTCTCGGTCAGCGGCGTCTTCAAGGGCAAGACGAGCTCGGCGAACTCGAACTCGTCCCTGATCGACGAGCTTCCGGGTGGGATCGCGCTCGCGGTCGACCTGAACGGTAAGGACCTCGGCCTGGACAAGGCCGTATTAACCCTGCGCAAGAACGCCACGTACGGAAAAGAGATTCCGCAACTCGAGGCCTTGCTAGGCGTCAAGCTCGAGGATCTCGCCACGCTGTTGGGAAGCGAGATGTCGATCTACGCCACCAACTCGGGCATCGGGCTGCTGATCAAGGCGCCGAACGCGACCCAGTCGAAGGCGATGCTCGACAAGGTAGTCAAGCTCCTCTCCGCGCAGCTCAGCGGGGCGAGCAAGCCGACCTCGATCGGCGGCGTGGAAGCCACGCAGCTGACGCTCGGAAAGATGAAGGTCTACTACGGGGTCAAGAGCGGCAATCTCTTCATTGTCACGGACGCGAACGCGCTGCCCGGCGCCGGTATCTCGAGCGACCCGGTCTATGCCGCGGCCGCGAAGGTCCTACCGGTACCGGCCTCCAACGCCGGTGTTGCCTTCATCGATTTCGCCAAGCTCGATCAACTCTCCAAGAGCAGCAACTCGGTGGTCAAGAGCGTGGGTAGCCTCGGCGGCTCGAGCACCGCGAAGATGAGCTCGAGCTTCGACCCGCGAGGCGTTTCCTCGCTACTTGGCTACATTGTCGCCAACGGTGACAATGTCGAGCTGAAAGCGCTGCTTTCGGTCAAGTAGCAGTCGAGTAAGGAACGTGGATGGGGCGCCCCGCTCTCGGGTGGCGGCGCCCCATCCCTGGAGCCTTATTCGGCAAGCCTGCACGCCCGAGGCGGCCGANNGATCCGCGGCGCCAGCACCCGAAAGGCCGCTAACCGCACTACCAGTGCGCCTTCACGACCCTTCGGGCACTGGTATCCACGGCTTGACCCCCTCGAACGCACATCCCTACCGAAATATCCTCCTGGCCGCCGCGGCTAGGCTAGGCGAGTCCGGTCTCCGGCTCCGGGGGTCAAGGTGCGCCGCAACTTCTTCGTTCTCGCCGCCTGTGTTTGCTTGCTGGCTTTTGTAGCCTGCGGTAGCAGGAGCGTCAGCAAGGTCGCCGCGGGGACCGGCGCCGAGATCGCGCCGGCCGGCTCGTCTGCGTTCGTCTCGGTCGAGGTCGGCCCGGCGCTCCGGCGATGGCGGCAGGTGGCCGGGCTGCTCGATCGCGTTTCGGGGCTTTCGGGAGTCGATCAACTCGCAGGCGGCGCCTGCCTCCGCTCGATACGAGCCGCGCTTGGCACCACGATTGATCTCGCCGTCCTCTCCGCGAAAGGCGGGTCACACGAGGGTGTCGTGGTCATGACCAGACCCACGAACATGTCCAAAGCGAAGCGTGCTCTCACGCGGGGCTTCGATGAGGTATGTGCCGGCGAGATACTCGCCCAGATCGGCGCCCGGCCGACGAAGAGCGCGCAGATAGGGCGCCAGAGTTCACTGCCGTGGACGACGAGAGAGGTCGGTGACTGGTTTCTGCTCTCCGACTCGGAGGCCACTCTCGACCGTTTCGAGCACGAAGCGAAGAACGGCACCCTCGCCGGCTCGCACCGTTTTCGCTCGGCTTTCGCGGCGCTGCCCGAGAACGCGCTCGTGCGGGCTTATCTCAGCGGGGAGGCGGTCTCGAGCGCTGTCGCGGATTTCAGCGGTGACGTTTCTCGGCCGGCGGCGGCGAAATTCAAACCCGACTGGGTCGTGCTCTCGGCTCGGCCGACGGCCAACGGATTCCGCCTCGACGGCGCTGTCTCCGGCGTCGAAGCCAGCAATGCCCCCAACTCGTTGATCGGCGAGGCGCCGGTAGGCAGCCGGTTCGCGCTCAGCTTCAACGGCTCCAGCTACGGGCTCGATAAGGCTCTGGAGAGGCTCTCGACCGACGCGAAGACCGGCCCCGAGCTGGCCCAAATCGAGACCTACCTCGGGCTGAAGCCGGGCGACCTGGCGGCTCTTGCCCGTAGCGAGATCGCGGTATTCACCGGCAAGCTCGGACCGCTTCGCGAGAACTCGATCGCGGTCGATCGGCGCACAGGCAGGATCATCGGACAGGCGGGGCTCGGTCTCGAATTGCGAGGCGAGGGCGTCTCCGAAACGGCGAGGAAGATCGGGAAAGGACTACCGGCGCTGGCCTCGTTCCTCAAGGGCGGGGCGCGCCGGATCTCGCTGAACGGAGTCAGCGCCCGGGAGCTGACGCTCGGAGCCCTCCGCTTCTTCATTGCCGGAGCCGACGGGAAGATGTTCCTGAGCGCCGACGAGACCGTTATCGGCCGCAAGGCGAAACTGTCGTCTGGCTCGCCCTTCCGTGCTGCGGAGCGTGCGCTGCGACTCCCCGCCGAGAACGCCGGCGTTCTCTTCGCCGAGCTCGACGGGGCAGCCGAGACTGCGTCGGCGCAATCTTCCAGGCCGAATGGAGGGCTCGGCCTTGAGGATCGCTCGGCCCTGCTCGTCTATCTCGACGTTTCCGGCAGCACGCTCAGGATCCACGGCGTCCTCGCGACCGGGTAAAGCGTCGAGCACGTGTTCAGTCCTGTACTGATAGAAATAACCGCCGATCCGGCTATCTCTGCCCCTGCGATCCAGAAGGAGATCGACTAGTGTCCCCGTCCGTGAACGAGTACCTCTTCACCTCGGAATCAGTCACCGAGGGCCATCCGGACAAGATCGCCGACCAGATTTCCGACTCGGTGCTCGACGCCGTGCTCGCCGGCGACCCCAATGGGCGGGTAGCTTGCGAGACGCTGGTAACCACCGGGCTCGTGATCGTCGCCGGCGAGATCACGACCGACACCTACGTCGACGTCACCAAACTGGTGCGGGCCAAGATCTCAGAGATCGGCTACACGCGCGCCAAGTTCGGGTTCGACGCCGAGACCTGCGGCGTGATCACCGCGATCGACGAGCAGTCGCCCGACATCGCGCGCGGGATCGACAAGTCCTACGAGACCCAGCACGGCGACGAGGACCCGCTCGACGGCGAGGGCGCGGGCGACCAGGGGATGATGTTCGGATACGCCTCGAGCGAGACCGCCGAGCTGATGCCGCTGCCGATTCTGCTCGCGCACAAGATCTGCAAACGAATGGCCGAAGTGCGCAAGGCCGGCCTGATGCCTTACCTGCGCCCCGACGGCAAGTCGCAGGTGACGGTTCGCTACGAGATCGACGAGCACGGCGCGCAGCGACCTGTCGAGATCGAGCGTCTGCTCGTCTCCAGCCAGCACGCGGACAACCTCGATGTCGACTCCCTGATCAAACCGGACATGATCGAGCACGTGCTGCACCCGATTTTGCCCCGTGACCTCTACGACGAGAAGCGCCTGGACGAGCGCGACTTCGTACTCGTCAATCCGACCGGTCGTTTCGTCGTCGGCGGCCCGATGGGCGACACCGGCCTGACCGGGCGCAAGATCATCGTCGACACCTACGGCGGCACCGCCAGACACGGCGGCGGCTCGTTCTCGGGCAAGGATCCGACGAAGGTCGATCGATCGGCCGCCTACGCGGCCCGCTACGTGGCCAAGAATCTCGTCGCCGCCGGGCTCGCCGATCGGCTCGAGCTCCAGGTCGCCTACGCGATCGGCGTCGCGCATCCGGTCTCGGTTGCCGTCGACGCCTTCGGCAGCGAGAAGATTCCCGTCTCGAAGATCGAGGAGCTCGTGCGCGAGCACTTCGACCTGCGCCCGGCCGCGATCCTGCGCGACCTCGACCTACGCCGGCCGATCTACGCCAAGACAGCCGCTTACGGCCACTTCGGTCGCGACGACCACGACTTCACCTGGGAGCGCACCGACAAGGCCGCGGTGCTACGCAAGGCAGCCGGGCTCTAACGCTCGACCGCGCTGCGTAGTTCGTGCCTGCGCCTGACCGAAAGACCAATAACGCCCGCGGCCATCAGCACGAAGCCGATCCCGACGCAGACGTCGGCGAGGTTGAAGGCGATCGCCCAGCCGTCGTGCGCGAGGAAGAACGGGTTGGGAACGCCCAGCGGGAAGACGGCGATCGAGAGCGCGTTGCCGATCCCGCCGCCGACCATCAGCCCGATCCCGGCGGCGACCAAGCGCGAGCGAGCGAGTGGAACAAAATAGACCGCAGCGCCCGAGATGGCCAGGATCAGGATGAGCTCGGAATAGGTGCGCCTGTGGTAGAAGTCCGCCTCGGTCGGCTTGAGCACCTTCACGATCAGATCGAGGCAGCCGACGCAGGCCGCGATCGCAATCAGGCTCAGCCGGGTCTCGCGCACGTCGGGGCACCGGGCCTCGTCTTCCCGCGACATGGCTGCCGGTGGATTTGCGAGCGTCGGCTCGACCATCCCAAGCAGGTACCCGCTCGCCCGGTTTTCATGCATCTTTCGTCGAAGCACGCGTCGTCGTCGCGTGGCCAACTACGCTTGGCCGCGTGGACGCCAGGCCGGCATCGGTCTTTCCGCTCGTAACCGCGCGAGTGCTGGCGCACGAGTTCACCTACCTCGTCCCGAAGGAGGTCGAGACCGGCGCGGTCGTGCGCGTCCGGCTCGGTGGCCGGCGCGTGCGCGGGGTTGTGACCGAGGTGGACGTGACGCCTCCGCCGGGAATCGAGTTGTCGGCGATCGAGGAAGTGGTCGGGCGGCTTCCCGCGGCGCTGGTCGAGCTCGCTCTCTGGCTTGCCGGCTATTACGGCTCCACGCCCGGGCGCGCGCTGGCATTGGTGGCGCCGGCGATGCCCAGGCGCCGCGGAGAGCGAGCCCGCCCGCTGGAGAGAGAGGCGCTCGCCGCCGAGCGGGCGCCGGAGACCTTGACCGAGTCGCAGCAGCGAGCGGTCGGCCGGATCGTGCAGTCGCTGGACGGAGGAGGCGGGCTCTTTCTCCTCTACGGGGCGACCGGCAG
>PMMN01000015.1:0-12374 GCA_003162235.1 Actinomycetota bacterium | reverse complement strand
GTCTGCGACGAGGAGCACGACTCCTCCTTCAAGCAGGAGTCCGATCCCCGCTACGACGCCCGCACCGTTGCCGCCAAGCGCGCCTCGCTCGAGGGCGCGGTCGCCGTCTTCGGCAGTGCCACGCCCAGACCGGAGTCCTGGCAGGCACTGGAGCGGCTCGAGCTGGGCGGGCGGCTCGGCGGCGAGCTGCCGCCGGTAAAGGTCGTCGACATGCGCCGTGAGCGTGGCTTTCCGCTCTCCTCTCCGCTGATCGACGAGCTCGAGGCCGTCTCGAAGGCCGGCGCCAAAGCGATCCTGCTCCTCAACCGGCGTGGCCTGACCCCCGCTCTTCACTGCCGCTCCTGCGGCGAGACGCTTCGCTGCCCGTCCTGCGACGTGGCGCTCGTACTGCACGCGGGCGCCGGTCTCCGCTGCCACCACTGCGGCTACTCGCAGCCCGAGCCCGAGGTCTGCCCGGCCTGCGGCTCGCCCGAGCTCTCGCGGATCGGCGCCGGCACCCAGAAGCTCGAGCGCGAGCTGGCGAAGCGCTTCCCCGAGTTGGAGCTGATCCGCTTAGATGCCGATACCGCCGCTCGCCCGGGCGCCCTCGCCGAGGCGCTCGCCCGCTTCGCCGCTACCGACAGAGCCATTCTGCTCGGCACTCAGATGATCGCCAAGGGCCATCACTTCCCGGGTGTCGCCCTGGCCGCCGTGGTCGACGCCGACGCGGGGCTGTCCCAGCCGGACTTCCGCGCCGAGGAGCGCACCTTTCAGCTCCTCACCCAGCTGGCCGGACGCAGCGGCCGCGATGCTCCCGGCCGCGTCCTGATCCAGAGCTTCCAGCCCGACAGCGAGGCCGTCCGCTTCGCCGCTCGTCACGACGTCGAGGGCTTCCTCGCCGCCGAGCTGGAGCGCCGGCGCGAACTCGGGTACCCGCCCTTCCGCCACCTCGTCCGCATCGTCGCCTCGGGCCCGGAGCAGGGTCAGACGATGCGCCTGCTCGAGGAGATCCGAGACGGTATTCCCGGCGAGGAGCTGATCGGCCCGGCGCCGCTACTGCGCCTGCGCGGTCGCCACCGCGCCCAGCTCGTTGCCAAGAGCACCCGCCCGCGCCGGATCGCCTCGGCCGCGGCTCAACTCCTCCGCGCCGCCGCGCCCGCCATGCGCCGCGCCGATCTCAGCGCCGTCGTCGACGTCGACCCGCAGGGGTTCTAAGGGCCGATCTCAATAGGCCTGCACATCCCTACCGGGGTGGGCCCTGAGCGCTCCGGCCGTCAGAACGGCCGCTCAGCGTAGAATCCAAACGATGTCGAGTAGCGGTCAGATCAAGAACGTCGAGTTCAGCGCCGAGGGCGAGGCCAGGCGCCGCACCGCGCTGGCGCAGCTGCGGCACTATCCCGATCCTGTCCTGCGCATGCGCGCGCGCGAGGTCGAGGTCTTCGACGAGGCGCTTGCGCGTCAGGCCGAGCGGATGATCGCGATCATGCACGATGCGGCCGGCGTCGGGCTGGCGGCGAACCAGGTCGGCATCCTGCAGCGGATGTTCGTGATCGAGCTGGGCGACGAGGAGCCGGCGCAGGCGATCGTCAACCCGCGCATCGCGCCTCTCGGCCACGAGCTCGAGACCGACGAGGAGGGCTGCCTCTCCTTGCAAGGCGTGCTGGTGCCGGTCGAGCGTTCGATTGCGGTACGGCTCGAGGCTCAGAGTGTGGACGGCAGCGGGCTGGTACTCGAGCTCGACGGCCTGCCCGCGCGGGCGGTTCAGCACGAGGTCGACCATCTCGACGGAATCCTCACCTTCGATCGCACCACGCCCGAGGCGCGCCGCGAGGCTCTCGCGCTGCTGCGACCGCGGGTGGTTCTCTCTTCGCGGTAAGGCGCCATGCCGGAACGTCTCGCCGTCGCCGCGACAGCGCCCTTCGGCGCAAGCGTTCTGGAAGGACTGGCGGCGCGGCGTGAGATCAGCTTCCTGATCACCCGTCCGGATCGCCCGGCCGGGCGCGGGCGCAAGGTGCGGCCGCCGGCGGCCAAGCTAGTGGCCGAGCGCCTCGGCATTCCCGTTCTCCAGCCCGAGAAGCTCGACGCCTCCTTCGAGCTCGACGCCGACACGGTGATCCTGGCCGCCTACGGAGTGCTCATCCCGGAAGTACAGCTCGAGCGGGCGCTCTGGCTCAACGTCCATCCCTCGCTGCTTCCGCGCTGGCGCGGAGCGGCGCCGGTCGAGCGGGCTCTGATGATCGGCGACGCCGAGACCGGAGTGACGATCCACGAGACGGTCAAGGAGCTCGACGCCGGCCCTATCTGCGCCCAGGCGGTCTTCCCGCTCACGCTCGAGGACGATGCCGGCTCCGTCTACGAGAAGACGGCTGCGCTCGCGGTCACGCTGCTGGACGGCGTTCTCCCCGATCCCGTCTTCGAGCCCCAGCCGGAGGAGGGCGCCTGCTACGCGGCCAAGATCGGGCCCGAGGATCGTGAGCTCGACTGGAGCCGCCCGCCCCAGGAGAGCCTCAACCGCATCCGCGCCCTCTCACCGCACATCGGCGCCTGGAGCGAGCTGAACGGCCAGCGCCTGCTCGTCTGGCGTGCCCGCCTCGCCAGTCCCGACGCGGCGCTCGTCGCGGGAGGGCTCGAGCTGCTCGAGGTGCAGCCGGAGGGAAAGAAGCGAATGTCTGCCGCGGACTACCTTCGCGGCGTGCGCCGATAGCCATGAACGCCTCGCCCGCACGCCGCGTCGCCCTCAGGACGATCCTGCGCGTCTTCGAGCAGGAGGCCTACGCCGACCGCGTCTTCGCGATCGAAGCCAGGAGGCTGAACGACCGCGACCGGGCGCTGGCGCAACGGCTTGCCTACGGCACCGTGCAGCGCGTGCGCACGCTCGACCATGCGATCGAGCAGCTGGGCAAGCGCTCGCCGCGTACGCTCGACCCGCCCGTCCGGGCGGCGCTCCGGCTCGGCGCCTATCAAATCGCCTTCGCCGCGGGCATCCCGGACCACGCCGCCGTCAACGAGTCGGTCGAGCTGGTGCGCGAGTACGGTCCCAAGCACGCGGTCGGCTTCACCAACGCGATCATGCGCCGCCTGGCCGAGGGCGCCCGGGNNCAGAACGAGCCGGCCGAGACGGCGGTGCGCCGAAACACGCTCAAACCGGGCGAGGTCGAGGGCACGCCCGACCCACTAGTTCCCGGCGCGCTCGTGGTCGAGCGCGTGGACGCAAAGTCGCTGGCCGAAGGCCTCATCTGGCCTCAGAGCCGCGGCTCGCAGCTGGCCGGGTTGGCCGTGGGCGTGCGCCCGGGCGAGAGAGTGCTCGATCTCTGCGCGGCGCCCGGCGGCAAGGCGACTCAGCTTGCCGCCCTCGGCGCCGAAGTGACCGCGATCGAGAAGCACGATGGCCGCGCACGCGAGCTGGACGAGAACTGTCGCCGCCTCGGCGCGCGCTCGATCCGCGTCCTGAACGCCGACGCCCTGGATCTCTCACCTGAACTGACCGGCTTCGACCGGGCGCTGGTGGACGCACCCTGCTCGGGGCTCGGCGTGCTCGCGAGTCGCCCCGACTTGCGCTGGCGCTCGAAACCGCTCGCCGAGCTCCAGCTCGATCTGCTGCGCGCCGCGGCCGCCCGCGTCCGCCCCGGCGGCAGCGTCACCTACTCGGTCTGCACGCTCAACCGCGAGGAGAACGAAGACGTAGTCACGGCGCTAGGCCTCGAGCCCGAGCCCCTGGGCGAGCTCTTCCCCGAGTTCTCGCACCCGCACCGGCCCGAATTTCTCCTCACCCTGCCGCACGTCCACCGCACGAGTGGGTTTTTTATCGCGCGGCTGCGGGTTCGTTGAGGCTCGATCTGCCGGTCGATCGTCCCGAAGAGACACCTACCAATAATCTCCGACCGTAGATAGTGTTCCGTCTATGTCTGCGGAAACTGCGGCGCTCAGTGAGCTGAAGCGCGAGCTGGCTGAACTCAAAGACCTGCATCGGATCGCCTCGCTGCTGGCCTGGGACCAGGAAGTGATGATGCCGGCGGGCGGCGCCGGCGCCCGTGCCGACCAGCTTTCGACGCTGGGGCGCATCATCCACGAGCGGGCCACCTCGCCCGGGCTGGGGAAGCTGCTCGACGCGGCCGAGCCGATTACCGCGGGGCTCGATCCCGACTCCGACGATGCCAGGCTGGTGAAGGTCGCACGCCGCGACTTCGAGAAGGAGATCAAGGTGCCGGCCGAGCTGCGCGCAGCGATGGTCCGGACCGCCTCCGAGTCCTATCCTGTCTGGGTCGCGGCGCGGAGAGAGAACGACTTCGCCCGCTTCCTGCCCCAACTGGAGAAGACTCTGGAGCTGACGCGGCGCTACGTCGAGTGCATGGCGCCCGAGGGCGAGCCCTACGACGCGCTCCTCGACGACTTCGAGCAGGGGCTGACCGTAGCCGAGGTGCGGAAGATCTTCGATCGGCTGAAGGAGGCGCTGATCCCGCTCGTGCGCGTCGCGGCGGCGTCGGGCGCCATCGACGACACGCCGCTGCGCCGGCAGCTCCCGGTCAACGGGTTGCAGAAGATGGAGCGCCACGTGCTCGCCCGCTTCGGCTTCGAGTCGGGCTCCTGGCGCCTCGACCCGACCGTTCACCCCTTCGAAACTTCCATCTGTGTCTCCGATGTCCGCCTCACCACTCGTTACGAGGTCGAGGGGCTGGAGAGCCTTCTCTCGAGCATGCACGAGTTCGGGCACGGCCTCTACGAGCGCCAAATTGCGCCGGAGCTCGGCTGGGGACCGCTCGCCCGCGGCACCTCGCTCGGATGGCACGAGTCGCAGAGCCTGCTCTGGGAGAACGTGATCGGTCGCAGCCTCCCCTTCTGGGAGCACTTCGCCGGCGAGCTCGCCCGCGTTTTCCCGAGCGAGCTGGGCTCGCTGTCTGCCGCCGACATCTACACGATGGTGAACAAAGTCGAGCCCGACTTCATCCGCGTCGAGGCCGACGAGACGACNNAGCCTGCCGCTGGCCGAGCTGCCTCAGGCCTGGAACCGGCTCATACACGACTACCTTGGCATCGAGGTGCCCGAGGACCGGCTGGGCGTGCTCCAGGACGTGCACTGGTCGCATGGGTCGCTCGGCTACTTCCCCACCTACTCGCTCGGTCACTTGACCGCGGCGCAGCTCTGGCAGCGCCTCGGCGCCGAGTTGCCCGAGCTGCCCGATCAGATCCGCGACGGCGAGTTCGGCGCCTTGCGGGAATGGCTGCGGGAGAACCTGCATCGGCACGGGCGCAAGTTCACGCCCGCCGAGCTGCGGCAGCGCATCCTCGGCGGCCCGGTCGATTCCGAGCCCTTCATCGCCTATCTGAAGGCGAAGTTGGCCGGGATCTACGGCGAAGCGCTCGTTTCCTGACCCGTCCGACGTAAGATCCAGCCCATGCCCTGGGAGGAATGGGTGCGCACCGCCGAGATCGAGCCGTCCATTTACGCGGGCGATTTCTCCTGTCTCGGCGACCAGCTGGAGATGCTGTTGCGGGGAGGAGTGCGCATCTTCCAGTTCGACGTCGGTGATGGGCAGTTCGTGGCGCCGATCACCACGGGGCCGATCGTGCTCCAGTCGATCGCTCCGGTCGTGCACGCGGCCGGCGGCATTCTCGACTGCCACCTGATGATCGTCGAGCCGCAGCGCCACTTCACCGCTTTCGCCCAGGCGGGCGCAGACAGCGTAACCGTCCACTACGAGGTTGTCGGCGACCGCTTGCGCGATGTTGTTGCGCAGGCGCGCGAGTACGGGCTCGAGGTCGGGCTGGCCTTCAACCCCGAGACGAGGGTGGCGAAAGCGGCCACCGCGGCGATCGCCGCCGACGTCGATCTCGTCCTCTGTATGAGCATCAACCCCGGCTACTCGGGCCAGCAGTTGATGCCCGACGCGATCGATCGCATCCGCGAGCTTCGCGAGCTTCTGCCCGCGCACATGCACGTTCAGGTCGACGGCGGCATCGGACCTGACAACATCCGCCAGGTCTTCGAGGCGGGCGCGAACCTCTTCGTCGCCGGCTCCAGCATCTTCGGCCGTGAGGACATAGTGCGCGCCTACCGCAGACTGGTCTCGGCGCTGGCCTGAACGGGAAGGAGACGATGACGGGCACAGGTGACGAGCAGCTGCTGGAGCGGGCGCTCGAGCTGGCCGAGCGGGGGCGCGGCCTGACGCAGCCGAACCCGGTGGTGGGAGCGCTCGTAACGCGGGACGCGGAGGTTGTCGGTGAAGGCTGGCACGAGCGCGCCGGCGGGCCGCATGCCGAGATCGTCGCGCTCAGACAGGCGGGGAAACTCGCTCGCGGCGCGACCGTGGTCGTCACGCTCGAGCCGTGCTGCTTCACCGGGCTCACCGGCCCCTGCTGCGAGGCGATCGTCGAGGCCGGTGTAGAGCGGGTCGTTGTCGGGGCGATCGATCCCAATCCCCGTGTTTCCGGGAGTGGCCTCGAGCACCTGCGCAAGGCCGGGCTCCGGGTGGACTTGGCCGGCGGCGAGCTCGCCTTCCGCGCTCGCCGGCAGAACGAGGCCTGGCGCACCTGGATCGCGGCCGCACGCCCCTTCGTCACGTACAAGGTCGCGGTAACGCTCGACGGGCGCGTCGCCCTGCCCGGCTCGCGCTGGTTGAGCGGGGAAGCCTCGCGCCGGCTCGTACACGAGCTCCGCGCCGCCTCCGGCGCCGTTGCGGTCGGGATGGGCACCGTGCTCGCCGATTCGCCCCGGCTCGATGCGCGAGAAGTCGAGGCCGCGCGTCAACCTCGGCGCCTGGCTTTCGGCAAGGGTCCGCTGCCCGAAGCGTCGGAGCTCGAGCTCCGCTCGGGTCCGCTCGCCGCGGAGCTGAAAGCGCTGGCCGGGGAAGGGGTGCAGTCGCTCCTGCTCGAAGGCGGGCCGACGCTCGCCACCGCCTTCGCCGAGGCCGGGCTGGTGGACAAGCTGCTCGTCTTCATGACGCCTCATCTCACTGGCGCAGGCCTGCGATTCCTTGGGGATCTGTCAAATCCCGTCGAGCTTTCGCACCTGAGTGCCGAGACGGTGGGCGAGGACGTGCTGATCAGCGCTTACGTCCACGAGCCCTGATCGGAGTTCGCTTCGAAACGCGGTGCTTCTTTCTGAGCACAACGTTTCGCCGCCCAGAGTCGGCGCAGAATCGGCACATCTCGGAGCGCTTTTCGCCTTGCCGGGACAGTAATTTGTGACTATCCCGCGGGCGGGTGGCTCGGTGGCGGGCGGATAAAGGTGGTGCCTGTCTGGTCCGGTTACGCGGTCGAGCGCCGGCCGGGGACTCCGTCTTTGAAGAAGACGTTCTCGTCTTTGACTCGCCCGATCCCGATCAGTCTGCCGTCGACGTCCTCGATCACGAATTCGTAGCTGCCGTACGGCGTCAGCGCCGGTTTGCTGATGATCTGCGCGCCCGTCTCCGTTAGCTCGGCGTAGAGAGCGTCAACGCCCGCGACGTCCTCCGGGTTCAGATAGACGTCATAACCGGCGCCGTAGCGCGCTGTGTTGGACTCAACCTCGCCGAACCTCGCCTGGACGACGATGATCTCGACGCTGTCTCGGTAGAGCGTGGCGAAGGCATCCTCGGCCTCGTGGCGCTCGACCAGCTCGAAGCCGAAGACGTCGCGGTAGTACTCAGCGGTCCGCTTCAGATCGGGCGCGACGAAGATCGCGGCAACGTTGTCGAGTCGAGCTCTTCCGGCCACCTGCGGGCATGGTCGCACACCCCGCAACTTCCACGGCAGGCTCTTCGGTTTTTTCGACTGTCAGCGCGCCAGCGGGGCGCGCGGTTGCGCCTTCTTCTCGACCTCGGCCGCCCGCCCCAGCAGCTTCGCCGCGTCGTTGCGGCGATCCTGGTCGCGCAGCATCAGAGCCCAGGCGCGGCAAACACGTCCGGCCTCCTCGAACTCGTTGCCCTGCTCGAGCAGTTCCACCGCCTGCTTGAACAGCGGCTCGGCCTCGGCCTTCTGGCCTCGTTGGGATTGCACCATCGCCAGCACCCCGATCGCGCCGCCCTGGTCACTCGGGCTCTGTGCCAGCAGCTGCAGGGCTCTGTTCGCCAGCCGCTCGGCTTCGTCTGTCTCGCTGAGATTGGCCGCGCATTTCGCCTGGTCGGCGACGAAGAGGCCAAGATCCTCAAGCCTTCCCTCCTGCTCTAGCGCGCTCACGCAGCGGTCGAGCGGGTCTTTCGCCTCCTCGTAATTGCCGTCGATGACCAGGATCTGCCCGAACAGGCCGTAGGCGTTGGCGAGGGCGAGCGAGTCTTCGCCGGCCTCGAGCAGCGCTATCGCCCTACGCATGTGCTCGAGCGCAGTCGCGGAGTCACCTGACATCGCGGCGATTCGGGCCAGCGTCCAGTAGGTGGAGACCTGCGCTCGCCGGTCGCTCTTGTCACCGTGGCGGCGCACCGCCTCTTCCAGCACCTCCCGCGCCTCGTCGAGGCGGCCGGCATCTGTCAGCGCGTAGCTGAGGTTGACGGCCAGCCGCATGTAGGCGCCGATGTGTTCACGGGCGTGCGCCTCGACAAAGGCCAGTGCGGATTCGAGCAGGTTTACAGCTTCGACCCGCTTGCCCGCCGCGGCGTACGCCTGGGCCAGCGCGATATAGACGTCTGGTCGCAGTGGCGGAGTGATCACCACCGAGGTAGTTGCCTCTTCGAGAAGCGGGATCGCCACGTCGTAGGCGGCTGCGGAGCTAAGGGTGAGACCGAGCGTTGCCACGGCGCGCGCCGTCAGCATCGGATCGCCGAGCGCGCGCGCCTCGGTGACGAGCGAGCTCAACGCATCCAGGGTCGACTCGGCTCGGGTCCCGATCCGAATCTCGAGCTCAGCGTCGGCAACTCTCACCTCGAGATCGCCGCGCGGACCGAGCGGTCGGCCGGTTTCGAGGTATTCGGGGCTCACGTCGAGCTGCTTGGCAAGCGCACGGATCGCTCTCACCGACGGCCGTCGTAGTCCCGCCTCGATCCGCGAGATGTGGGCGGTCGTCAAGCCGGGGCGGGAAATCGCCTGCTGGGAGAGACCTTTCTCCTTGCGTAAGCGTCGCAAACGTTGGCCAAGCGTCTCCGCTGGCTCTCTGAGGGCTTCGTCCATAGGTCGCATCTAAGCCGGGGACCTCCTTTGCCGTCAAGCCGTTGGCGTATAAGAGTGTCAGAAGACACAGTGTCTTATGACACGACCAGCGACCGGGTGTGCGGTTCCCAGCCTTCGTCCCTCTGATGTTGAGGAGAGGGGGTGACTCGAATGCTACGTAGTAGGTTGGGTTGGTTCTAGTCCTGATATCGACTAGCGCGGTCGGTTTTTCAGCGATCCGGCTTGTTTGAGCCAAATTCCTGAACCGAATACCCTCGATCGAGGGATGCCTTTCTCGCGAGGGTAGCGCGGTCGATCCGTTGCGGAGCCGGGGCGCCGGTAGATGCCGGCGGCTCCGGCTCCCCTCGGTGCCCGCTCTCCTAGTAGCCTTGCAAAGGTGTTCACCGGGATCGTCAGAGAACTGGGGCGGGTCGTCTTGCTCGAGCGAAGCGAGCAGCAGGCTCGCCTTTCCGTCACGGCCTTCGCGCTTGCGCCGGGGCTCGAGATCGGAGGCTCGGTCGCCGTCGATGGCTGCTGCTTGACGGTGGTGGAGATCGACGGTGGGACCCTCTCTTTCGACCTCAGTCTGGAGACGCTATCGCGCAGCGCGCTGGGAACGCTCGGGCCGGGCCGCGACGTCAATCTCGAGCCGGCGCTTCGTGCCGGAGAGCCGCTCGGTGGCCACTACGTTCAGGGCCATGTCGATGCCGTCGGGCGCGTGCGCTCGCTCGAGCGCGAAGGAGACGGCGTGCGTATGTGGATCGAGTTGCCGCCGGATGTGCTTCGCTACTGCGTCGAGAAGGGCTCGATCACCGTCGCCGGAGTATCGCTGACGATCGCCGAGCTCGGAGACGATGCGGTCGCCGTGGCCCTGATCCCGCACACGCTCGGAGTGACGACTCTAGGGACGGCGAAGCCCGGCGATCTACTAAATCTCGAGGCGGATCTGATCGCAAAGTACGTAGAGCGTCTGCTGCCAGGGAGGACGGAGGTATGAAAGCGGACGTGAAGTCGAGCCCGGCTCCGGGCTTCGCCACGATCGACGAGGCGATCGAGGACATCCGCGAAGGTAAGTTCGTCGTCGTGGTCGACGCCGCCGAGCGCGAGAACGAAGGTGATCTGACGATCGCAGCTCAGTTCGCCACACCCGAGGCGATCAACTTCATGGCCACCAACGCTCGCGGTCTCATCTGCCTGGCGCTCTCGCCGGATCGCTGCGACGTGCTCGGCCTCGAGCAGATGACCGAGCTCAACGAGACGCCCAACCAAACCGCCTTCACGGTCTCGATCGAGGCGCGCGAGGGAATCACGACGGGTATCTCCGCCCAAGACCGCTCGCACACCGTCCAGGTGGCGATCGATCCCAGTAAGGATTCGCGCGATATTGTCCGCCCCGGTCACGTCTTCCCGCTCCGGGCGCGTCCCGGCGGTGTGCTCGAGCGTGCCGGTCAGACCGAGGCCGCGGTCGATCTCGCGCGGCTGGCCGGCTTGATTCCGGCCGGCGTGATCTGCGAGGTGATGAAAGAAGACGGCTCGATGGCACGCGTGCCCGACCTGATCGAGTACTGCGGCCGGCATGGGATCAAGCTGGTCGCGATCGCCGATCTGATCGAGTACCGCCGCCGCGTCGAGATGCTGGTCGAGCGGGTGACGACGGTGCGGATGCCGACCGAGTACGGCGAGTTCCGCGCGGTCGCCTACCGCGAGAAGTTGACCGGCAAATACCACGTCGCGCTGGTGATGGGGGAGATAGAGGGAGCGGAGGACGTGCTCGTGCGCGTCCACTCCGAATGTCTGACCGGGGACGTTTTCCATTCGCTTCGCTGCGACTGCGGCGAGCAGCTCGAGTACGCGCTCGAGCACATCGCCGAGGAAGAGCGCGGCGTGCTCCTCTACATGTCGCAGGAGGGGCGCGGCATCGGTCTGCTCAACAAGCTCAAGGCCTACGAGCTGCAAGAGCGGGGTCTCGATACCGTCGAGGCCAATCTGGAGCTGGGCTTCGGCGCCGACGAGCGCGAATGGGGGATAGGAAATCAGATTCTCGTCGATCTCGGTCTCTCGACTATCCGCCTGCTCACCAACAACCCGCGCAAGCTGAGCATTGCCGGCTATGGGCTGACGATCGTCGAGCAAGTGCCGATCGTGATCTCACCCAACGTCGAGAACGAGCGCTATCTGGCGACAAAACGAGATAAGCTCGGCCATCGTCTGCACCATCAAGGAATGCACCTCGATACAGAGCTGGAGGCTGAAAAGTGAGCGGTAAGGGATCTAAGCGAAACGAATCGGACCCGCCGGCCCCCTTCGATCAAAATCCCTGGCCCGGCCAGCCCGGCTACCAGCCGCTGAGGCCCCCGCGCGGATCGCGCAACAAGCCGCCCGCGATCCCCGAGCCGGAACCGACCGCCGCCGAGGTCGTGGTTCCCGAGGCGCCCGCAGCCGAGGCCGTCAGCGCGCCGCAGGCTTTCGCCGAACCCGAGCAGGGGATCGAGCCCGAGCTCGGGCCGGTCGCCGGGGCGCTCTCGAGCGAGCACGCCGCGGGCGATTTGCACATTCCCGCCGGTTACCGGACGATCGAGGGTCTGCCGCTCGGCGGCGGCCGCAGTGTCGGAATCGCGGTCAGCCGTTTCAACGGCCAGGTTGCCGACGGCCTACTCTCGAGCGCGCTTGCGGAGCTGGAGAGGCTGGGTGTGCGCGGCGACTCGGTCACGATCATGCCCGTGCCGGGCGCTTTCGAGTTGCCACTGGCGGCGATGGCTCTATCCAAGTCGCGCCGATACAGCTGCGTGATCGCTCTCGGCTGCGTGATCCGGGGCGAGACGCCGCACTTCGAGTACGTCGCCGGCGAGGCCGCCAGCGGCATCCTTCTGGCCGGGCTCGAGACGGGTGTGCCGGTCGCTTTCGGCGTGCTCACCGTGGACACGGTCGAGCAGGCGGAGTCGCGGCTGGAGAAGGGCGCCGAGGCGGCCCGGAGCGCGCTCGAGATGGCCGACGCCTTCGGTCGCCTGCGCCTGACCGCCGGCAGCTAGCCCGTTAACCCAATCTCAACGGCTATCTCAGCCCGATTTCATCCGCTTCTGCAAGAGTGCCGCGGATGAGCGATCCCGGCTACGTCCACGGTTACTCGCTGCGCGAGACCGCTCGCCTCTTTGACCAGGCCGACACGCTTGTCGAGCTGCTCCACCACGACACTCACTACCCGGGCGGAGCGCGGGTACTCGAATGCGGCTGCGGGACCGGTGCCCAGACCATCCATCTCGCCGCTTCCAGCCCCGAGGCCGAGATCGTCTCGGTGGATCTGATACCCGAGTCGCTCGAGCAGGCGCGGGCGCGCGTCG
>PMMN01000100.1 GCA_003162235.1 Actinomycetota bacterium | reverse complement strand
GCCGTCTTCCTCTGGTACCTGTTCAGGCGCCTCGCCGACACCCGTGCGCTGGGGCGTGCACTGACGGCCGCCGGCGACCCGCTCGCCGCTCGAGTGCGGCCGCTGGCCTGGGGAATGACCGCCGCCCTTGCCGGCACGATGGCCTCCAACGCCTTTTATCTGACCATGCAGTTCTATTACTTCTACGCCTTCGCGGCCCTCTTACTGGGGGCGCCTCTTGTCTTCTCCCGCCTCCAGGCGCAGCTACCCGAACGGCGATCGGAGCCCGTGACGCGATGACAGCCGAGCGCTCGCGTACGGCCGGCGCTCTCAGGATCGTCGTTCTCACGACCTCGTATCCGCGCTATCAGGGCGACTATGCGGGGACGTTCGTGGCCGCTGCGGTTGCCCATCTGCGCGAGCTGGGGCACGAGGTCGAGGTCGTCTCGCCGCAGAACTTCCGCCACTTCGGGATTGCCTACGGCCACGGCGTGATCGGCAATCTACGCCGCCGCCCGTGGTTGCTTCTGCTCCTGCCGCTGATGCTCCTCAACTTCCGCCGCGCCGCCCGTCGCGCCGCCCGCGGCGCCGATCTCATCCATGCCTACTGGCTCCCGAGCGGTGCGGTCGCGCTCGGGCTGGGGCCGGCGCTGGTGCTCCAGCTTCCGGGCTCCGACATCCTGTTGGCGCGCAGGCTCCGTCTCTTCTCGCGCCCTGTGTTGCGCCGCGCCGGTGCCGTCATCTGTCCCTCGAACGAGCTCGCCGAAGAGGCGCGAAGGCTAGGCGCGCGGCATGTTCGGGTGATCTCGCCCGAGTTCGACATACCGGCCGAGACGAGCGAGGAGGGAGAGCCGGCGACGGTGCTGTTCGCCGGGCGGCTCTCGCCGGAGAAGGGCATCCTCGAGCTGGTCGAGGCGGCTCGGGGATTGAACCTGGTCGTGGCCGGCGACGGGCCGCTACGCAAGCGGGTGCCCCAGGCGTTGGGATTCGTCTCCTATGAGAAGATCGGCGAGCTCTACGACCAAGCCGCGGTCGTCGCCTGCCCGTCCTCCCGAGAGGGATTCGGTATGAGCTGCGCCGAGGCGATGGCGCACAGGCGAGCGGTCGTCGCCTGCCCCGTCGGCGGCCTGCGCGACCTCGTCGTAGACGGGGAAACGGGCATCTTCGTTCCGCCAGGCGACGTCGAGGCGCTGCGGGCCGCGCTCGAGACGCTGCTGGCCGATCACAAGCTGCGCCGGAGGATGGGCGCGGCCGGGCGCAAACGGATTCTCGAGCTGTTCACCTGGGGCCCGATGCTCGAGCGGCTGCTCGAGACCTACGATTTGGCGCTCGAAGGCCGAGCTCGGAGCAGTGTTTAGACTCAACCGAATGCCGGAGCCGGCGCTAGATATTGTCATCGTCTCCTATCGCTCGCGCGAGCTGCTCCGCGACTGCCTGGTGTCGCTTCGCTCGCACTCGCCGGCGCGAGGGGCGCGGGTCTGGGTCGTCGACAACGCGTCCCGGGACGGGACCGTGGAGATGGTGCAATCGGAGTTCCCGGAGGTCGAGCTGATCGCCTCGGACGAGAACCTCGGCTTCTCGAAAGCGAACAACGTGGCGATCCGTCGCGGTAGCGCACCCTACGTGCTCGCGCTCAATCCCGACACGATCATGGTCGAGAACGCGCTCGACCACATGCTCGCGCTGATGGAGTCGAATCCAAAGCTGGGCATCTCGGGCTGCCGGCTCGAGCTCGAGGACGGAACCTTCGATCATGCTGCGCGCCGTTCTTTNNGCCACCGAGAGCGGCCCGGTCGACGCGGTCAACGGCGCCTTCATGCTCATGCGCCGAAGCGCGCTCGGTCAAGTGGGCCTCTTCGATGAGGGCTACTGGATGTACATGGAGGATCTCGATCTCTGTTACCGCTTCGCGGAGGCCGGCTGGGTGACCTGGTACGACCCCACGGTCAAGGTGATTCACATCAAGGCGGGCACCAGCGGCAAGTACCGAAAGCCGCGACTCAACTACGCCTTTCACTACGGCATGTTCCGCTTCTATCGCAAGCACTACGCGGCGACGCAAGGAGTACTGAAGAACGTCGTCGTTTACCTCGGTATCGCCGTCAAACTGCTGGTGTCGATGCTGCGCAGCAGCTTTTTGCGTCGGCTATTAAGTGGCAGATCACGATCAATTCGCGCCTAAGGAGCAGGAAGTTGTTAACCGATTCGCTGCTAGCCGAGGTCCAGCTCTGACGAAGCCCGTCCTATCGGTGATTGTCGTGAGCTACCGGAAAGGAGAGCTTCTCGAGCATTGCCTTGTCTCGGTGCGGGAGGCGCTGCGCCTGGTCGACGGCCCAGCCGAGCTGGTTCTCGTCCTGAACGAGGCCACTTCCGAGAACGAGCGAGATTTCGCCGACCGTTTCGCGAATGCCGTCGTGATCGCCGAGCTGACGAACACCGGCTTCTCGGCCGCGGTCAGCCTTGGCGTCCGTCGATCGGAGGGCGAGTGGGTCGCTCTTCTCAACGACGATGCGACGGTCGAGCCGGAGGCGTTCGCACGAATGCTGGCGGCTGGTGCCTCCGCCGGCGATATCGGCTCGGTAGCCACCCAGATGCGCTTTTCCGACCGGCCGGAGACGATCAACTCGGCTGGGATCGAGGTCGATCGCCTCGGAATCGCGTCTGACCGCCTGCTCGGGCAACCGCTGAGCGCGAGCGAGACAGAAACGGTCGAGGTTTTCGGCGCCAGCGCCGGCGCGGCTTTGTACCGGCGAGCGATGCTGGATGAGATCGGATCGTTCGACGAGTCCTTTTTCGCCTACCTCGAGGATGTCGACGTTGCCTGGCGCGCTCGGATGAACGGTTGGCGGTGCCTCTACGTGCCCGAGGCAATCGTCTTCCATCACCACTCGGCGACGCTCGGTCACAGATCAAGGCAGAAGTACTATCTGGCGGGCAGGAACCGGGTCAGGCTGCTTGCCAAGAACGCCGACACCGGCCTACTCAGGCGGTACGGGTTGAGGATGCTGGCGCACGACCTCGCCTATGTGGTCTTCGTCGCTCTGAGGCGAGGAAAGCTTGCTCCTCTTCGCGGCCGGATCGCCGGGTTGAGGGAATGGAAGCGCTACCGGCGGGCGGGCGCCGGAGCACGCCGGGCGATACCTCTGGCCCGCGCCGGCGGGTTGAGAGCGGCGCTCCGGCGGCAGAAGGCTTGGACGAACCCGACGCCTGCAAAGCGCTAGCGGATCGCTTTACTACCGACCCGAGCCCGCTCGCCATCGGTGCCTTCGACGACCGGAGAGTTATCAGTCTTCGAGAACTTTCCGCTTGACGACGAGCTTCGTTTTCTCGAGTTCAATGTCGGCATCCACCATCATCTCAACGAGTTCTCTGAACCCCACCTTCGGTTTCCAGCCAAGCTTCGCTCGCGCTTTCGAGGCGTCTCCGATCAGGAGATCGACCTCGGCCGGCCGGTAGAAGTCCGGGTTGACCACCACGTACTTCTCGTAGTCGTCTATCCCGACGCGACCGAACGCAATCTCGATGAGCTCTCGCACGGTGTGCGTCTCCCCGGATGCGACGACGTAGTCGCCGGGCTCGTCTTGCTGGAGCATCAGCCACATCGCCTCGACGTAGTCGTTCGCGTAGCCCCAATCCCGGCGCGCTTCGAGATTGCCGATCTGTAGGTTCTTCTGGAGATCGAGCGAGATTCGCGCCACGGCATTGCTGACTTTGCGAGGGAGGAACTCCAGACCACGAAGCGGTGACTCGTGGTTGAAGAGGATGCCGTTCGAGGTGTGCAAGCCGTAGCTCTCGCGGTAGTTGATCGTGATCCAGTACCCGTAGACCTTCGCGACGCCGTACGGGCTACGAGGCCAAAACGGTGTGGTTTCGCTCTGTGGAGTCTCTTGAGCCTTGCCGAACATCTCGCTCGAAGAAGCCTGGTAGAAGCGGATCCCCTGGTCGATCAGGCGTATCGCTTCCAGGCAGCGCGTGATACCGAGCGCCGTGAAATCTCCGGTCTGAACGGGTGTTTTCCACGACTCGGGAACGAAGCTCTGCCCCGCCAGGTTGTAGAACTCGGATGGCTTGCAAAGATCGATCGCGTTGATGATGGAACCGCCATCACCCAGATCGCCTTCTATCAGGCGAACGCTATCCCGAATTCCGAGCCGCTCTAATCGCTCTAGATTTGGGGTGGAACTGCGGCGTACCAGCCCGCTGACGTCGTAGCCCTTATCCAGTAGCAATCGAGCGAGATAGGGACCGTCTTGCCCTGTGATTCCTGTAATAAGGGCGGTGTTTCTGCTCAATCTCGCCTCCACATACCCTAGTTATTATCAGAAATCGAAGAATTGAGTCGTACGAGAGCAGCATCTACCATCAAAGCGACGAGTTCTCGGTAGTTCGCCCTAGGTTTCCAGCCGAGCACTCGCTCGGCTTTGGAGGGGTCACCGTATAGAATCTTGGCATCTACCTTTCGGATAAATCGCTCGCCGGCGTTTACGCGACTTTCCCAAACAGAAATGCCGATGTGCTCGAATGAGCATTCGAGAAACGAAGCGATGGAGTGAGGCTTGCCACTCCCTATAACTTAGTCGTCCGACTCTATCTGCTTCGGCATCAGCCAAATAGCCTCGACATAGTCCGCGGCGAAACCCCGATCCCGGCAAATGCTCGTATCGCCGAGTGTGATCGAATCCTCGAGACCGAGCGCTATCTTCGCGACGCCGGTCGCGATCTTCTGCGACACGAAAGTGTCGAGACGAAGTGGAGGGGGCGAGCCTCGGTGCAAGCGAGTCCGACTGTCGGGTATCGTCACGGCCTATGACCTCGCTGGTAAGCGACCTCTCAGAGCCTATCCCCGAGAACACAGACGCTAGTCGCGTGGAGCGGGCGAAGCGGGTCTGGAGACTCGTGCGTGTCCTGACCGGGATGGATATCAAGCTCCGGTACGGAGACTCTGCGCTCGGATACATCTGGACGATCGGCAAGCCGATGGCGCTGTTCTCGATTCTCTACGTGGTCTTCGGCCGCCTCGTGCGCTTTGGGACGCCGCCTCCTCACTACGCGCTCTACCTCGTGATCGGCGTCATGCTCTGGTATTTCTTCGCGGACGGTGTGACCCGGACGATGGGCTCGATCGTCACCAACGGATCCCTTCTGCGCAAGCTGCCCTTCCCGAGGCTTGTGATCCCACTAGCGGCGAGCCTCACGTCCTTCATCACGTTCGGACTCGGCCTGCTCGCGATCGCGATCTTCATCGCCTGGAACGGACTCGTCCCGAGGCTCGATTGGCTGGTCCTGATCCTAGAGGTGCTCGAGCTCTACTTATATATTCTCGGACTCGGCCTGGTGCTGGCCGTGATGTACGTCCGTCTTCGTGACGTTGCTCAGGTTTGGGAGCTCGCACTGCAACTGCTCTTCTTCCTTTCACCGATCGTCTATCCGTTCACGCAGGTGCCAGCGCGCTGGCGCCAGGTCATGTTGCTCAACCCATTCACGCAGATCATGCAGGACGTCCGTTCGATCGTCATCTACCCCGATCACAGCGTGATCGCGGCTCACGCGACCTTCTCACCGCTGCGTCTTTTACCGCTCCTGGTCGTGGTCTTCGTTCTGGGGCTCGGCTTTTTCCTGTTCAAACGCGAGGAGCCATGGTTCCCAGAGCGAGTCTGAACAGCGATCCCCCGATCGCAGCCTCCACGGCTATCGAGTTGCGTGGGATCTCGAAGGCGTTCCGGATTCCGCATGAGCGGCGAGACACCGTGCGAGAGCATTTCCTTCATCCCGCGAAACGAACTACCTACGAAGCGAACGCCGTTCTTCGCAACGTTAGCTTCTCGATCAAGAAGGGAGAACGCTTCGGGGTGGTAGGGCGCAACGGCTCCGGCAAGACGACGCTACTGAAGGCGATCGCCGGGATCTATCGCGTCGACGCGGGCCAGGTCATCGTGAGAGGGATGCTCTCGCCGTTCATCGAGCTCGGCGTCGGCTTCAACATGGAGCTCAGCGCCCGCGACAATGTCATTATCAACGGAACGCTTCTCGGTCTGAGTAGGCGTGAACTGAATGAGCGCTTCGACGAGATCATCGCGTTCGCCGAGCTCGAACGCTTCGTCGATCAGCGCCTGAAGAACTACTCGTCCGGCATGCAGGTGCGCCTGGCCTACTCGGTGGCGATCCAGGTGCCGTTCGACATCTTGCTTGTCGACGAGGTGCTAGCCGTTGGCGACGCCAAGTTCCAGCAGAAGTGCGCCCGGACTTTCGATGATTTTCAAGAGGCCGGCAAGACTTTGCTCCTCGTCTCACACAGTCCAACCGCTATTCGTGATTACTGCGACCGAGCCATTTTGCTCGAGGATGGCGCCGTCGTCTCGATCGGTCCGGCCGACGAGGTAGTCGATCTCTACTACGAGCGCGAGGGAATCGCTACCTCATAGTGGGCGCGCAGCCACACGATCTACCATGACCAACGGACTTCTCCACACGGGCATCGCCGCGAAATCCGGCGCCTCGATCGCCACTTCGATGCCTCGGCGAAGCATCTCGGGATGCTGCAGTCCGAGGACCGCGTCCTGACGGTTATGCACGCGTGCACGATCATCGCGCGAAACTACCTGCCATACGCGCGGGTCCTGGCGGAGTCCTTCGCCGAGCACCATCCCGGCGAGCGCTTCACCACCTTGATCCTGGACGGCGCTGACGCCAGCGGCGAGCCGTTCGATGTCTTGACCCCGTACGAGATCGGCATCGAGCCGGACGAGTTCCACCGAATGGCGATGATCTACGACCTCAAGGAGCTAGCGACGGCCGTCAAGCCCTGGTTGCTTCAGACGTTGCTCGACAGGGGGGCCGACGCGGCCGTGTATTTCGACCCCGATATCGCGATCTACCAACCGCTCGACGACATCGGGGTGCTCGCGCAGAGGCATTCGATCGTCCTCACGCCTCACACCACCGAGCCAATTCCAGACGACGGTTGCCTGCCGGACTACAGCATGATCATGCATGCCGGTATCTACAACCTCGGGTTCGTCGGCGTGAGCGAGCGAGCGACCCCTTTCCTCGACTGGTGGTCGAATCGGTTGTCGAGGTACTGCCTCGTAGCCGTCGATCAGGCGTTGTTCGTCGATCAGCGCTGGGTGGATTTAGTGCCGTCGCTATTCGAGCATTTCCTCCTCCTCGACCCCGGCTGTAATGTCGCGTATTGGAACCTGCACGCACGTCAGGTCCGCCGCAACGGCGACCTGTACGAGGTCAACGGCGCGCCGCTTCGCTTCTTTCACTTCAGCGGTTTCAAGCCGGATACGCCGCACGTACTCAGCCACCATGCGGGTACGCGGCCGCGCATCCTCTTGAGCCGAAATCCGGATCTTGCGCAGCTCTGTAGCGAGTACGGCCGCAGGGTCCTCGCGCACGGCTACGGTCGTGGCCAAGCGGTCGCATACGAGTTCGAACGCCTGCCCGGTGGAATCGCAATCGACGCGCGGATGCGCAAGCTCTTTCGAGATGAGCTTCTCGAAGCCGAGCGAAACGGAAGAACCGCGCCGCCGGATCCATTCGACCCGGCCGTGACCGCAAGCTTTCTGGAGTGGCTTCGCGAACCGGTCGGGAAAGGAAGGAAGGTCGGCGTCTCGCGCTACGCCTACGCCCTCTATTCGGAGCGTCCGGATCTGCAGCGCGAGTTTCCCGATGTGCTCAGGGCTGACGCGCCCCGCTTTATCGAGTGGCTCCACAAGCACGGGCAACCTCAGATCGGCTTTCCCAGGGAGCTATTGCCGGGTGGCCCGCGGTCCGCGACCGTTATCTCGACCGGACGCGGCGCGGCGATCCGGGCAGGAGCGCGTACCGAGAAGCGCCTCCGCGCTTTTGCTCATTCTCATCCGATCCTGGCGCGCGGCAAGCCGGTCTGGCGGACGCTAAGGCGCGCGCGCGTCGTTCCGGGCGGGGGACGGCGCACAAGCGCCTTCGCGGCGGCGCAGGCTGAGGTATCGGGTTCGGCGATCGAAGTGGCGGCCGAGCCGGCGCCGGGGGTCAACCTCGTCGGCTATCTGAACGCCGAGCTCGGCGTAGGCGAAGTCGCGCGGAAGCTGATGAGCGGACTCGACCGCGCCGAGATCGAGTACTCCACGATCACCTACGACCGCACGCTGAGCCGGCAGGGGCATCAGATCGACGAGCGCAGCCCGCAGCAGGCGCCGTTCGACATGAATGTGATCTGCGTGAACGCCGACCAATTGCCGATCCTCCGCGAGGATGTCGGCCCGGCCCTCTTCAAACAGCGCTACTCGGTCGGCGTCTGGTTCTGGGAGGTCTCTCGCTTTCCGTCCGTCTTCCACAACGCCTTCGGGCTTGTCGACGAGGTCTGGGCCGCATCGAGCTTCGTGCGAGATGCCCTCGTGGCAGCGACTTCGAAACCGGTGCACATCGTTCCGCTACCGCTCGAGATGCCCGGTGCCGAGCCAATCCCGCGGAAACAGCTCGGGCTGCCGGACCGCTTCATGTTCCTTTTCAGCTTCGATCTCCTCAGCATTTTCGAGCGAAAGAACCCTCTCGGAATCGTCGATGCGTTCACGCGCGCCTTCGCCGACGGGGAAGGCCCGATCCTCGTTTTGAAGTGCATCAACGGCGAGCACGGGCTCGAGTCGCTCGAACGACTTCGGCTCGCGGCGGCAGAGCGGACAGACATCTACGTACTCGAGGAGTACCTCGCTCCGGAGCTGAAGAACGCCTTGATGGCGGGGTGCGACTGCTACGTGTCGCTCCATCGCAGCGAGGGCTTCGGATTGACGATGGCGGAGGCGATGGCGTACGGAAAGCCCGTGATCGCGACCAATTACTCGGGCAACGTCGACTTCATGCACGAAGGCAACAGTCATCTGATCCCTTACAAGCTCGTGCCGATTCCAAAGGGCTGCGATCCCTATCCCGCCGGCACGGAATGGGCCGATCCGGACATCGCCGCTGCCGCGGCAGCCATGCGCCGCGTGTTCGACAATCAGACGGCTGCGCGTGAGCTCGGAGAGCGGGCGCGTGATGACATCCTGGCGCGCTTCTCGGTGGAAAGGACGGCGGCCTTCCTCGCGGAGAGATTTGCGTCGCGGGCGCCCAGGCCGGCCGAAGGCGAGTACGGCGAGTCCGCTTGGTCTGAAGACGAGGCGCTCGCGGCCGCCTATCGCAGGCTTAAAGAGGGGCCTGGCAGCCACTTCGTTCGCGCGAGGCGCCGTCGCCCAGGGGTGCACACAGCTCGAAACGTTCTCCGCCGGCTTCTTTGGCCGTATGTCGTCGGTCAGCATGAGCTCCAGACGATGGTCGTAGAAGCGATCACTCACCTCCAGCGCGANNGATGTCCGAGGAGAGGCGCGACTTGCCGCACAGCGCCTCGAATCAGCGCGGGGTCACATCGAGCGTCTGGAAACGGAACTGACAGCCGTGCCATACGTGTCCGACCCCGGGGCTTTGCGCATCCCCGACGAAACGGGACGGCCTGTCATAGGATTCCGCGACTCGAAGCTCGGCGCAGAAGGCGGATATCGCGGATTCGAGGACACTTTCCGTGGTACGGAGGAGTTCATCCGAGAGCGCCAGCGGCCCTACCTCGATCTGCTTGGCGAGCGCTCGCCCGTACTCGACGTCGGCTGTGGTCGGGGCGAGTTCCTCGAACTCCTGGCGAAAGCCGGCATCGAGGCTCGAGGTATCGACACCGACCCGGATATGGTCGCGCGCTGCCGCGAGAAGGGGCTGGGCGTCGAGCAGGCGGAAGCGGTCTCCTATCTCGAGGCTCAGCCGGACGGTTCACTCGGGGTGGTTTTCTCTGCTCAAGTGATCGAGCACTTACCCTACGAGGAACTCGTTCGCTATTTCCAGCTGGCAGAGCGGAAGCTTGTACCCGGCGGGCTGTTCATCGCCGAGACGGTGAACCCGCACTCCATTCAGGCATTCAAGGCGTTCTGGGTTGACCTCACGCACCGCCTTCCGATCTTCCCCGAGGTCGCGGTCACCCTCGCTCGTCTGCATGGGTTCGAGTCGGCGTACGTGTTCTTCCCGCTCGGGACAGGAGAGCTGGAGACGGATCGGCGTACCCAAGGCGAGTACGCTGTCGTTGCGATGCGCGCGACCTAGCCTGGTAGTTCTGTCAATACGCAGCCATCACCAGGGAAGTGCGGCGCGACAAGGAAGCAATGCGGTTGATCGTCGAGTCGGACTTCCTCTTCCGCCGGCGCTTCGAGCCGTGGACAAGCTGCTCGACGCGTCTCGAGCATCCAAGCCGTTCTAGGGGTTTGGCGTAGCGCATCTGAGCCGCTTCGCGGCTGTTACGCTGATCCACATGTCACCCTCGGTTTCCAAGCGCGAGCCCGCGGACACTGCAGGCGGCGACCTCCGCCGTGAGGACATCGAAACGGTCTTCCGCGAGTTTCTGGGACGGGTCGCGACTTCGGGAGATGTCGCCCAGTGGATGCAGATCGGATCCCTGCGGGCCTTCCTCGATGGCGTGCTTGCCTCCGTGGAGTACGCAGAGCGGATGACCAAGCGCAAGATGGGCGAAGAAGCACAGGCTCGTGGGTCGTTCCTGAATTGCTGGATAGAAGGCTGGGAACGTTTCACCCGTCCTACCGGCGATGTCTCGCCTGACGGTGTGGTGATCGTGGGCAAGTCCGGTCATCTGTTCATCTACGGCGGCAGCAACGACAATGTGGCGATGTACCGCGGCGAGGTGGAGATGGCCGCGGACTGGTTGGGGGAATGGCGAACGCTCGTGGCGAAGAGGCGAGATCATGCGCAGGACGCTGGTCGACGTCTCGCGTTTCTGGTCGTGCCCGAGAAGCTCGCCGTGTGCGCTGACTGCTATCCGCAGGATCTGACCGCTCGCGGCCCGCGGCCCGTGCTGCGCCTGCTCGACGAGGGCGCGCTGCCGCTTGTCTACCCGATAGAGGCGCTCTGTGACGCTCGCAGCGTCGGCAAAACCTACCTGCTTACCGATAGCCATCTGACCCCCCGCGGAAACCGGATCTTGGCCGAGGCCACGGTGAGCGAGCTTGGTGTTTCGCCGGCTTTCCTTCCAGAGGTGGAGGACACTCCGACTCCGCATCTCGGCGCCGGAGACCTTGGCCATCACTTCGATCCGCCGCTTCTAGAGATCATGCGTCCGATGGCGGACGCTTCCCGGGCCGCCGTCGTCTCAGACAACTGGGCGGAGATCTCTCGCGTCGGGGGTCATATCGGGACGATCCGCGTGTTCCGCCGTGAGGACGCGCCGGATGAGCGGACCGTCGTGATCTTTGGTGACTCCTACGGCTTCGGCGATAACGCCTACCAGGGATTGTCGTGGTGGCTGGCCCAGGTCTTTCGGGAAGTGCATTTCGTCTGGGTGCCGTTCGGATGGGATCCCAAGTACTTGGATAGCGTCAACGCGGAGCTGGTTGTGTGCCAGACGGCAGAGCGCTTCATAGCTCGAGTGCCAAGGCTCAAGGTAAACGCAAGATCTCTGGCTAAGAAGACGATCGCGCGGCGCCGGGCGTTCACCGAGGAACGCATCTTCAAAGAGCGATAGATTCGCGGCTAACCGTCCGGGCCGAGGCGATCGGCGGCGGGTAGCGGCGTGTGTACAAGCGCGAAGGGCGGACTGAGTTGGCAGCGTCCTAATCGATGACAGCCGTTGAGTCGTAGCGATTTACCTTAAAAAATCGTCCAAGCTTTCGGATCATCGGGATTCCCCTCAACGGGTACCGGCGGCACGGAGCCGTACGCGATACTCAGGCGCGTTTCCGTATCGTTTAATGTAACGCGAGGAGCATCTGCCTCAAGTCCACCACGCCTGGCATCTATAAAAACTCGGTCTTCACGCACATCACTATTCTGCACCGCGAAGCCGATATCCTCCACCATGCGCTTTAGGCATATGGCGGTAAAACCCCAAAAATTGCTGCGATCTGCGTTGGGTTGACCCTGCATTGGAAAGCGCTCGGGATCGGGAAGAAATCGCATCACCGGCTCAGAAGTTAATCGCCCCGGAAGTTGCCGATCGATACAATAGGATTCGATCAGCAGACGATCCTGCGACAGGGCCGCACAATTGGCCAGGGCCATATACGGATCAGACACGTGATAAAACAGACCCAGTGCGAGCACAATATCGAACTGGCCAAACTGATCAGGGGTCATATCCAAGACGTTTATGTGGTGGTGTTCGATCTCGCTTAGGCCGTTAATATACTGCGCTAACCCAAAACCCGAATTGTCCTTATGCCGGAAATCAAACGCCACTACTCTGGCGCCACGCTTATACGCCTCGAAGCTGAAATAGCCATTGGACGCGCCAACATCGGCCAAGGACAGGCCGCTCATATCGAGCGGTAACTGAAGCTCATTCCACAAACCGGTAGGATCGTAAGCACCGTGAGTCCGCACGCCGGGGATTATTTCGAAATCATGGTGCCAATATTTGCCCTGGATCAGTTTAAGGGCGAGCTCGTTATCGAGCATATCTATGTCTCCTGATGTCGGCCATTGATGATAGCGTCGGGCATCTTAACGCGTTCCCAGCCGTCGAAAGCCGTCGTGCTCCCGGTATCGGTAACGATCAGCGGACCGTGAACCCACCGTCGTCAGTGCGATGAGAGCGCGGATTCCGGCGCGCCGAGAAATACGCTTCGATGTCGTAGCCGTCCGGGTCGAGCACGAAGGCGGCGTAGTAGCCCTCGTGGGCGACCTATCGCTTGGGACTTCGCGCTGGGGTCGTGTACCAGTCCACGTACCGGCCGCACGCTGTGCGTAGCGGCACGACCCGCTCGGTCCCGACCGGCGTGGCGACGATGGTCTGCATGTAAGCCCCGGCCTCCGCCGGTGTAAGCCGTGTAAACCATCCCGCGGCGGCGTGGATGGTGAGTGTCAACGAGCCCGACGGCGGGACTACAACACGTCCGATTGGCCATCGCGGCCCAGGTCGGTCGAGGTTGGCCGGCATCCGTCGCAGCACGCCTCCTAGTCCGCTCACTGTGACCTGACGAGAGCTCACGTACGACGTCTCCAGGTCCCACGCCCCAGGGCTGAGCGATAGGGGAACGGTGATCGTCTCCCCCGGCGGAATGACGCCGGGGACGGAAACGGTGACCGGAGGCCTGCGCACGCCGGCCTTTCCGCCATTGCGGATGAGCGCGCGCCCGGCCCGAGTTCGGCAGTCGAGCGTCGCCCCCGGGTTCGGTCCCTCGTTCAGGATCTGCCGAGGCGCGACCACGCCTGTACGGCGCCACAGTTCGAAGTCCGAGGTCGTGCGAACGAGATGAAGCTGCGGTGGAAGCGCGCTCTGCGCCGCATCGCGCGTGGTGATGACCCAGTCGCTGGCGTTGATCGCCGAAACATCCACCGAGTCGATGTCGAGCGTCCAGCCGTACGACCATCCCTTCTGAGGCGGGATGGGCAGCACCTGAAAACCGATCACCGGAGCCCACACCTTCACGCCGGCGAGCTCCCAGGCGATGAAGTCGTCATTGCCGAGGAAGAGCGTCGGCTTACCGTGCAACTCCTGGCGCAACTCACGCAATTGGACGAGGTGACTAGTCGGTCCGACGGGGCTGATTCGCAGCGCCCGCGCGCTGGAGTCGGAGACGCGCACCAATAGGACGAGGGCCAGGATCGGAGCGATTACCAACCACTCGACCGGCATGTGCTGAGAGCGCTCGGCCAACGGCAAAGCGGCCAGGAGGAGAAGTAGCGGAGAAAGAATTACGAGAGCCTTGGCGGCGACGTACGGCGATTGAGTGTGAGCGGAAAAGACCCAGATCAGGTACGAGGCAACGGCCGCCGCGGGCAGCATCCATCTCCCACGCCGTAGCGACCAGACGACACCGAAGAGCACAAGCATCAGGGCGAAGGCCGTCCACATGCCACCTTCGAAGGGCGGACTTGCCCCAAGGCGGAAGTCACGGTTGTTCCATACTCCGAAGGCCTCCCACTTGGACAGCGGGCCCGCCAGGTTGCCCAGGTTGGATTTCGGGATTTTGAACTTGGCGAAGTCCATGATCCGCGGGAGCTCCGGCACCAGGACCACGAGAAGGACTCCGACCGCGACCGCCACCCCGAGGAGCTGGCGACGGAGCTCCGCCGCGACGGTGCGGACGCCGTCGTGATAGATGCGGATTGCCGTCCGCACTACGAGCCAGAGGCCGAAAAACGCGGCTGGCCACGGCAGCCCGGCGGCAGAGTAGACCGACAGCGTGCCCGCGACGAGCAGGGCCAGGGGAGCCCACCGCCATCGTCCGGCGGCCGGCACGGGATGCTCGAGCCACAGCGCGACGGCTAGGACGAGTTGGGCCTGCAGCACTTCCTTGAAGGCCCCCTGGCCGTAATAGGCCGCCACCAGGTACGGCATGCCCACTACGGTCGCCACCAGAAGCTGACCCCACCGGGTAGGACGGCGCAAGGCGTGAAGCGCCGTCCAAGCGGTGAGCACCGGAAGTGCGAACGTGAACCCGGCAAACGCCATGTCGACGCGGATGCCCAGGCCTGAACTGAGGGCGGCGACGACAGCGTGCGGCCCGAGGGGATAGGAGCCGGGCAGCGGCGAGATTTGCGCCACGGCCTGGGACATGTAGGCCTCGACCCACGCCATGTGTGCGGCCATGTCGTTGTCGAATCCGACTCCGAGCGTGCCCGAGCGGCCGGCAACGATGAAGGGAACGAGAGCGAACAGGGCGACCGGAGCGGCCACTACGAGCCCGAACAGCGGCGGCCGGTGCTCGGCCGCGCGCACACACCACACCAAGCTCGCCACGGTCAGGAGCGCGATGACCACAGCGGCCGTCGTCGCGCGTCCGGGCACGTAGCGCGCAGGTGTTGCCAGCAGCATCAAGATGGCGATGCCCACCGGTGGAGCCATCCAGCTCCAGCGCGACGCACCACAGATTCGCAGGGCGGCTTGGCCGAGCGCCAGAGATGCGATGCAAGTGATGAGCGCGCTGAGAAGGATGAGGATCATTCGAAGCTGGGTGGTTTCTTTCGGAGAAGACCGACGCCAACCGGCGTCAACTCGTCTTGGTGAGCCATCGTGGATCTTGCAGAGGCTCTTTTATCTGGCTGACCGCATCGGGATGTTCGCATTACAGCAGAAGTCGCGTCAAGCGCCCTCGCTGAAAGGAGACGCCATCATGCTGAGCCGGATCCATTTCGACGCGGATCAGATTAGGTGGATTTCGGGATCGTAGGCGTCATCGTAACTAGTTGCGGGGGGGCACTACGATCGACATCCAAGCGAGTGTGAGATTTGCCGTGGTCGATCTTTTATACTTCTTCGGCTGCGCTTGGAAGACTGCCCTTTCTTGATGAGCGCGCCCAGGACGCTTGATCACTTGACGGCATCGAAGTGGAGACCCCCTTTTGCGCCATACCCGCGAACCTACGCCCGCTTCCGGTGCAGTGTGGGTGTGTCTCCGCACACAAATCGAAGGTTTGGTGGCCGGCGGCGCGCAGCGGCGCTGAGTCGGACCCAGCGAGAAGAAGTGCCCTGACTCGGCCACGAATGAGCGACTTTTGAGTACTCAATATGACCCGCAAGACGATGTCGTACAGCGATTTCTAAGAGATCGCTTGAGGCTGCCGTCGGTCGTCAGATTGATCAATAGTCGCTTCGTGCTGCCTGCATCATGGGCAATCTCGGGCGCTCTCTTCGGTCTGGCTGTGGCTACGGTTTTGCAGTGGTCGCTGCCGGCGGCCATTCTCGCCGCCGGAATCGCTGGAGCTCTTTCTTGGCTGGGTCGGGGCGTCGCGAATCTCGTGCTGACTTGCATTGCGATGCTTGTATTGATCGCAATAGCCTTTCAAGCGGCGCACTTCCTGTCTCCCGGCGAAGGTTGGAGCTTGTCATGGTTGGGACCATGCGCGCTCGTCGGAGTGATCCTGCTGCTCTTGTTCAGCCGACGCCTGAAGCCCCGACTGGGCTCCTGGCGAATCGGCGCATTAGTCGAGCTGATTGCCGCCGCGGTCTCGCTTCTCCTCGCGCTGAAATTCGCGGCGGATGTTTCCCCCGTCGGCAGTAAGGGTGCTGCGCTGTTCCTGGGGTCGGAGGACAACGACGCCTGGATCAACCTGGTGGCGATTTTGCGTAACGCCCATGGCGTCGCGGAACTTACCGGATCGTCGATAGGAGCCTTCGGGCCCGTTGTCCCCACCTACCTCGCCGGAGTGAGCGCCGCCAGCAGCGGAGTCCTACCCGCGGCTCTGCCGTTGTCGTTGAGTCCAAACGTGGTTCTCTCCGCGTATGGCCTGTTATTCGTAGCTGCTCCCGTCGTCGCGGCTCTTCTGGTTCGCTGCACGTTCCACCTTCGGCGCGCGAGCGTCACGCTGTTGGTATGGGGGTGTGCCACTGCTCTGGTCATTAGCTCCTGCATAGTCTTGATAAGTTACGCATCCCTTTCCGCCGCGCTCGCGATGCTCCTTATCCTGCCGGCGGTATATCTGGTCTCGGTCAAATCCCGTCTTCAGGACGGAAAGTCGCAGGTTGCTTGGCTGGCAGGTACGTTGCTGCTGTTCGGTGCAGGTGCAGCTTGGGTACCTCTTGTACCGCTGGCAGGGGCCGCGATCGCAGCCTATTGCTTTCCGGTGCTCGGCTTCGCGATAAGGGGCTCTCGGCGAACGATCCCTGTAGCAGCGGTCCTTTGCCTTGCGGCGATAGTGATGGAGCTCGAGTTGTTGCAGCAATACCGCAATGTCGTCGGCCCGATCGGTGGTGGGATAACCCTGTTCACGGCTGGAGGTGCAACTCCCGCGGTCACGGGTGCGACGCAGGCGTTGATACTCGCGTTTCTCTTCGTATTCGTGTGGCTCTCTTCATCAAGGACGCGCCTAAACAGCTCAGCTTCGGAGAGTGGCTTTGCGACTTCTTTGTCGTGGCTCGTGGGCTACGTCGTGGTCGTCCTGCTCGCCGATGCCTGGAAAACCGGCGCCGGCGCGGGGTACGGACCCACGAAGTTACAGTTCGTCCTCGCGGGGGTCTGGATCCCGCTTGCCGTCATCGAGGTCGTCGCGAGACTTGAATTCGGTCGACGGCTATTCGCCCCGGTAATGATCCTTGTCCTTGCTGCGCTGTGGACTAGTACCGTCCAAGGTGGACCCATCTATGACGCGGAGATGCGCCACTGGCCGACCGCCTCCGCGAAGACGGTGTGGTTCGACACGGTGGAACGCGAGGTAAGCCTCGGGCCGCGCGTGCTGTGTTTGCAGATAAACGCGGCCGCGCCGGACCCAAACAATCTTGATCCGTATGACTGCAGCCGCTTTGCTTCAAGCGTGCAGGGGAAGGACGACAGCGCAGCCCTCACGTGGCGCTTCGTCCAGCTCGGTCGTCTACCAGTCTCCGACGCGGTCTCCGCGGTCAAAAACGCGAAGGACAAGCCCTGGCTAATCGTGGTTATAGGCCCAATGGATCAGCTTCATAATCCTAAGACTTGGTGGGCCCCCATCGCCAAGCTTCCAGGTCTGGAGTTCGTCCCAGCCTCGGGGTAAGGCCAAGCACCCGTCATGAGAGGCAAAGCGACTCCGCGCCGCCAACTGGGCTGAACGGTGTCGTTGATGCCTCAGATATCTTTCTCAGTAGTGTGGGCGGCGACGTTCTGATCATCTCGGATCCGAGCGACGACACACCGGGCGGCGTTACCCGTTTCTGCTCGATTCCGTACTCCCTGATCGCGTGAGCGAGAACTGGGAGCAGGGCATGCAACAAGCGTGAGCAATGGAGCCGGCTGACGTCACTGTACGTACTCGAGCTTGCACGTGACGCCAACCGATTTACGGCTCGCTCTTCCGGGCGGCGAGACTCGCGCTGAGCGTGGAGCCGGCGAAACCCGCGCCCCCTGTCACGAAAACTCTCACGACGCCGAAATAGATGGGCCAGTGAAGAGAGCTTTCTCTTTGTGGCAAGACGCATCGGCGCTGGCAATCCCGCGCCGGCAGTCTCGCTGTCGAACCCGGAGGACCGACCCGGTTTCGCCTAGATAGTGCCCCTACCGCTCAGAACCGCGCCGAGCGTCATCGCCAGGATGCGCAGGTCGCGGAAGATCGATATGTTCTCGATGTACTCGCGCTCGAGTGCCAGGCGCTCATGGAAGGTGAGAGAGCCGCGGCCGTTGACCTGCATAGGACCGGTCATGCCGGGCTTGACCGAGAGCCTGAACAGGTGCTCGGGCTTGTAGCGCTCGACCAGGTCGAACTGCTCCGGGCGGGGCCCGACCAGGCTCATGTCACCCTTGAGCAAGTTGAGCAGCTGCGGTGTCTCGTCAAGGCTCGAGCGCCGTAGGAAGCGGCCGACGCGGGTGACGCGGGGGTCGTTTTTGAGCTTGAACATCGGCTCCGCGAGCTTGTCGAAGGGGACCAGGCCCTCGAGTTGTCGCTCGGCGTCCTTGACCATAGTGCGGAACTTGAGTATCCGGAACGGCCGCTGCCCGAGGCCGGCGCGCGTCTGCGAGTAGATCACCGGGCCGCGACTGTCGAGCTTGATAGCGAGTGCGATCAGGACGAACAGGGGGGCGAATAGAACGAGCGCGACCAAGCCGAGGACGATGTCGAGGATGCGCTTGAGGAAGAGCGTCGAGCGCGGGATGGCCCAGGTGCGGTACTCGAGCACGGGGAGGTCGGCGATACGGCTGAGTTGAACAGCGGTTCCGAAGAGGCTTCTCGTCAGCGGAACGACGCTAAGCCTGACGTGGTGCTCCTGCCCTAGAGCTATCAGCTGCGCTATGTCGCTTCCATCGGTCGCGGCTGAAGCGACGACGATCCGGTCTACGGTATTCCACCACCCATCTCCACTGCGCATAGCCTCGATGTCCATCTCCGGGATCACATCCACGATCTCGAGATGTACCTCGGGGAACAGCTCGACCTTGCGGAGAAAGGCTTCGGCCTCCGGACCCGAGCCAACGAGCACCGTTCGCTCCGGCGGGGTGATGCTTCTCCAGAGCCGGCGCGTGGCGCCTCTGAGCACGATCGCGGAAACGAGCGTTACGAGCGTCAGATGCGCGGCACCCATCGCGGGCAGCGATCCCGGCACAGGGAGGCGGAAGAAGAGCATCACACCGAGCGATCCCACCACCGCCCATCCCGCCAGTAGCGGCGCCTCGTCGATCGTCAAGTGACGGAGTGCGCGCTGGTCGCGGTCGTAGAGGCCCAGGAGCTTGGCAAGAACCACCCACACTGGTGCGAGCGCGATCGTCCAGAAGAACGCGTTGATATTGCTACCGATGAGGAAGCCGAGCGAAAGCGCGCCGAACAACACCGCGAGAATGTCGCCCGCGGCGAGCATCCGCCGCAGTAACGCCTCACGCCACTCGTTGGTCGTGAGCAAAACACCAGTGCCCTCAACGCTATGCGCCTGGAGATCGGATACGAACCCGGTTGTTTCTTTTTGCGCCAATCGCTCTCGCAGTTCGAGTTCGCCTTGGGCCCCCCTGTTTGCAGGGGGGCCGGGCCTCACTTCATCCACGGTACCCAGTGATATGGAGGCTAACACACGTCTTTTCTACTGTCGACATTCGGCACCAGGCTCGCATTGAGCGCTTCCACCGATCCCTTGCGTGACGGCACGAGAGAGAATGAGCGGAGCTATGGCTCTCTGCCAGCGGCGCGCGGCGGCTCTCAGAACGGTCGAGAGCTGAGCTCATACGTCGTTTCCTCGTCAGCTGGGCCCGGTCGGAAAGCAGGTCCCGGGCCGTGGCAACCCGAAGACCGCTGTGGGGGCTACTTGGGAAGGGATCCTGGCCTGTAGGCGCCGAAGAACGTTGATTTGGGGTTGAGCGAGTAGGCGCGACCGAGGCTCTTCTGCGCTCCGGTGGCGTTTCCGAGCTTGACCTCGATTTTGGCGGCGATGTACCACAACTCCCAATTCTCGGGATCGCGCTTGATCGCGCTCTTGATCCACGCGTGGGCCTCGGCGATCAGTCCCTCTTGCTCATACACCAGCGCGAGCTGCAGGTACGGGCTGGAGGCCCACGGCTGAAGGTTCTTGGCATCCATCGCGGCGCGGATTGCGGCGGCCGTGTCGCCGCGATTGACCGCGGCCTCGCTGTCCTTGATTCTCAGCTGAGCGAAAAGCGGCACCCCCTGAGCGCAGATAAGAAGCCACACGCCTACCAAGGCAGTGATTCCGAGTCCGAATCTCCGTCGCCGCCCGAGGCGCGACCCGTTCTCGTCGACGACCTTCAGAGAGTTACGCGAGTTCCCCGCGGCGCCACTTAATAGCGCAAGCAGGATCAGCGCGAACACGGTCACGGCGGTGAGCTCCCACATCCAGTCGATTCCCGCGGCAACAGAGAAGGCAGCGAAGGAGGCCGTCAGCGCCGCCAGTGTTATGCGCTCCTCTCCCGAGCTCCGGATTGACCGCATCACACCGGTGCCGATTCCTCCGATGGCCAGTCCCAGGGTGAGAAGTAAGCCGATGACGCCGAGCTCTCCGAACGACTCGAGATAAAGGGAGTGCGCATCCTTGACAGGGTAGAAGAAGGGCGCGTGCTTCAGCCACCAAGATTCGTACGAGCCCGCTCCGTTACCGAGTACCGGGTGACTCTCCCACTGGTCGATAGACGACCCCCAGAACTGCCAGCGACCGCTGCCGCGAGCGCTGGTCAGGTGCGAGCGTACGTAATCGTTCGACTCGATGTGGAGCGGCTGGGAGGGCGAGCGCTTGAACGCCTGGAACTGTGCGACCGGATGGCTGACAACGACTCCCGCGATTGCCACGACGGCCAGCAAGATGACTAAACCGCGGCCTAGCCACGGATTCGGTTGAACGCTGAGCCGATCCGTAAACATCCGGCTGCCCGCGTAGGTCGCTCCCGAGAGCACGCAGGCGAGGCCGACGAGAATCGCGGCGCTTCTCCCCTGTTGCTCGACCAGGCTCGTTCCAAATGGGCCGTTCACCAGCTCCTTACGGGAGATCAGGACAGCGATGGCGGCAACGGAGCCCAGGCCGGCCCAGAAGAGCGCCAGTCCTGCGCTCCAACGCTTGTTTGTGAGCACAACGAACGTGATGATCCCGACCAGCGCTGCGACGACGCCGCCTCGAGAAGAGGCGAGATACACGACAGACACGATCGCCGGAATGGGGGCGATGGCGAGTCCTCTGATCACAGGTTTGCGGCTGGAGATGGCGGTGTGAAGGAGCAAAGGAACGCCGAGCGCGAGGAAGACCGCCAGTCCGTTCCAGTAACCGAGCGGGAAACTGAGGCGGCTGGGGACGCCCAAGGCGACGAGTCCCTGGTCGGGGAAAGTACCGGGGAAGAACCTACTGACGAGGGCAACGAGCGCGATCAGAGCCACTGCTATCTCGAGTCCGGCGCACCACCATTTGATCGCGTATCGCCTCGCCGTGAGCGCTGTGAGCACGAAGACGCCGAGGAACAGCGACACGCGGTTGAACTCGTTGAAAGCGTTCTCCACACTCGCCGCCCAGAAGACCGAAACGAAGGTCCAGGCGGCAAGCGCAGCCAGAACTCCCGCGATTGCCAGAGAGGCCCTGGGCAGATTCTCCGCGATCAGCAGCCCGAGCATGATTCCGACGATCACAGCCCACCACACAGCAATGGCAAGCGTGTTTCGGCTCGGAAGAAAGTAACTCCCGTTGTCGTAGGCTATTTCGAACGTGGCCGCCGATACGACGAGCGTCGTCAGGAGGGCCTGTGGCGAAATTCCGAAGCGCGGGATCGCGGAGCGGATCCGGTTTAAGGAAATCATGCGCTGGTACACTAGCTACCCGAGAGACGAGAAAACCCGAAGAAAGGCGCAACCGCAACCATGTCCGCTCGTTTTCTAGCCGCTTGTTGCGTAGCCTCGTTGGCGTTGATCGTTCCGGCGATCGCCGGGGCCAGCGCATCGTCGAAACCGGGCAGCGGCTCGGCCGTCGACCAGTACGCCCAGCAGTTCCCCAACGCGGGCGGCAAGGTCATTTCGGGCGCCGGGAAGAATAAGAAGACCCATCTCGACAAGAAGTCCGCGGCGACTATCAAGCACCTCACTAAACCAGCGCAGAAGGTACTGAAAGAGGCAGTCACCTCCCTGTGGTCAGGCGCCGCGGTAACGAAGCTCGACGTGGCCAAGGCTCCGCCGTCCGATAGCTTCCGCTCGTCGCTGGTCGGGTCGTTGCTGGCATCGGTCGGCTCTCCGGGTGCGGGAAGCGAGAGTCGTTTGATCGCCTTACTGGTTGCGATCGTCTTTATCACGGCTGCGCTTGGTATCACGGCCGCTCGCAAGCAGCGCGCTTCGCGTCAGATCCGGCACTGATCACTTCCGACGGCGCGGCCAGGGTTGGTGACGCCCGGTCGGCCTGCATCCTGCGTTACTCCGCCTGCAGGGGATCGTTATCTCATGGCGTGGCGGGAAGAGCTGCCGACGCTGGGCGTCCCCGTTACTAGCGACGGAACCGTTCCGCGCTTGCGATGTCTGAAGATCTGGATAGGCGTGTTTTCGCGAAGCATCTGGCGACCGCTACACCGCCGGTACTTCTCGAAGATGAGGCGCTCCGGCCGTACTCACGGCCGGTGACCGGAGTACCGGTGCGGCGACTATCTCGACGGCGTGTTCAGATAACAGCCGGATCCGAACGCGCATCCCGTCCAGACTTTCTTGGGAGCGACGAGCGAGAAAGCAACCGAAATATCGCTGCCGTTGGCGAGCCGAGCGCGCAGATAAGTTGTCTTCGCCGGCCTGGGAATCCGGGCTTGGAAGATCCCGTAACGGTTCGCGTTCAGTGTCTTGACCAGCTTCCAGGCGCCACCGGAGTTGCGTTGGATCTGGACCTTGCCCGCCTTGCTGCCCGGCGTACGTCCCCAGACCGAGATGCTCGTCTTCGACGTGGGTAGCGCCACGAAGGGGAAGCGGAAGGCCGTCAGGGCGGGCTTGGCCTTGTCCAACGTGACGTTCGCCGGGTTGCTCTTGCTAATCGTGTACAGGCCTGACTGGTAGAAGGAGTTGGACATAGGTTGGTCGCGAACGAGGAACCAGGCAAAGAGGCTAACTCCGGTGCGCCACGACTGATAGAGGGCCTGCGAGACCCAGCGCGCCTCGAGCTGAGCAGGAACACCCTTCGGATCGGGCGGGTTCGAGTCCCAGCTGAATTCGGTCACCCAGAGGCGGGCTCCGCTGCCTGCCGCCACGTGGTTGGCGCGGATCGCCGTATTGAGAACCGCGAGCATGTCGCTCATGTTGCCGAGCGGAACGTCGCCACGGAAGCGCGCCGTCACGGAGGGGCCACCCTCGGTGTAGGGGTGCTGCGACCAGACGTCGAACTGCACGCGCGTCTTACAGGCGGACTTGTATGTCCAGACGTGTGTGACTTTCCTTTTCAAGACCTTCTTGACCCTCTTTTCCGATACGCACAGCACCTTCTCCATGAAGGTCAACGGCCTGGCGCGAGTGCTGGCCGGGCCTCCGAACGGCGAGGTCTCGCCGGCGATGACCACATTGCCGAAAGCGGCGTTGTGAATGGCTGCAGCCCCGGCGTTGAGCAGCGCGCGGTAGCTCAGATAGGCGACGGGCGTCTTGCCTTTCATCTGCGGGGATAGGTATCTACTCAGGTTCGGCTCGTTCCAGATAGCCCAGTAGCGCACCCTCGGGAGGCTTTCGAAACTTCCGCTGTAACGCGTCGCCGCCGCGGTCGCGAAATTCGCGAACTGAGCTGCATTCGGCTTGTACCCGCCTGGCGTCGCCGGACGTGTCGAGGCGGTTCCCTGCGCCCAGACCGGTGCCGAAAGCAGCGTCAGAATCGGTTGAAGCCCGGCTGTCGTTGCCTCTCCGACGAGCGTGTCTAGATACGACCAGTTGTAGAGCGGGTCGGCCGGATCGGTGGGATGGAAATCCGCCGGCATCGTCTTTCCGGGAGGAGCGATGCCCGCCCAGACGGCGTTGATGCGAACGAACTTCGCGCCGGCTGCCCGCATGCGCTGGAACTGGATCGCGTCGAGCTCGGGAGATCCCCAGCTCACGTAGATGAAGGCGGTATCGAGCCGCCCGGTACTCGTCTTGACGGGCGAAACCTTGTACGCACCAGCCGCGCTTGTTGCGACAGCGAAGATAGCGAGAAGCGCGCAAGTACCTCGAGCGACGTGACGCATGGTCGCCCAGGGTACACGAACCCGCTCCCCGCTCGCATGAAGAATGGAGAAGAGTTTCGTCTTTGATCGCCGCGCGTGTTTGCCACACTGACGGTGTGCGCCGGTACGGATCGTGCTCTCACGCGGCGCCGGGGGAACTCCGCTCCGCCAAGCCACGGTTGTCTCCCTTCGGTGTCAGACACCGTTTGGCGTCAAGGCGCGTTCGTGCAAGAAGTGGAGCGCTTCTTCTACGGCCAGAAAGCCGAGGTCCAAAAAAGCCGCCGCGACCAACATGGCGGGCGCGGCTCACCTCGCGCCGTCCCCAACAGGTGAGACACACGCGACAGAGTCGCGGTGGCTCACTTCTTCTTTCGCCGCCGAAAGTAGCAATGTCCTCCGAAGGAGGACGGACTTTCGGCGGGAGTGGGCGGTGCCGGTCTCGAACCAGCGACCTCCTGCTTGTAAGGCAGGCGCTCTCCCAGCTGAGCTAACCGCCCGCGCCGCAAGTGTTCCACATATACCCGCGGGGTTAGTCGATCAGGTTCGCGAGCGTTCGACTACGAAGGCGAGGGATTCCGAAGGCGAGAACGTCGATTACGAGGAAAGGCAAGACGTTGAGCGCGTGTAGAACGAGGGCGTACGAGCGCTCGCGATACTACCGACGGCAGCATTAATTTCGCGGACGGAGCAGCCCCGGTCTCTCGCTCGTGGAGGATCAAGAAAGTTCGCCGCCGGCGCTTGAGCTCGAGCCGGAGCGGGTAAGGACGAAAGAGCGAATTGGTCGGCGAGATCCTTAAACCCATGGTCCTGAAGCTGTTTCCACACGCCTGGCTACTGATCGAGAGCGATCAGACGAGGATCCACGTCGACCCCTCGTATCTCGATCGTTTCTTCGAGAATCACCCGGAGAAGATCGAGTTCTCACGCGGGCCCGACGGCGTGGACGGTCTTCCCGAGCCGATGGAGAAGGCCGATTTGATCCTGATCACGCACGGCGACTTCGATCACATGAATCCGGCGACGATCGAGCGTCTCCGCGACGAGCACACGCGAGTACTCGCGCCGCCATCGTGCGCAAGCAGCCTCGGCGGCTACGTCGACTCGGTTTCGGAGGGGGACGAGCTAACCGTCGCGGGCGTCGGCATCGAGGTTGTGCCCGCTTACAACACCCCCGAAGGCCTTTCTACGAACAAGCACCATCTTCGCGGCGAGAGCGTCGGTTACGTGATTGGCTGCGGCGGGAAGCACCTCTACCATGCTGGTGACACCGATCTCATCCCGGAGATGAGCAAGCTCGGAGATCTGGAAATAGCCTTTCTTCCGATCGGCGGGATGTACACGATGGACATCGACGAGGCGGTTGAGGCGGCTCTTCGGATCGAGCCCGGGCTCGCCGTGCCGATGCACACCCGCCAGCAAGCCGATCCACACGAGTTCGTGCGCAAGCTCGAGCGTCATGGCACTGGCATCCGTGCGATCGCTCCCGCGATCGGGGAGCCGATCGTGATCTCCGAACGAGCGGACTCGGGTGCCAAAGGCGAGGCCGGGGGTGGACTTGGTTAATCGACGATCCGGCCAGCGGGTGCGTCCGTCTCGATCCGTCGCCCCCCTCGATATCGGCCGCCGAAGCAGATTCCAGACCTTCCGCCCGAGGCGAAGCAATGGCGTTTGAGCTCGCGCCGGCTTATTCCCGCGCGCTCACCGATCACGTCGCCGAGGGAAGCGAGCGAACTCTGGCTCGCGCCCAGAAGCTGGGCTCCGATACGCTCGAAGCGGGACTGGACTCCTCGGCCGTCATCGTCGCGCATCTCGAGAACCTGCGCGCATCCGGGCTACTCGAGCAGGGAGAGGCAGGCAATGAGGCCAGCGAGCGCAGGCAGCAGTTCCTGCTCGCCGCTCTGGGGCCGTTCTCGGTCGTGCGTCACCGCTACGAGCACGCAAACGAGGAGCTGGAGTGCGCCAACGAGACCCTGCTCGAGCGAACGCGCGAGCTCGAAGCGGTCAACACCGAGCTCGAGGCCTTCAACTTCTCGGTCTCTCATGATTTGCGCACCTCGCTTCAGGCGATTCTTGGCTTCTCGCAGACTCTCCTCGCCCGGCACCGCCAGGAGCTCGGCCCGGAAGCCGCCCGCTTCCTCGATCTGATCCTCGAGAGCACTCGCGGAATGGGGGAGCTAATCGAGGATCTACTCGGTTTCTCGCAGGCCAATCGGGCGCCGCTCGAGTACGAGCCGGTGGATATCGCAGCGCTCGCCCGGAGCGCGATCAGCGAGCTCGAGCCGCAGCTCAAAGAGCGGAAGCTCGAGGTGGTCTACGGAAGTCTCCCCGTCGTCCGCGGTGACCGGATTCTGCTCAAACGCGTGCTGGTGAATCTCCTCTCTAACGCGATCAAGTTCACGCGCGGGAAACAAGAAGCGCGGGTCGAGATCGGTTCCTTCCAGCAGGACGGCGAGCGGGTCATGTTCGTGCGCGACAACGGCGTCGGCTTCGACATGGAGCTCTCCGCCCGGCTCTACCGCGTCTTCGAGCGCTTGCACCGCGGCGACGAGTTCGAGGGAACCGGAATCGGGCTGGCGCTCGTCGAGCGCATCGTCGTTCGTCACGGCGGCCGGATCTGGGCGGAATCCGTCCGCGGAGAGGGCGCCACCTTCTACTTCACGCTCGAGCCTGCGGAGGTCGTCTCGGCGACGTCCGAGCAAGCTGCGGACTCCGTCGAATCGAGGTAGTCGTCAGACCGAGAGAACGCGCAGCGTTGCCCGAATCACGGCCAGGCGCGGAAACGCCGGCAGGAAGGCGAGGTAGCGCGGGCGCCACTCGCTCGGCTCGAAGCGAGCTTCGTAGCGCGCCATCGCGCCAAAGCCGTAGCGATGATCTACACGGCGGATCGTGCGCGCAAGTACCCGTCCGATCCAGCGCGCCCGAGGGTCGAGCTGCTCGTGGACGCCGCGCATCGGAGCCAAGGCGAAGGCCGCGCCGGCGGCGCCGTCCGCAGCCAGATGCGTCAACGCCTCGGCGATCATCAACTCGGTCGCGCCGTTGACCGATTCGGGCACGCGGAAGGAGTCCTCCAAGTACCAGGCGTCGCTGGCCGGTATGTAGGCGCACGAGAGAGCTGCCTCGGCGCGACCGTTGCGGCGAGCGATGTAGATGCGCTTGAAAGCCGCCTGCTCTAGGGGCGAGGTACGCATGAAGGAGTTCGACTCACGTTTCTTCAGCGCGGCGCGCCAGCGCTCGAGCACGTCCAGAACCTCGACCTCGACCGCGAGATCGCGTTTCTCACCCGGTTCGTATTCGGCGACCTCCACTCCAAACCGGCGCGCGTGGTTCACCGCCCAGCGGAACTTCTTCCCTCGGTCGCCGCGCGGCGGGTGCCAACGGGCGAGGTCGAACCACGGCTCCTCACCGATCTTCAGCGCCGAGAAGCCGACTTCGATCGCCACTCTTGCGGTCTGCTCGGAGACGGCGACGAGGCAGACAGACCGGCGCTCGGCGCGCATCTTCTCCGCGAAGCCCTCGAGCAGAGCGGGGAGTTCCCGCTCCGGGCAGAGAGGGTCGGTCCAGACTACGGCGGCGCGCGCCGATTCGAGGTAACAGACGATTCCGCTTGCAAGCGAGAATGTCCGCCAAGGCCCCTGGTAGCGCAGCAGGAAGGAGAGCGGGGCGGTACCGAAGGCGGTGAGCTTGTCGAGCAAGATGCTGTCGCTTCCGGCAGTCGCCGGGGGCGCGATCGCGGATCCGTTACCACTGATCGCTCCCGCTCTCAGCCGCGAGCCGAGGCCGTTGCCGGGCGCTGGCGCTACCGTCTGATCTTCGGCGACCGCTCTCTTCAACACTGCCTTCTCCGGGTAGTCGTAGAGAGTCTCTCAAACGAGTACGGACGAAGCCGCTCGGGCGGCACTCCGCCCATCTAAACGCGGCTTCTCAGTTGCGTTTTCCCTGGATCGGGGAGTTCAATCTGCGACCGCGGCTCGCGGCTTGAGCCCGTTCGGGCTCAACGCCGGCGGCAACAACGCCCGCGACGACGCCGTCCGCGCAGGAGCAACGCGGCCGAGACCAGTCCGAGCGCCGAAAGCGCGCGACCGAGATCGATCGACGGCTTCCACTCGACCGAGTCGCCGCGGATGACGAAAACGCCCACCGGCCTCGCCCGGACACCGAAGCCGCCGCCTCCGTTCTGCTCGCGATCGCCGCCTCCGCCTCCGCCGCCCTGGACTTGCGCGACCGGGATGATCGTCACCTCGCCGCGCTCGATCGGCTCGCCGAAAACGCGGCTAACCGTCATCGCATCGCGTGCGCCTTTGAGCATCGCGTCGATGTCGGGCATGGTCTCCTCCTCTCCGAACCTTTGTCTGCTCTCTTCTAGGTACCTTCAACGATTCGTTCCAACCGGGCGCTGGTAATGGGAGGCGCCTAACCGCGTCGCGGCACCACGCTCAGCTCTGCTTCGCCCGACTCGATCAGGTTGAGGATCGCCTCGGCGACCTTCTCGGGCGGATCGGCGGGCGGGATGCCCGGAGGCGGGCCGGCCATCGAGTGCTCGTCGGCGCCGATGGCGTTTTTCTCCAGGTCGGTCTCAGTGATGTACGGGTAGATCACCGAGACGGCGATGCCGTCAGACGCCAGCTCCTCGCGCGCGACTAAAGAAAGGTGGTTGAGCGCGGCCTTGCTAGAGGAGTAGCCGGCCGAGCCGGTGAGGATCATCTTCGTCGTTCCCGAGCTGACGTTTACGATCGAGCCCGAGCCCTGGCGGCGCATGTGTGGGATCACGGCCTGCATCGCCGCGAGCGCCCCGATCAGGTTCAGCTCCAGGATCGACCGGTAATCGTCTGGGTCGATCTCCTCGACGGGGGCGTTGAAATCCTGGCCGGCGTTGTTGACCAGGCAGTCGACCCGGCCGAAGCGTTCGACGGTGCGCTCGACCATGTTGGTGATNNCCGATTCCGCCGCTGGCGCCGGTGACGATGACCACCTTCCCGTCGATTTTCATGACCTTCCGCCTCTCGTGGTCGACTGGAGTCCTGATACCCGACCAAGCAGAGGTTAGTCGCGCAAGAAGCGATCGAGCGAGGCCCGATGGGATTCACTCAGCTCGCCGTCCCGCGATTTCAGCTCGAGCTGGATGTCGGCGGGATCGCAGCTCAGGCACCGGCGCATGCCGCGGAACATGCTGCCGGTGGCGATTGTGTAGGTCGTGAACAGGCGGATCTTCGTCCCGGCCAGGTCAGGCAGACGGCGGGCGAAGGCGACCCAAATCCGCTCGGGATGCTGCAGTACGACGATCGCGCCGCTCGTCCAGCAGCCGAGCAGGAGGTAGTCGCCGCCCGTGGTCTTGGAGGAAGGCTGCGGGGACGGTCCGCGTTGTCTACGCCGAGCCAGCCCACACCGACGATCTCGGTAACGATCACCCGGCGTGCAACTGCGATCACACCTATGGCTGGAGCGTAACCAGGCGCGGCTGACGCCGCTTACTGGCTCTAGGCCTTCCGTCTGACGAACGCCGGCGCTCGCCGGGCGCCACCCACGAGCAGCCAGGCGAGCGCCGGCGCCACGAGCGGCGTGACGCTGAGCATGTAGCGCGACTCGCCGTGCACGAGCGTGATGTGGAAGATGATCCAGAAGCCCACCAGAAGCAGGGCGAGATCCGCACCCGGGCGCCTTCTCCGGGTTGCGAGCACTAGGGCGATGCCACCAAAGACCCAATAGGAGTAGTGCCAGATCTTGTACGCCCAGAGGTGGTGCAGCGAGCCGTTGACGAGCGTCGCCTCCGCTCCGGAGAGTTGGCGGTGGTACCCGCCACCACGAGGGTTGTTGCCGCTTTGTCCGAGGCGCGCGTCTAGAAGCGGTCCGGGTGCCCAGATCATCAGGTAATGGAACTTGGCCGGGATCAGACTCAGCCAGTCGAGCGGGCGGTGAACGACGTATGAGACCGATTCGCCGATCAGCTTGGAGTTCTGTTTCGTCTCCGAAGCAGCGCTGAGGATGGCCCAGTGGTTTTCCCCCGGAACGAAGCCGCCGGTCGCGTCTGGGTTCGCTCCCATCCAGATCGTGTAGCCGCCGTTTGTCGACAACGCCTGGGTGTGCATCACGACCTCGTTGCGCACCACCCAGGGCACGAGCACCAGCAAAGAGACGGCTGCGAGTGTGGCGGCCGCCTGCCGGGTCTCGTGGGATGGCCGGCGCAGGAGCAACCAGAGAGGTAATACGAGCGGAAGCAATATCGCGGTAGAGCGGACGAGGATAGCCAGCCCGAGGAGCACGCCCGCGAGCGCGACCCGGCGCAGAGAGGGTGTGCTTCCGTCGCGGGTCACCAGGAGCAGACAGACACCGAGTAGGAGCGGTATGAACAGGCCTTCGGAAGAGCCGCGCATGGCAAACACGGTCATGGTCGGAGCGACGGCGACGAGCCCTCCCGCAACGAGACCGACGGCGCGGCCTCCGAGCCGGCGCCCGAGGACGTAGACGAGTCCGGTCGTGAGAGCCCAGAGAACGAGGTTGAGCGCCTTCACCGCAGCGAACGACGGTCCGGTAATCAGGAAGAGCCCGGCGAGAAAAGCGGGCCATCCGACCGGGAAGAACGCCGTCGGGTGGTGGAGGACCGCGTAGCCGTGCCCGGCCGCTATCGACTTGGCGCCGAGGTAGTAGAAGAACGAGTCACTCGAGGGACCCGCGTGAACCAGCAGTACCCAGGGAAGCCTGGCGATGACGCTGAGAACGGCGACGGCGGCGATATCGATCGTGTAACTNNTCTCGAAGAACGATTCCGCTTTGATCGACCGGCAGGCCGACGAGCTCACTCGCCATTGGCTCGAGCTCGGGCACAGAATCATGAGCCGGAAGCTCTCTTCATCGCTGCACCCGGAGCTGGCGGGCAGGCTCTCGGGCGGGCAGCTGCACGCACTGATCCTGCTCTCGGAGTGCGGTGAGCCGCGGATCAGCGAGCTCGCCGCAGTGCTCAGCCTCGACGAGAGCACCGTCACGCGCCTGGTCGACAAGCTGGAAGCGGTCGGGGCGGCCGAGCGGCGGCGTTCGACCAGCGACCGGCGCTCGACGACCGTTGCGATCACCAAAGCCGGGCGCGAGATCGTTGCGCTTGCGCACGAGCACCAGCGCGCATTCCTGGCCGAGGTGCTGACCGCGCTCGATCNNTGCGCAGTGCGGAGGTCGTGGGCAAGTGAACGAGCAGCTCCACTTCACTCATCGCCAGATCATGCTCGTCTACAGCGGGCTGATGCTCGGCATGCTCGTGGCGGCGCTCGACCAGACGATCGTCTCGACGGCGCTGCCGACGATCGTCGGCGATCTCGGCGGTCTCAATCACTACACCTGGGTGGTCATCGCCTACATCCTCACCTCTACCGTCTCGATGCCGCTGTACGGCAAGCTGGGCGACCTCTACGGACGTAAGCGCCTGTTCCAGTTCGCGATTGTCCTCTTCGTGATCGGCTCCGCGCTCTGCGGGCTGTCGCAGAGCATGCTGGAGCTGATCGCCTTCCGGGCGCTGCAGGGGCTCGGCGCCGGCGGCCTGATGGTGGGAGCGATGGCGATCATCGGCGACATCGTGCCGCCGCGCGAGCGCGGTCGTTACCAGGGCTACATCGGTGGCGTGTTCGCCATCTCGAGCATCGCCGGGCCGCTGCTCGGCGGCTTCTTCGTCGACAACTTCTCCTGGCGCTGGGTCTTCTACGTCAACCTGCCGGTGGGAGCGCTGGCCTTCTTCGTGGTCGGAGCCGTACTACACCTTCCGAGGCGTCGTGTCGCGCACCGGATCGACATCCTCGGCACCGTGCTTCTATCGCTCGGCGCCACGGCGCTGACGCTGGCGCTGACGCTTGGCGGGACCGAGTGGGCGTGGGGCTCGGACTCGAGCATCGGGCTATTCGTCGCGGGACCCGTTCTGATAGCGCTCTTCCTGCTGCAGGAAAGTCGCGCCGCCGAGCCGATCATCCCGCTGCACCTGTTCCGTAACGTGATCTTCAACGCCGCCTCGAGCGCCGGCTTCATCGTCGGCCTGGCGATGTTTGGCTCGATCGTCTATTTGCCGCTCTTCCTACAGATAGTGCACGGCGTCTCGCCGACGAGCTCGGGTCTGCGCCTGCTGCCGATGATGGCGAGCATGCTCATCACCTCGATCGTCTCGGGTCGCACGATCAGCAGGATCGGGCGCTACAAGATCTTCCCAGTCGTGGGCATGGCGGTGACGGCGGTGGGCATTTTCCTGCTCTCGCGTCTCGGCCCCTCAACCAGCTCGCTGCGTTTGTCGGTCTATATGGTCGTGCTCGGGCTCGGCATGGGAATGGTCATGCAGGTGCTCGTGCTGGCGGTGCAGAACGCGGTCGAGTACCGCGATCTCGGCGTGGCGACCTCCTCGTCCACCTTCTTCCGCTCGATGGGAAGCGTCTTCGGCTTGGCGATCTTCGGCGCGATCTTTGCCAGCCGGCTCGCTTACTGGATGCCCCGGCTGATACCGCGCGGCGGCGCCGCGCACATCGCCGGAGCCAACCTCCTGCACATGACCCCAGCCCAGTTGCGGAGACTTCCGCCGCAGGTTCACCACGGGCTGATCGAGGCTTTCTCGCACTCGATCCACTCCGTCTTTCTATGGGCGATTCCCTTTGCCGTCGCCGGCTTCCTGATCACGCTTTTTCTGCGCGAGATACCGCTGCAGGAGCGCGCTCAACCCGCCGGGGCCGGCGCCGCCGAGGACTTCGGCATGATGGTTGATGGAGAAGCGCTCGAGGAATCGCGACCGAGCGTCGCTTCCTAACCGCTCCCGACGGCCGGGCCGAGATCGATCACATGATCGCGGCCGGCGTTTTCGTTGTCGTCGAGTACAGGGGAGAAGGGACGCACGAGGGCCCGCTACGGGCGTCCCCAAGACGGTGTCAGCTACGGGTCGATCGATTGCGCTCAATATCTGTAACGAAGTCGCTTCGACCGGTGCGGATCTTTCCACCCCGGATCCCGAGCACGAACGCGCTCAACGAAAGCAGTGTTGCGCGTCTTACGGCAAGCGCTATCAGGCCGTGCGCCGGCACGTCTCGGTCTGATGTCGTGGGTCCTCCGCCATCGGCGAATGCTGAAGTATGCCTTTCGTCCAGCGAGCCCCTCGACTCGGGATTTACGCTCTCGTGCGTAATTCCGGGTGCACAGGCGGTCTCGGAGCTGTAATGTTGAAGGCGATCGAAGGACGAGTACCGGGATGCGTCTCACTCGCGTTCCTTGCTTGTTCGCGAGCTGGCAAGGAGGTGAGTTCATGGCAACCGGAACCGTCAAGTGGTTCAACAACGACAAGGGCTACGGGTTCATTACGCCCGAAGACGGCGGCAAGGACCTGTTCGTCCACCATACGGGTATCGACGGCGAGGGCTTCAAGAGCCTTCCCGAGGGCGCTCGTGTCGAGTTCGAAGCGACCGAAGGCCCGAAAGGCCCGCAGGCGACGAACGTACGCGTCGTAGGTTGACGAAGACTTAGTCGAGAAGGCGCCGCCAAGTCTGAGCGAAGCCGTAGTCGCGGCGGAGCGCACTGGCGGCGCCTTCCTGGTCAAGCCGGTTCAGGACCGGTAACAGCAGCGAGCCGAGCGACATCGGCTTAACCTGGAGAGATGCAAGCGGCCGCAAGAGAGAAGCCGCGCCTACGTGGCGTTTTCCATCAGTGGGCATTCGTAGTCTCGGTGCCCGTCGGCGTTGCGCTCGTGCTCGAAGCCGAGACGGGCCGGGCGCGCGTGGCTGCCACGGCTTTCGCGGCCAGCGTCGTAATGATGTTCGGCGCCAGCGCCCTCTACCATCGCCCGACCTGGACGCCGAGGTGGCGGGCCTGGCTGCGCCGCCTCGATCACGCCGGCATTTACTGCCTGATCGCGGGCACCTACACGCCGGTCGGGCTGCTGGTGCTGCACGGCGCCTGGCAAACAGTGGTACTGGCGATCGTTTGGGCCGGAGCCGGAGTCGCCATCTTCATCCGGCTGTTCTGGATCGCCGCCCCGAAATGGATAGCGGTGGTGGCCGGCATTTCGCTCGGATGGGTCGGGGTCGTCGCCATGCCCGAGGTCGCCTCGGGAGCGGGGCTCGCCTGCATGTTCCTGATCCTCGCGGGCGGAATCGCCTATAGCGTCGGCGCGGTCATCTATGGCCTCAAGCGGCCGGATCCTTTCCCGGCCGTGTTCGGCTACCACGAGATCTTCCATCTGCTCATCGTCGTCGCGGTCGCGCTTCAGTACAGCGCGATCGCCTTCTACGTCCTACCGACCTAGCGGACGTCAGACGCAAACTCAGCGACCGGCCGAGGCGAACTGTTCTACCAGCCCGACGAAACGGTCCATGTCCTGGAACATCATCATGTGGGCCGCACCGGGGAAGATCACCAGGCGAGCGCGGGGAATGCGCGCGGCGATCAGCCGAGCGTTCGCCGGCGGAACGATCCCATCGAGGCTCCCGGCGGTAACCAGCACCGGCACGTCGATACTGCTCAAACCGTTGTAGGTCTCGTTCGTCTTGGCGAAGCGGCGCTCGCCGGCCGCCTGGCGCTCCACGATCTTGCGTCCGACTTTCTCGATCGGCATCGCGAGGATACCGGCGAAGTAGGCGAGCTCGGCCGGGCGTGCGGAGGCGGGGAAGAGAGAGTCGAGCAGCGAGCCCGAGTGCGAGCTCGAATCGACCTCGGTCGGTCCGCCCGCCGTGGCACCCGACACCACCAGAGCGCGCAGCCTGCCCGGATGGTGCTCAACGAGGGAGAGCCCGATCTCGCCGCCGGTCGACCAGCCGACCACGATCGCCTTCGGAATCCCGAGCGCACCCAGCAACCGGGCCGTGTCGTCGGCCATCAGTTCGATCGAGAGCGGCCGCTTGGGCTGGTCGGTCGAGTAGCCGACACCGCGGTTGTCGAATTCCGTCACGCGGAAGTGCTCGCTTAGCCGGCGTGGTAGCTCGTATCCCCAGTAGCTCATCGACGAGGCCTCGCCGGCGATCAGCACGAGCGGTGGCCCGCTCCCGAACTGGCGGTAGCCGATCAGAATTCCGCCAGCCCGAACCTGCCGCACAGGCCCCATGAAGGTCGCGGGGCTCGACGGCCGCGTTCCCCGCACCAGAGTTCCGATTGTGGCGGTCGGCGCCGCCTTCTCGCTCGGGTGTCCCGAACCGCCGCAACCGGCGATCACAAACGCGGCGATCAGCAGGAGCGCGCTCGGACGCAAACCCCGCCCGCGTATCGGAAGTCGAGTCGCCATGACCATCTGACGATACGCCTCGACCCCTCGTATCTAGTAGATCCAGCCGTCGAACCAGACCATCAAGCCCATCACCGCGTGCGCTGCCGCGATGGTGAAGATGGCGATGCCGTTCCAGCGGTGGACGCGGTTCGGGACTTTGATCACGCGAAGACCCGTAAGCAGCTGAAAGACGAGCAGGATCCCGAGCAGGATCCCGCCCCAGATGTTGATCGGCTTTCCATGGATGAACGGGATGGTCACGACCGCAAGCGGCAAGACAAGCATGAGTTCCTCCCGGGAACGAGGGTCAGCCAGACCCTTTCTATTTCCCGAGGAAAGCTAGGCACCGACCCGGACGCGATGTCATGGCGACTCGCGATGCTGGGTTGGAATCGGGCGGTCGCCGGAAGTTATCGGAACCGGAAAACGATGCGCCCGCGCCCGAGATCGTAGGGAGAGAGCTCGATCTTGACGCGATCGCCTGGCAGGATGCGGATCCGGTAGCGGCGCATCTTCCCTGCGGTGTAGCCCTGGGTCTCGTGGCCGTTGTCGAGCGCGATCCGGTACTTCCCGTTGCTCAGCGCCTCAACTACCTCGCCCTCGAACTCGATCTTCTCTTCCTTGGCCATCGGATTAAGAGTCGGCCCTGGGGTTGCTTGTAGAAGAGGCGTTCTTCGACCAATCGTCGTGGGCGGCGAAGTCATGCGCGTGAAATGCTGCGACCCGCTTCACAGCTTCGCTTGCCATCGAGAATGCACCTTCTTTCCTGTGCGGAGTGGGAGAAGGCGCCTGCGCGCAAACCGCACTCGTACGTGGTCTTTTCCCACCGTAGCACGTCTAGACACCCCCACTTCTGCTACTGTCACAGCACGGACGGCGGTTCGCCGCTCTGTGGGATTTAGCCTCTCGTTCCTCCTTGTGTGGTTTCGAGTCGAAGATCTCGAACCCGAAACCAAGGAGTTTGAACAATGTATGAGCAGTCCTTTCGCACGCTCGGCGTTAGCGTGCAACTCGAGCAGGCGCTGGCCGAGCGCGGTATCGAGCGACCCTTCCCGGTCCAGGAGCTCGTGCTCCCGGATGCCTTTGCGGGCCGCGACGTGCTCGCGAAGTCCCCGACCGGCTCGGGCAAGACGCTCGCTTTCGCCCTGCCGATCGTCGCACGAGTCAGTCGCAACCGGTCTCAGCCCGCGGCGCTGGTGCTCGTGCCGACCCGTGAGCTCGCCGGGCAGGTGACCGATGAGATCGTGCCGCTCGCTCGTGTGAACGGCTTGCGAGTCGCCGCGGTTTTCGGCGGAGCGCCGCTGCGCGAGCAGGCCAAGAGAGCGCACACTGCGCAGATTTTGGTTGCCACGCCCGGTCGCTTGCAGGACCTGGTCGAGAGGAAACTAGTCTCGCTCGAGCAGGTCGAGATCCTCGTCCTCGACGAAGCCGACCGCATGCTCGACATGGGCTTCAAGCCCCAGGTCGAGCGGCTGCTCAAGCGGCTTCCCCGCGAACGCCAGACGATGCTCTTCTCGGCGACTCTCGACGGCGCGGTCGGTGAGCTAGCGCACTCGTACACACGCGATCCGTCGCGCTTCGAGACAGCGCCGATCGTCGATAGCAGCGACGACAAGGTCGAGCACCGCTTTATTTCCGTCACGGCCGACGCCAAAGTCGAAAAGCTAGTCGAAGAACTAGCCGGCGAGCGCGGCCTGGCGCTGGTGTTCGTCCGCAC
>PMMN01000086.1:7382-7516 GCA_003162235.1 Actinomycetota bacterium | reverse complement strand
GTCTCGCGCTACGGCATCATCGCCTTTGCCTCCAGCCTCGACCAGGTCGGCCCGATCACGAAGAACGTGCGCGACTCTGCGCTCCTCTACCGGATCATCGCCGGGCGTGACCCGCTCGACTCGACCACGGTCGA
>PMMN01000086.1:0-7350 GCA_003162235.1 Actinomycetota bacterium | reverse complement strand
GCCCGCTACGACGGCGTCCGCTACGGCCACCGCGCCAAGGGAGCCGAAAGCCTGATCGAGATGTACGAGCGCAGCCGCGACGAGGGCTTCGGCGACGAGCCCAAGCGCCGGATCATGATCGGCACCTATGCGCTTNNCTCCTCACGATCCCGCCGAACATGGCCGGTCTGCCGGGGCTCTCGATTCCCTGCGGGCTCTCGGAGGGGCTGCCGGTCGGGCTACAGCTGACCGGGCCGCAGTTCTCCGAGAACAAGCTCTTCCGCGCCGCGTACGCGCTCGAGCGGGCGCTCGCGTTCGACTTCGTGCCGCCGCGGCTGAAGGAGAGCGCATGAGTGAATGGGAAGCGGTGATCGGGCTCGAGGTCCACGTCGAGTTGAAGACGCGGACGAAGATGTTCTGCCGCTGCGAGACGTCCTTCGGGCTGGAGCCGAACGTNNGCGATCGAGTGGACGATCAAGCTCGGGCTGGCGCTCGGTTGCAAGATCAACGAGCGGGCGCTCTTCGCGCGCAAGAACTACTTTTACCAAGACCTACCCAAGGGCTACCAGATCTCTCAATACGAGGCGCCTCTCTGCGTCGGCGGCCGCCTCGTCGTGCCCGGCCCCGAGGGAGCGAGCGAGATCCGCCTCAACCGGGCCCACCTCGAGGAAGACGCGGCCAAGACCGTTCACGTCGGTGGGGTGGAGGGACGCATCGTCGGCGCCGAGCACTCGCTGGTGGACTTCAACCGCGGCGGCACGCCTTTGATGGAGATCGTCTCGGAGCCCGATATCCACTCGGCCGAGGAGGCCAAGCGCTTTCTACAGCTGCTGCGCCAGACGGTNNAACTTCATCGGCCGCGGCATCGAGGCCGAGATCAAGCGCCAGATCGAGCTCTACGAGTCGGGCGGCGAAGTGAGCCAGGACACCTACGACTTCGACGCCGCCTCGGGCACGCTGACCGCGCACCGCTCCAAGGAAGAGGCGCAGGACTACCGCTATTTCCCCGAGCCCGACCTGGTGCCCTACGAGCCCGAGCTGGAGCTGATCGAAAGGCTTACGGCGGAGATTCCGGAGCTGCCCGGCGCACGCCTGGCGCGGCTCGAGCCGGTGCTCGGCTACGAGACGGCGCTCGAGCTCGTGGTTAGCGGACGGGACGCTCTATATACCGCGCTCGTGGAAGCGGGAGCCGAGCCGAAAGAAGCCGCGAACGTGCTCATGAACCAGCTTGCGGCAGCCGGCGTCGATCCCAACGCGGTCAACCCAAGCGAGTTCGCAAAGCTGATCGAGAAGCGCTCGAGCATCCCGGCCGCTGATTTCATCAAAGGGGTTGGTGCCAGCGGATCGTCTAGTTTCGCGGCGATCGATTTCATCTCGGAGAGCTCTATCTCTGACGCACGTGAGCTCGAGCCGCTGATCGAGCGCATCCTCGCCGCCAACCCCGGTCAGGTCGAGCAGTACCGCGGCGGCAAGGAGGGCCTGCTTGGCTTTTTCGTCGGTCAAGTGATGAAGGAGACCCAGGGCAAGGCCAACGCCAAGGTCGTCAGCGAGCTGGTACGAGCGAAGTTGGGTAGCTAAGCCGTTTTCAGAAGGCGACGAGGCGCCGGCGATGGCTACCGTCGCGGTCGATCGTGTAGAGACCGTCATCGGAACCGGAATTAATAACCGAGAAGGCGATCTGCTTTCCGTCCGGCGACCAGGCGACGTCGATCGTCGCAGAACCTGGGAGACCGACTTGGGCGATCGGCGGGGGGAGAAGGTCGCCTGGGGATGTGTCGGTTTTTCTCGACGCCACCTCGACCCCGTTTCGACCGAAGGCGACCTCTCGGCCGTCGGGAGACCAACTCACGTTCCGTGGAACGTATGCAGTGTTATCAAACGGCACGCTGGCGAACCGCAGTAGCTTGCCGTCACTTTGGCGGTAGACGTAGATGCCGGAGAAATGGCCTGAACATGCGAAGCTCAATTCCCCGCTACCCGGTCTCCAGCTTGGCGTCCCGGGATCACACGCGTGACCGATAATTCGCGTCGCTTTGCGTCCGTCTCGACGCATCACATAGAGAGTCGACTTGTATGGATAGATCGCGCCCGAGAGGTCGGTAAGGGGCAACTTTCCATGGGTGAACGCGATCCATTCGCCGTCACGAGACCAACTCGCGCCCATATCGCCGTCGTCCTCACGAATCAGGCGTCGCTCGCCGCCGGGCACCGCCACTACCGAAAACCCATCTTTCGATCGATAGAGGATCTCGTGCCCATCGGGCGACCAGTCCGGCAGTTCCCCGAAGTGGCTCGTGACCGTTCGCAGCGGGCCGCCTGCTGCCGGCATGACCATGATCTGGGTGCCGCACTCGCCGTTCTTGGCGAAGGCGATCTGCTTGCCGTCAGGCGACCAGGTGGGCGAGCCCTGCTGCCCAGTCGGGCACTGGATCGCGTGCACGGCTCGCTGCGGCGCTCGCTTGACCAGCGCCCAGGTCGTGATCCCCCCGGCCAAGACGACAACGATGGCGGCGGCGATCAGCTTCTCGCGCCTCGTCATCGGGGGCAGCGTCGGAAGCTTCGTCTTCGGCCGGGCGGTGGCGAAGGGGTCGCTCCATGTCTCGCCTGCCTTGATGGCGTTGCGGCGGCCGAGGTAGCGGACGTTCTGCTGCGTGGCGTCGACAAGGCGTTTTTGCCGGGCTGCGTGGCGCGGTTTGGCGATCGGCAACCGCTGCGCCAGCTCGATCAACTCGCCGAGTCCGTCGACATCGGCGCGGGCCAGCAGCTTGCGCCGTGCTTTCTCGAGCAGACGTAGCGCGCGGCGTGTGTTCTGGCGCTCGATCTCGGCGCGCGCGGGGGCGAAGATTTGCTCGGTCGAGACCAGGCCGTAGGGAGTGAAGGAGACTCGCGGCTCGGCAGGGGGTGTCCGCTCCGAGGGTGTTTCGGCGAGCTCGACGACCGTCCCGGGCGCGAGCGATTCGATTCCCTCTTCGGTCGCCGCGAGCAGGCGCTCGCGTGCCTTCGTGTCGGCCGGAGCGAGTGTCTTGATAGCGCGCGCAAGCTCGAGCAGCTCCTTCAATCCGTCCAGATCGGCGTTCGCCAGCAACTCGGCGCGCGCCTGCTCCAGCTCTTTCAGCGCGGCGCGAGGCCTTCCCCGGGCGAGCTCGGTTCTGGCCGGGCCGAGGATCTCTTCGGATGAGCGTGGCATCGGCTAGAAGCTAACCAAGAGTATGGGGTTGCTGCCGTCTCGGTTGATCACGTAGAGGTCACCGTAACTCCCGGTGTTGCCGGCGGNNGATCGAGTAAGCCAGACGTCGACCGTCCGGCGACCAGGCGGCAACGATAACGGAGGAGAAGGAGCCATCCACGATCGTTTTCGGCTTCGCGGTCCTGTCTATCCGAATTAGCTCGACGCCCCAGATTCCGCCCGAGAGGGCGATCGTCCGGCCGTCTGGCGACCAGCTGGGCGTCAGCGAATCGGAGGCCGTCGAATACGCGTCCTTCGCTAAGTTCCCGGCTTCGATTCGCTGAAGTTTTCCATCGCTGAGTCTCATCACGAAGAGCCCGCTGTCACAGGTGAAGGTGAGCTTCGCTCCGTCCGGCGACCAGGCCGGAGTGCCGGGGTTGCACGAATGCCCGAGAAGACGTCGTACGTGGCCTCCGTTGCTGTCCATCACGTAAAGCGTCGAGCTGAAGGAAAGCGCGAAGCGATCGCCGATAAGGCCGTGCGTAAAGGCTATGCGTCGTCCGTTCGGTGACCAGGCGGCGGCGTAGGCGCCGTCGTCGGATCGAAGCAGGCGGGATTTCCCACCCGCGGCGGGTACGACGGAGAAGCCCGACGACGACCGGTAGAGAATCGTCCGTCCGTCCGGTGACCAAGCCGGTTGCTCTCCTGACCCGTCCGTGATTTTACGGGCAGTACCGCCCGCGGCGGATATCACGTAGATGTGATTCGAGCAGCCGCTGCTGGCGTAGGCGATGTACCTGCCGTCAGGCGACCAGGTAGGCGAGCCGGAGAGTCGCCCGTGACAATTCAGCTGCCAGGGCGGCCAGAGCTGCGCCCTGGACAAGATCGCGATACACACCCAACAGCCGACGAGAAGGGCCGCGGCCGCGAGGCCGATGTATACGGTTCGCTTGTACTGGCGAGGGGAGGGCGGTTTCTTTTTCGGCTCTGCGGCGAGGTAACGATCTCTCGCCTTCCGGGCGCGATCTTTCTCCTCCTCCTTCGCTTCCTCCTCGATCTGCTGGGGAGAACGGCCTCGAGAGTGAAGCCGGAGGTCATGCTCCGTTGTCTCGATCAGACGTCCGGCGGCTCGTGCGTCTCCCGGTACCGTCGCCTCGATCTCTCGCGCCAGCTCGAGCAACTTCTCCAGACCGTAGAAATCTTTGAGAACGAGCAGTGTCTTGCGCGCCCGCGCGAGCTTCTTCAGTGCCGCGCGAGGTCTTCCCTGGGCGAGCTCGCGCCGGGCGGCGCCTAGGAGCTCGCGAGATACGCCGGTCATGGAGTGCACAGCGTAGTGCGTGACGATCCGGCGCGACGCGCGGCCTGCTCACGGGTGGCAGCGGGCTGCGATATTGTCCGCGAATGAGGTTTCTACGTCTGTTCTTCAGGGTTCTCTTCCGGAACATCTCAGGGCGAGGGCCGACCGGACCTGCCGAGTGGTAGGACGAGCTTTCGAAATCGTCAGTCGGCCGCGACCCGTCTCGCTATGAAGAGCGCTCGCGAAGAGCTCTGGTTCGAGACGCCGCACCGGCGCGACTACATCAACATCACCGATCGCGTCCAGGAGTTCGTCAGCCGCTCGGAGATCCGGGAGGGGCTCTGCCTGGTCAACCCGATGCACATCACCGCGGCCGTATACGTCAACGACGACGAGTCCGGGCTGATCCAGGACATCGACGACCTGCTCGAGCGCCTCGCTCCGCACGAGCCGGTCTCCGGCTATCGCCACAACGTCGGTGAGGACAACGCCGACGCCCACCTCAAGCGTCAGCTGATGGCGCATCAGGTCGTGCTCGCGATCACGGGCGGCCGTCTCGACCTCGGTCCCTGGGAGCAGGTCTTCTACGCCGAGTTCGACGGTCGCCGGCGCAAGCGCGTGCTGCTCAAGGCGATCGGCGAGTAGCCGTCCAGAGGATTCCCGAGAGCGTTCGGGGTCGTCGCTTACCGCGATAAGCGCTCTTCCCTCAGGGCGGAAGGGACGAACTCTGTCCGGACACTCGTAGGAGCTGGCAGAGGCGGCTGTGTTAACCCGCACACCTGCGCGTATTTTGCCGCCGAGTTCGGGTCGGGCTCTACCCGTGGATGACGGCGAACGCCCCGCGCGCCGGTACCGGAGTCGATGAATAAACGGCTTGGTTGTGCGCAAAAACGGTCTTGGAGCCGCGGCGCAAGCGGGTATCTCGAAGCGGCTGAAAAAGGCGATCGGTTTTGCCCCGCAGGCGGTCTGATTCAGGCTGACCAGGGGGCTGTCGCACGGGTGGGTTAGCGTTCTCACCCCATGCCAGAGAAAAAATACATGATGACGCCCGGCCCGACCCCTGTACCGCCCGAGGTACTGCTGGCGATGGCCGAGCCAATCATCCACCACCGTGGCGCGGACTTCCGCCGAGCCTTCGTCGAATGCAGCGAGAGGCTCAAAGAGGTCTTCAAGACAAAGAACGACGTGATCATGTTCGCCGCTTCGGGCACCGGCGGCATGGATTCAGCGGTTTCCAACATCAACGCACCGGGCGATCGCGTGATCGTCCACTCGGCCGGAAACTTCGGCGAGCGCTGGGCCAAGATCGCCGACGCCTATGGGCTCGAAGTCGAGCACATCAAGGAGGAGTGGGGAGCTACTCCCGACCCCGCCAAGCTGGCGGCTGCGCTTGAGAAGGCACCTGCCAAGGCCGTCTACCTGACTCACTCGGAGACGTCGACCGGTGTCGTGGCCGATATCCAGAAGCTGGCCGCGGTCGCCAAGGAGCACGGCGCTCTGGTTGTCGTCGACGCGGTCTCGAGTATGGGAGCGATCCCGGTCGAGACCGATGCCTGGGGTCTGGATGTCGTGGTCGTCGGGTCACAGAAGGCGCTCATGCTTCCGCCCGGACTGGCAGCCGTCTCGATTTCGGACGCAGCCAGGGCTGCGAGTGAGGAGCCCGGGCGCTGCCCGAGCTTCTTCCTCAACTGGCCGGCCGCTCTCAAGGCGCTCGGCAACGAGACAACCGCCTTCACACCGGCGGTGACCTTGATCCTCGGAATGAACGTCGCTCTCGGGATGATGCTCGAGGAAGGTCTCGAAACGCGTTACGAGCTTCATCGAAAACTCGGTCGCGCCTGTCGCGCCGGTATCAAGGCGATGGGGCTCGAGCTCTTCTCGCCCGATGAAGACCGCTCGGCCGTCGTCACCGCGGCGAGGGCACCTGAAGGAGTAGACGGGCAGAAGATCGTCTCGACCATGCGAGATAGCCACGCCGTCCAGATCGTGGGAGGCCAGGGCATTCTCAAGGGCAAGATCTTCCGCATCGGCCATATCGGCTATTACGACATCTTCGACATCGTCACGGCTCTCACCGCCGTCGAGCTCGTGCTGGTCGATATGGGTGTGAATGTCAATCGCGGCGCGGCCGTAACAAGCGCGCTGGCCGCTTTCGAACAATAGAAAGAAGGGGAGGCGCGGTGAGCGAGCGAGCGAAGGTCCTGGTTAGAGAGAAGATCGCCGACGGCGGCATCGAGATGCTCAAGGAGCGTTTCGACGTCGATGTCGATCTCGAAGGAGATCTGGCGGAGAAGATCGGTGCCTACGACGCGATCATCATTCGCTCGGCCACCAAGCTCACCGCCGACCTGATCGAAAAGGGAACACGCCTGCGCGTCATCGGACGCGCGGGCGTCGGAGTCGACAACGTCGACGTGGTAGCCGCGACAAGACGAGGAATCATCGTCGCCAACGCCCCCGATTCCAACGTCGTCTCCACCGCCGAGCACACGATCGGAATGCTGCTCGCGTTGGCGCGCAACATCCCACAGGCCTACGCGGCCTTCAAGCAAGGCAAGTGGGAGCGCTCCAAATGGAAGGGCATCGAGCTGGCCGGAAAGACGCTCGGCATCGTCGGCCTCGGCAAGATCGGCCAGCAGGTCGCCCGCAAGGCAGCCGGTCTCGGCATGCACATCATCGCCTATGACCCCGTCGTATCGAAGGAACGCTTTCGCGAGCTCGGCGTCGAGCGGATGGAGTCTCTCGACGACCTCTATGCCCGGGCGGAGTTCCTGACGCTGCACGCTCCGCGAACGCCGGAAACGACCGGCATGCTCAACAAGGAAGCATTCGCCAAGATGCGAGACGGCGTCCGCATCATCAACGCCGCTCGCGGTGCCCTGATCGTCGACGACGACCTGATCGAGGC
>PMMN01000047.1:217-20645 GCA_003162235.1 Actinomycetota bacterium | reverse complement strand
CCCTCGGCTTCCAGCGAGCGAATGATGGCGTCAGCTCCTGTCATCCTGGTCATCTGAGTTCCTCCGTAGAAAGATCGTTGTCCTGGCGAGCGCGCGGGAGCTCGGCAAGAACGTTTTCGGTGAATTCGCGCGTGGTCGCGGCGACTCCCGCCTTGACCATATCCGCAGTTCGCGCTCCCTTGCGTAGTGCTTCGCGTATCGCCTGGTCGAGCGTGGCCGCCGCAGTGCGCTCACCGAGTCCCTCGGCGAGTAGGAGCGAGACGGCGACGAGCATCCCGCTCGGGTTGGCGACGCCCAAGCCGGCGATCCGGCTCGCCGTTTGGTGGGTCGGGCCGAACAGGCTGGGACCGCTCGAGGCCAGATCGGCTTCGGCGGCGACCAGAGTCTTTTCCTCCGCCTCGCGGGCGAGATCTCCGGCCGTCTCCTCCCCGGCGAACACGACATCGAGCTGAGACGGATCGGTCGCAACGATCAACCGCGCCGCAGCGACGCTCAGGTGCTCGATCTCGATCTCCGGCCAGTCCGCCCCGATTCGTTCGACGAGCAGGCGCCGCTCGCGATTGCCGCCGACCGAGGAAAGACGCCCGCGCCGGTGCCGGGCGAGCAGAAAGGCGCGAGCGATCGTCCACTCCTCGTGGCCACTCGAGAGCGGGTTGAGCATGGCGACGTCGCCGTCGGGAGCGAACCCGGCCCGGCGTAGCTCGGCTACCAGCTGAAGCTCGGCGCGAACGCCCTCGAGCGCGGGTGTGCGCCTGCTCGCCGCGAGAATGGCATCGGCACCGCGATAGGTGGCGCGGGTCTGCGCCGGAAGCGGATGCCCGAGACTGGTCTGCGCCTCGGCTCCGAAGGGCACGTGCGCGTCCTCGACCTCGAACCCGTGCAGGCGGGCGACCTCCTGCAGGACGCGAGTGGCCTCGGCCATCACCTCCGGCCCGATTCCGCCGCCGGACAGGCAGGCGACCCTGTAGCCGGCGCCGGTTACCGCGTTAGATTGGTCTGCGTTGCCGCTCATCGTCGTTCCTCGTCTCTGTCGCCCTGGCCGTCTGAAGACGCACTTCTGGCGTTAGTCGGTCTGTGTGTGGCGCCGTGGCGCGCTGTGAAATCCGTTCCCCCTAGCGGGGGACGACGGTAACGACGACCGTAATCGTCACGAGGCCGACGAGCACGCGCGCGCCGCGAGAGAGCAGACGGGATGCAAAGTTGGCCTTCATACGTAGGAAACAGTGTGGCGACAGCACCCGGCGACTGTCAAGCGCGGAAGGCGCTGGGGTCGCGCCCGACGCCGGCCAAGGAAGAGAGCGAGATGGAGCGAGGCGGATTCGACCCCGATGCCTCTCGCGTTCTCGGGGCGCCGCTGAGTGTGCTTCGCCGGAGAGCGAAGTGCGTTCAGCGGTGTCAGGCGATTCCGGAGGCCAGCTGCGCCTGGCCGGGAGGAATCGCCGGCCGAGAGCGCGAGATCAGCGGTACATCGCAAAGCTGACGAGCAAAATGCGGTCGCCGAGCTCGAAGGCGAGGTGATCGTCGAGCGTGGCCAGATAACGATCGCTGGCGCCGACGAGAGCGTGCACCGATACCTCCCAGACCTTCCGCTTCCCGCGTCCGAGTAGAGCTTCGAGCTGCTCGCGGAGGCTGCGAGCGACGTCGTTCGTCCCGACGTGGATTTCGCCCGGGCGCGGATCGCGCTCGCGCCGCGTGCGGTAGAACTGGCGCAGCTCGTCGTCGGCGAGAAGCCAGCGCATGAATATCTCTTCCGCGGGCTGGTCCCACGGCTTGAGCTCGTCCAGCTTCATCTGCCAGTGCTTCACCGGCGGCTTCAGCTTCTGCCCGAGCGCATCGAAATGGTTCTGCAGGGTCTCTTCGACGCTGCCCTCGACGTCGAGTACGAGAACGCCGTAGTCGTAGCGGGAGATGGTGAGCGCCTGATGGAGCTTTGCGAACGCGTACAGGAAGCCGCGGAGCTCTCCGATTCGTTCAGGATCTAGGTCTGGAGTTGCCATGATTCCCTGATTCTCGCGGTCGGCGAGGACGGGGTCTAGGGCTAGATGCTTTCGCGACGCATTTTCTGGCCTGTACCGTGTACGCTACCGTTTGGATCGAGGTCGCTTCAAGAGGTATAGTCTTGGCTCCGATGGCTAGCGCAGCAACGACACCGCCTACATCTGGGACGACGGCTGTCACCGTTCGCTCGGCTGCGCCGATCGTGATCACACGCGCTGGTAAACGTTAGCCGGCGTCTTCTCGCCTCCGCGCCGGCCGGCAAGGAAGGGGAGGCGAGGCTCCGGGTATCGACGATTCCGGAAAGGACGGCTTTCACTCTCTCCGAGGAAGGACCGAGAAGAATTTGGCAACGCGCTCGCTCTACCAGATAAACAACCGAACGACCGAACGGGACGCCTGCGGAATCGGCTTCGTCGCCGATGCCGAGGGGCGTTCGTCACGGCGAGTTCTCGATCTCATCCTCGCCGCGCTCAAGCGCGTGCGGCATCGTGGCGCGGTCAACGCCGACCGGCTCACCGGCGACGGCGCAGGCGTGCTCATTCCGCTCTCTCCCGCGCTGGCTCCTCACGGAGGCCTGGCGATGGTATTCCTGTACGACGAGGCGGCCCGCGCGACCATCGAGAGTGCCTGCGCGGAGGAGGGCGTCGGCTTCGCGGGCTGGCGCGAGGTTCCGGTCGAGCCCGCGCGTCTTGGCGAGCGCGCCCGGGCAAGCGCGCCCACGATCGTCCAAGCACATCTTGTTGCACCGTCGGGCGCAAGCGACGACGAGGTTGAGCTCGCGGCCGTCCGTACGCGTAAGCGAATCGAGCGTTCGGGCGCGAACGCCTACATCGCCTCGCTCTCCTTCCGCATGGTCACCTACAAAGCGCTCTGCGCCGCCGATCAGCTCGACGCCTTCTATCCCGACCTCGTCAATCCCGAGATCGCGATCCCGTTCGGCATCTTTCACCAGCGCTTCGCCACCAACACGACCCCGACCTGGGAGCGCGCGCAGCCCTTCCGCATGCTTTGCCACAACGGCGAGATCAACGCTCTAGCCGGAAATGTCAACTGGATGCGCGCGCGCGAGCACCACTTCGGCACCGCAAACGACGCGTCGCTCTATCCGACGATCGAGGACCCAGGCGCCGACTCGCGCACGCTCGACAACGCGCTCGAGCTGCTCGTGCGCGGCGGCCGCGAGATCCCGCATGCGCTGGCGATGCTCATACCGGAGGCATGGGAGGAGGCGGTCGAGCTCGACGGCGCGCTGCGCGATTTCTATCGCTACCACGCCTGCCTGATCGAGCCCTGGGACGGTCCGGCCGGTGTCATCTTCACCGACGGCAAGATCGTCGGCGCCAGGCTCGATCGTAACGGGCTGCGCCCGCTTCGTTATCTCTCCGCTTCGGACGGGCTGGTGGTCTGCGCGTCGGAGGTTGGACTCGTCGATATCCCGGAGGGCGTGACGGTCGAGCACGGGAAGCTTGGCCCCGGGCAGATGATCGCCGTCGACCCGAGCCGCGGCGGCCTGCTCTCGAACGAAGAGCTCAAGAGCGACCTGGCGTCCCGCGGGCCTTACGGAAGGTGGTTGCGCGACGGTATCACCCGCGCCTCGGTCGGCGAGCCGCTCGCCGGACCGTTCGAAGATCTAACCCGCCGGCATGCCGCCTTCGGCTACACCCGCGAAGATCTGAGCATCATCCTGCGCCCGATGGGGGCGACCGGCCACGAGCCGACCTCGTCGATGGGAGACGACGCGGCGATCACTCCGCTATCGAACCGAGCCCGCCCGCTCCCGGCCTACTTCAAGCAGCGCTTCGCTCAGGTGACCAATCCGCCGATCGACTCGCTGCGCGAGCGAATCGTCTTCAGCCTCAATACCCGCCTAGGCGCCCGCGCTCCGCTCCTCACCGAGGGGCCGGAGGCCGCGCGGCTGACCGAGCTCGAGAGCTTCTTTCTCTACCCGGATGGGCTCGAAGCTCTGGAGACGACTCGCCTCGACGCCTCTTTCGGCGCCGAGGAGGGCCTGGAGCAGGCATGCGAGCGGCTGGCGACCGAGGCCGCAGAGGCAGCCCAGAGCGGTCAGCAGCTGCTCCTGATCAGCGACATGCAGGTCTCGACCGAGCGCGCGTCGATCCCGATCCTGCTTGCGGTTGGTGTCGTGCACCAGCGCCTGGTCAGGGCGGAGTTGCGCACTCGCGCCTCGATCCTCGTCGAGAGCGACGAGCCGCGTGAGACGCACCATTTCGCCACTCTGCTCGGCTACGGCGCCGACGCCATCTGTCCGCGCCTGGCGCTCGAGACGGTCGGCTCGCTGGCCGAGAGCGGGACGATCGGCGGCGACGATCCCGACGCGGTCACGGCCCAGATGCGCTTCCGCACGGCGATCGAAGACGGCGTGCTCAAGATCATGTCGAAGATGGGAATCTCCGATGTGGCGAGCTACCGCGGCGCCGAGATCTTCGAGTCGGTCGGGCTTGCCGACGAGGTGATGAAGGCTGCCTTCGCCAATACGTCCTCGGCGGTGGGTGGCGCCAGGTTCGTCGAGCTCGAGACCGACGCCTGGGAGCGAATCGCCGACGCCTTCGCCCGTGAGCCGGAAGTCGAGAATCCCGGCAACGTCAAGGCGCGGCTGAACGGCGAGCAGCACGCGACCAGCGGCGAGGTCATCAGCGCCCTGCGCCAGAGCGTCGACAGCGGCGAGGACGCCGCGAACTTGCTCCTGCGCCGCGCGGTCAGTGACGGGCGCTGGGAGCTCTACGAGAAGTTCGCCAAGACGGTCAACGAGCGCGAGCCGCTCGAGCTGCGCGATCTCTTCGAGCTGGTTTCGGCCGGTGCTCCGGTACCGCTCGACTCGGTCGAGCCAGCCTCCGAGATCGTCAGGCGCTTTTCCGCCGGCGCGATGAGTCAGGGAGCTTTGTCGGCGGAGGCGCACGAGACGCTTGCCGCCGCTCTGAACATGATTGGCGCCCGTTCCAACTCCGGCGAGGGTGGCGAGGCCCTCGAGCGCTACAAGACCCGCAACAACTCGAGCATCAAGCAGGTCGCCTCCGGCCGCTTCGGCGTCACCCCGCCCTACCTTCGCTCGGGCGAGGAGCTGCAGATCAAGATCGCGCAAGGAGCCAAGCCCGGCGAGGGCGGCCANNACGACATCTACTCGATCGAGGATCTGGCTCAGCTCGTCTTCGACCTCAAGCAGTCCAACCCGCGCGCTGAGGTCTCGGTCAAACTGGTCGCCGAAGCCGGAGTGGGCATCGTTGCCGCGGGTGTTGTCAAGGCGCTGGCGAACATCGTGCACATCGCCGGCTGTGACGGCGGCACCGGCGCGAGCCCTCTCTCTTCGATCAAGAATGCGGGCGCACCGTGGGAGCTCGGTCTGGCCGAGACCCAGCAGGCGCTTGTCTCCGAGGGGCTGCGCGGCCGCGTGCGCGTGCGCGTGGACGGCGGTTTCAAGACCGGGCGCGATGTCATCGTCGCGGCCTTGCTCGGGGCCGACGAGTACAGCTTCGGGACGGCGCTCCTGCTCGCCGAGGGCTGTCTGATGGTGCGCGCCTGCCATCTCGACAGCTGTCCCGTAGGAATCGCGACCCAGAGGCCCGAGTTGCGCGAGCGCTTCACCGGAACGCCGGAGAAGGTGGCCAGCTACGTTCTTTTCGTCGCCGAGGAAGTGCGTCGCCAGCTCGCCGCGCTCGGGCTGCGCTCGCTTGATGAAGCGATCGGGCGGACCGACCTTCTCCGCCAGAAGAAGACGGGTGACGCCCGCAAGGATCTGATCGACCTCTCACCGCTGCTCGTGCATGCCGGTGAGGGGCCTGTGCGCTTTGTCGGCGAGCTGCCGATCGACTCGGTAGGCGGTGAGCTCGGCGACCGGCTCTCGGCCGACGCGGCCGAGATCCTCGAGCGCAAGGTCGAGCTCGAGCTCGAGTACGAGATCAGAAACGGCGACCGCACCGTGGGTGCCCGTCTCGGCGGCGACATCGGCGAGCGCTTCGGTTTCGGTGCTCCGCCCGGATCCGTGCTCGTTCGCTTCAAGGGCTCGGCGGGGCAGAGCTTCGGCGCCTATCTAAGCGACGGGATCAGCTTCGAGTTGGTCGGGGTGGCGAACGACTACGTCGGCAAGGGAATGAACGGAGGCACGATCGTCATCCGGCCCGGGGCGGAAGTTACCGGGCATCCGGTCCTGGCAGGTAACACGCTGCTCTACGGAGCGACTGGCGGTCGCCTGTTCATCGCCGGGCGCGTCGGTGAGCGCTTCGCAGTCAGGAACTCGGGCACCGTCGCCGTGGTCGAAGGCACCGGCGAGCATCCCTGCGAGTACATGACCGCCGGAACCGTGGTGATATTGGGCGAATTCGGGCGTAACCTCGGCGCCGGTATGAGCGGCGGCCAGGCCTTCGTCTACGACCCACACGGGCACCTGGACGTTCGCATGAACCCCGACCTCGTCTTCGCCGAACCGCCGGGAGAAGTGGCTGCGGCGAACTTGCACACACTGCTCGAGCAGCACCTCGAGCTCACCGGCTCGCCTCGAGCCAGGAAGATGCTCGAGAACTGGGAGACCACGCTCGCCGACTTCAGACGCGTGCACCCGAGGGGAAACGTCGCCCTGCTCGAGGAAGAGCACGAGGGCTCGGCGCAAGAAGCCGAGGGTGCTGCCCCGGTCGCCGGCTGAGCGGGAGAGGACTAGGAGACAGCCGATCCCGCGTCGACGATGCCCGCCCCGTAGGCATCGCTGGACGAGATCGGATGCTTGAAGTCGAGGTGGCAGTANNCCGTCTCGAGCTGTCCGCTCCAAGCGGTCGAGCAACGCATCGGGCCGGTTTTTCAGCCAGGGGTGTGTCGCGAGAACGAGCACTGCGACTCCGGCCAGGTTGGGAGCGGCCATCGAGGTTCCCTGCGACCAGGCGAAGCCCTGTCCGGCGATGGTGAAGCAGGCCGAATTGTACGAGGCTGCGGTAGAGGGGTCGGTGCAGTACGCAGAGTTCGGATCGACGGCGGCGAGAGAGCCGTATCCGCCGGCGAGGACGTCACCCGTGCCGCCGTCGAAGAGCGGAATGTTGAACTTCCTCGCTCCNNCCACTTCGCCGGCCAGCGAACCGAGGGATCGGCGTCGGGTGCGTTGACGACTTCGTTTCCGGTCGCCGAGGCGAGGATCACACCAGGCAGTCCGCCCGGCACCAGCAGCATCCCGCGCAGGTCGGTGACGTAGGGCTGGAGCGATTCGTCGCCCGGGTAGACCGTCCCGATGCCCTTCGAGTCGCTGGCGACCTGACCGGCACCGACGAACCTCTGGCCCGCGACGCTGACGTTGGTGCGGTCGATTCGTACGTGCTCGTTTCCGGCCGAGGCGATGATCGCCGTTCCGCGCGAACGGCAGTAGTTGACCGCGTCGGCCCAGAGCAGGTAGTCCTGGGCATCGGAGTCGAGCGTGGGATCGTCGTAGCCTTCGATGGACATGTTGAGAATGTCGGCGCGGTCACGGCAGGCATCGACCATGCCGTCGACGATCCAGCTCGTAAGTCCGCCCCAATCGCCGGCTAATACCTTGTAGCTGCGGATGGTCACGTTTGGTGCGACGCCGTTCGATCCGAATCCGTTCGCCGCAGCCCCGATCCGGCTCGCAACCCAGGTTCCGTGACCGTCGCGGTCGCCGTTGCGGCACTCATCGAGAATCCCGTTGTCCGTGAGGAAGCCGAGGCCGTAATCTCGAATGATCGACCTGCAGTCGAGGGCGTTCTCGGACGTCCTCGCGTCAAAGTTGTCGCGCAGCTCCTTCGTGCCGCCCTGGACACCGGTATCGAGCACAGCGACAACGATCGACTTGTCGCCCTTCGTCTTCCGCCACGCGCTCGGGACGTTCATGCGGTTGTCGTCCCATTGCACTATTCCCTCGGCGTTGGGAGCGGCAGCGTTGTGCAGCGGATCCGGGAACGAAGAGGCCTTGTTCTTCGGGATGAAGAGCGACGACACAGAGCCAGAGGCGGGTGCGCGCTCGTCCGTGGGTCCCCAGGAGATGTAGCGATCGACGAACACCGAGTTGACCTTCGGGTCCGCTTCGACGTTGCTGTCGAAACTCGCGCTGTCGGTGCGGACAGCAACGGCCGAGATCTCGGGCATCACCGTGGCCACGTCGCCGCCCGCGTCGGTGACGATCTTCGTCATGTCCGCCGCCGAGGTGCCCGGCGCGAAACGGACGATGCTCTCGGCTGAAGGCGAGCCGTGCGCAGATTGAGAGGACGGGTTAAAAGCGCGCGAGCCGGCGAATGCGGTAGTACTCAGGATTCCAAGGCAAGCAGCCGCGCCGACCAGCAGAACTCCCCGCAGGCCGCGCCGCATGCAAGAACGATGGAAGCGCGCCATCGATGTAACTGTCGGGGTACGCGTCTTGAAGCAGTGTCCCGAGAACGGGGTATTCTCGTCCCTCAGTTGAGGAGTATTCGGCTCGTGAGGGCGTGTTTGAGGTGGTACGAAGTCTGGTCAGACCGCTTTCTCGAGCTCCTGGAGCGAGGGGCCGGCGCTTCCGGTAGCGCGCCCGCGTCCCGCCGCGCGTAGAACCCGGGCGTAGGCCTCGGCGACCGTCTGCCCGCCCGCCATCACCTCGCCGGTCGACTTCATCTCGGGGCCGCGAATCGCAGCGCCGGCGAAGCGATCCTCGGGGAAGATCGCTTCCTTGGCCCAAACACGTGTCGGTTGCGCGCGCTCCGGTAGGCCGAGCTCGCGCAAAGACGCTCCCAGCATCAACCGGCAGGCCGCGTCGACCAGCGGGATCCCCGTCGCTTTGGCTACGAAGGGAACCGTGCGCGAGGCACGAGGATTCGCCTCGAGCACGTGGAGGCGCCCGTCGTGCAGAGCGAGCTGAAGGTTGAGCAGTCCCCGGATGCCGAGACGGCCGGCGAGGGCGTCTGCCAGCTCCCTGATCTCGCGCTCGAGTGCCGGGATAACCGAGGGCCCGGGCACGACGCAGGCCGAGTCGCCGGAGTGCACGCCGGTCGGCTCGACGTGCTCGAGCACCGCGGCCACCCAGGCGTGCTCGCCGTCACAGAGCGCGTCCACGTCCAGCTCAATCGCCCCCTCCAGGTACTCGTCCACCAGCACTGGCTCGTCGATCTCGAGCGTGTCGGCGTCGCGGACGACCCGCATACCCCGGCCGCCGAGCACGTAATGGGGGCGCACGAGTACCGGCGTGCCGATCCTGTGGGCGAGCTCCTTCGCTTCGGCGCTGGTAGAAGCCGTTCCCCAGCGCGGCGCGAGCAGGCCCAGCTCGGCGACGACCTCGCCGAAGGCGCCGCGGTCCTCGGCTGCTTCGATCGAAGCGAGGGGGTCACCGGCCAGCGGTACTCCTTCATCTGCGAGCGCCCGGGCCAGCTTCAAGGGAGTCTGGCCTCCGAGCGTGACCACGACCGCCTGTGGCTGCTCGTGCGAGACGACGTCGAGGACGCGCTCGAGGGTGACGGGCTCCAGGTAGAGGCGGCTCGAGGTGTCGTAGTCGGTCGAGACGGTCTCGGGGTTGGAATTGAGCATCACGGCTTCGTAGCCGAGCCGGCGGAAGCTCTGAGCGGCGTGCACGCAGCAGTAGTCNNATTCCCTGCCCGATCCGGTTCGGTCCTGATCCGAGGATGAGGATGCGCGACCCGGCCGAGGGTTCGACCGAGTCGCCGGTCTCGAAGGAGAGGTAGAAATACGGCGTGCGCGCCTCGAACTCGGCGGCGCAGGAGTCGACGGCAAGCCGTCCCGGGCGGTCGCGGCGCGAGCGCACCTCCTTCTCGGAGATGCCGAGCACGCGGGCGATGCGCGAGTCGGGAAGACCGAACCGCTTCGCCACCGGAACATCGCCGCTGTCTGCAAGAGCGTCCTCGGCCTCGCGGATGGAGTCGAGCTCGCGCTGGAAATAGAAGTGCGCGCCCGGAAACTCGGGTATCGGGAGCTCTTGCTCGAGCCCGTCCAGGGCCTTGAGAAACGCCTCCGGGAACGTGCGCCCGAGTCCGAGTGCCTCGCCGACCGCGCGCATCTCGGTGCCAAGCACCGGCTCGGTGTCGAACTTCTCCCAGTCGAAACGGGGAGCCTTGACGGCGACGTAATCGAGCGCCGGCTCGAAGGCTGCCGAGGACTTGCCGGTGATGTCGTTCGGAAGCTCGTCGAGCGTGTAGCCGACGGCGAGCAGCGCCGCCAGCTTGGCGATCGGGAAGCCGGTCGCCTTCGAGGCGAGCGCCGAGGAGCGCGAGACGCGCGGATTCATCTCGATCAAGACCAGCTCGCGCGTATCGGGCTCGTAGGCGAACTGAACGTTGGCACCGCCGGTGGCCACGCCGACGGCGCGGGCGCAGGCGAAGGCGGCCTCGCGCAAGCGCTGATACTCGGCATCGGGAAGGGTTTGCTGCGGCGCGACCGTCCAGGAGTCGCCGGTGTGTACGCCCATCGGGTCGATGTTCTCGATCGAGCAAACGATCACGCAGTTTCCGGCCCGGTCGACCATCACTTCGAGCTCGAACTCCTGCCAGCCGTGCAGCGAGCGCTCGACNNGCCCTGGCCGCCGAGCGTGAAAGCCGGCCGAACGACCGCCGGAAGCGGGCAGTCGTCGAGCTGGGAGAGCGACGTGACGACGACGCTCGCCGGCACCGACAACCCGGCCGAGAGCATTGTCTCGCGGAAGATCGAGCGGTCTTCGGCACGGCTGATTGCCTCGACGTCGGCTCCGATCAGCTCGACTCCGTAGCGCTCGAGAACACCGGAGCGCGCCAGCTCGACGGCGAGATTGAGCGCCGTCTGGCCGCCGAGCGTGGGCAGGAGAGCATCGGGGCGCTCGCGGGCTATCACTTGCGCGACCGTCTCGGCGTCTAGCGGCTCGAGGTAGGTCGCATCCGCCCACTCCGGATCGGTCATGATCGTGGCCGGGTTGGAGTTGACGAGCACGACCCGGTAGCCCTCGCTGCGCAGCACGCGACAGGCCTGGGCGCCCGAGTAGTCGAACTCACACGCCTGCCCGATCCGGATCGGGCCGGAGCCGACGATCAGGATGCTCTCTATGTCCGTACGCTTCGGCACGCCGACGCGATCCTTTCGAAGAAGGGCAGGGCGTCGAGCGGGCCCGGTGCCGCCTCGGGATGGAACTGAACCGAGGCGAAGTCGTCGCCTTCGAGACCCTCGACGGTGCCGTCGTTGAGCGACATGTGGCTGACCTCGTAGGCATCGGAGCGGTGGACCGCGAAGCCGTGGTTCTGCACGGTCACGAGCACCCGCTGACTGTCGCGCACGCGGACGGGGTGGTTGGCGCCACGGTGGCCGAAGGGAAGCTTGTAGGTCTTCAGCCCGAGCGCCAGCCCGAGCAGCTGGTGCCCGAGGCAGATTCCGAACACAGGCATCTGTCCGAGTAACAAACGCACAGTCTCGACAGCGCCGCGCAGCTGGGCAGGATCGCCGGGGCCGTTGCCGACCAGCAATGCGCGCGGCTCCAGCTCGAGAATCGCCTCGGCTTCCCAGTACCCCGGGACGAGAACGACCTCGAGCCCACTCTCGACCAGCCGTCGCACGATCGAGCGCTTACAGCCGAAGTCCATCACCACGCAGCGCGGTCCTCGACCGTGGGTCGCAGGCTCGTGGGCGCAGACGTCGTAGGCCAGCGGCGGCCGGATGACTTCGCCCGCCGCCATCTTGTCCACGTCGATGTGCGGTTCCGCGAGCGCCCGCTCGAGCAGCTCGGCGGCGGGCGCCTCACCCAGCGCGCAGCGCATCACTCCGCCCTCGCGGATGCGACGGACGAGCGCGCGCGTATCGATGTCCTCGATCGCCACGGCGTCCTGGGACACCAGCCAGGTTGAGAACTCGGGCCGCGCCCGGCGCATGACCACGCCCGCGCACTGAACAGAACCCGACTCCATCCGTGCCTGATCGACGCCGTAGTTGCCGATCAACGGATAGCTGAAAGCGAGTACCTGAGCCGCGTAGCTAGGATCGGTGACGGCCTCTTCGTAGCCTGCCATGGCCGTCGTGAAACAGGCCTCGCCGGCACTGATGCCCGGAGCACCGACGGCGCGTCCCTCGTAGGTGGTTCCGTCCTCCAGGACTAAGGTTGCACGTCGCATAGGAGTTTGCATGATACGCGAAAAACTGCATAATACGCGAATGATCTCGACTGCGATAGTCGGTACCGCCGGCTACACCGGCCAGGAGACGCTCGACCGCGTTCTCCTCCATCCCGAGCTGGAGCTTGTTGCGCTCGGCTCCGACACCTTCGCCGGTAAACCCGCGGCCGTGCTCGATCCCCGTGTCGCCCGTTCGCAGGCTGCCGAGCTCGAGCTGGTGAGCAACGAGCAGGCACTAGCGAGCGGCGCCGAGCTCGTCTTCCTATGCATGGAGAACGAGCGGGCGGCCGCTGTCGAGCCGCCGCCGGGAGCGACCGTTGTCGATCTATCCGGGGCGCACCGGTTGAAGGAAGCCTCCGCCTACGAGCTCTGGTACGGCTTCGTCCATCCGAAACCCGACGAGCTCGACGACTGGTGCTTCGCTCAGCCCGAGCTCTTGCCGCCCAGCGGGCGTCTGATCGCGAACCCGGGCTGCTACGTTACGGCGACGCTGCTTGCGTTGGGCCCGATCAAGGACGCGGTCGATCCCGAGACCGTGGTCGTGGACGGCAAGAGCGGTACGACCGGCGCCGGTCGGAGTCTCAAGCCCGCTCTGCACGCCGGCGCCGTGCTCGAGAACGTCACTCCCTACAAGGTGGGCTCACATCAGCACGCGCCCGAGATGGCGCTCTTGCTCGGCTTCGTCCCCACCTTCGTTCCCCACCTGTTGCCGCTCCGNNGGCGCCGCTGGTGAGCGTGCTGCCCGAGGGAGTAGCGCCCGAGATCGGGCGGGTGCACAAGACCGACTACGCGGAGATCAACGTTTTCGCCGACACCGTAACCGGCACCACCATCGTCATCTGCGCGATCGACAACCTCGGCAAGGGCGCCTCGGGCCAGGCGGTGCAGAATGCCAACCTGGCGCTCGGATTACCCGAGACGGCTGGGCTGCGGATCGGCGCTCTGAGCGTATGAGCGTCACCGCCGCTCGAGGTTTCGTCGCCAGCGGCATCCGCTGCGGGATGAAGACCGAGGGTCTCGACCTCGCGATCGTGCGCTCGACCAAGCCGGCGGTGGGCGCCGCGATGTTCACGCAGAACCGTGTCCAGGCAGCGCCCGTGGTCGTCTCGCGCCGGCATCTCGCGCAAGCCCGGCCGCAGGCGATCGTCCTCAACTCAGGCTGTGCCAACGCCGCCACCGGCGAGCGAGGCGAGCTGGACGCGCTCGCTACCGCCGCAGAAGCCGCTCGCCTGCTCGAGCTCGAGGCCGAGGAGGTCTTGCTCTGCTCGACCGGGGTGATCGGGGTCAGGCTGCCGCTCGACAAGATGCTGCCCGGCCTCAGCGAGGCGGCGTCGGCTCTCTCCGAGACAGGAGGCGTAGCGGCGGCCGAGGCGATCATGACCACCGACACTCGCCCCAAGCAGGCAAGCGCGTCCGGCGCGTCGTTCTGCGTCGGCGGCATGGCCAAAGGCGCCGCCATGATCCACCCCAAGCTGGCGACAATGCTGGCGATCATCACCACCGACTATCCCCTCGAGGAGGGTGAGCCGGAGAAGTTCCTGCGCCCGGTGGTGGAGCGCAGCTTCAATCGCATCTCGGTCGACGGCGACTGCTCCACCAACGACACGGTGATCCTGCTTGCAAACGGCGCCGCCGGGGTCGAGCGCAGCGCGGCTGGCGATCGCGAGTTCGAGCGGTTGCTGGGGCAGGTCTGCCATAAGCTGGCCGAGCAGATCGTCAAGGACGCCGAAGGATTCACGGTTCTGCTCGAAGTGGACGTGCGCGGCGCCGTCAGCGAGGCGCAGGCGGCGGCGATCGCGGCTCGCATCGCCTCCTCGCCGCTCGTCAAGACGGCGGCCTTCGGCCACGACCCCAACTGGGGTCGGGTGATGATGGCGGCGGGATCGGCGCCCTGGGACGGCGGCTACGCCGAGCTCGACCCGAGCAAGGTGACGCTCGCCTTCAACGGAACCGAGGTGCTGGTGGACGGCGCCCACATCGACGCCACCCCGGCGATGGAGGGGCCGAGCTGCGTGGTCGAGCTCGATCTCGGCCTCGGGCACGGCGAGGCCAGCTACCTGGCTTCCGATCTCTCCTACGAATACGTGAGGCTGAACGCGGAGTACACGACGTGACGCGAATCGTGGTCAAGTTGGGAGGCGCCGTAGCCCGCGATGCGGTCTCCTATCCGCTGGCGCTCGCAGAGCAAGGGCACGAAGTCTGCATCGTGCACGGCGCCGGCCCTCAGATCTCGCTCGAGATGGCGCGGCGGGGGATAGAGGTCGCGTTCGTGAACGGGCGCCGCGTGACTACGGCCGAGACTCTCGCCGTAGTGCGGGAGGCGCTCGAGCAGGTGAACAGCGACCTCGTCGAAGCCCTGGGCTCGTCCGCAGTCGGTTTGATGGGCGACGAGATCGGGCTCGAGGCCGAGCAGGTACCCGAGCTGGGGCTGGTCGGGAATCCGCTGCCGAGCACTCCGGCCGCGGTTGTCGAGGCGCTCGACGCCGGGCAGGTGCCTGTGGTTGCACCGCTCGCCCGCGGGCCGCTCAACGTCAACGCGGACGAGGCGGCGGCGATGCTCGCGGTCGGGATCGGGGCCGAGCGCGTCCATTTTGTCACCGACGTCCCCGGACTTTTGATGGGCGCCGAGGTCGTAACCTCGATCCACGCCGACGAGGCCGAGCAGCTGCTCGCGAGCGGCGACCTGCGGGGCGGGATCATTCCCAAGCTTACGGCCGCAGTTCACGCGGCCCGCCGGGGAGTCGTGGCGGAGATCGGCGAGACGGCGGTGATCGCGTGAGCAAGTTGCTCGAAGCTCATCTACTCCCGACCTATGCGCGCGCCCCGGTTACCTTCGTCGAGGGTGACGGCTGCTGGCTGATCGACGACAACGGCGAGCGCTACCTCGACTTCGCCGGCGGGATCGCGGTAATCGGGCTCGGGCATCGCCATCCGGCCTCGACCCGCGCCGCGCACGAGCAGCTCGACAAGCTCTGGCACGTCTCCAACCTCTACTGGACGGTCCCGATGGTGGAGCTGGCCAAGAAGCTCTCCGAGCGCTTCGGCGGAGCCCAGGCCTTCTTCTGCAACTCGGGAGCCGAGGCGATCGAGGCTGCGATCAAGTACGGGCGCAAGGCGACCGGTAAGGCAGGCGTCGTTGCGCTCGAGGGCTCCTTCCACGGTCGCACGATGGGCGGTCTCTCGATCACCGGACAAGCGGCCAAGCGCGAGGCCTTCGCGCCCCTGCTCGGGCAGGTCAGCTTCGCCTTTCTGAACAACTCGCTCTCGCTCCGCGCCGCCGCGCTCGCCGACACCGGGCTGATCATCATGGAACCGATCCAGGGCGAAGGCGGCGTGCATCCGGCCGAGGCCGAGTTCCTGCGCGCGGCCCGCGCGCTCGCCGACGAGCTCGGAGCGCTGCTCTGCTTCGACGAGGTTCAGACGGGCGTCGGCCGGACGGGCTCTTTCTTCGCCTTCGAGCGCGTGGGTGTGCGGCCGGACCTGGTCACTCTCGCCAAGGGACTCGCCAACGGCCTCCCGATCGGAGCGCTACTGGTGGCCGACAACGCGATTCGCGGCTTTGAGCCCGGCGATCACGCGTCGACCTTCGGCGGCAACCCCGTCGCCTGTGCCGCCGCCTGCGCCGTGCTGGACGCGATCGACGAAGACCTGCTGGCCAACGTCTCGGCGATGGGTGAGCGCCTGGCAACCGGGCTGCGCGAGCTTCCCGCCGTCCGCGACGTGCGCGGCGCCGGCCTGCTGATCGGCGCCGAAGTCGAAGGCTCTGCAGCCGAAGTCGCAGCTGCAGCGCTAGAGCACAGGCTGCTCGTCACCACCTGCGGCGCGAGTGCGATCCGGCTTACCCCGCCTCTCACCGTTTCGGCCGGTCTGGTCGATCAGGCGCTCGCGACTCTCAAAGACGTTCTGGCATGAACAGAGGCGATCGCCATGCACTAATCCTGCGCCTCGTGCGCGAGCGCGAGATCGCTACGCAGGAGGAGCTCGTACACGTGCTCCGTGAGCTCAATCACGAGGTCGTACAGACGACGGTGTCGCGCGACATCCACGAGCTCGGACTGGTCAAGGTACGGGGCACGAGCGGACGGCTCGTCTACGCGCCGGCCACCGGGATGAACGGCAACCGCCGCGGAACTCAGCTCGCCGAAGCCTTCAAGCGCTGGGCGCTCGGCTGTGACTCGAGCGGCAACCTGGTCGTCCTGACGACGCTGCCCGGGTTTGCCGATCCGCTCGCCCAGGAGATCGACGATGCGCACCTTCCGGCCATTCTGGCCACGCTCGCGGGCGAGAACACGATCCTGGTCGTGGCCCGCGAGGGCGTACCAGGCTCCGAGCTTTGCGAGGAGCTCCGCCGCGAGTTCCTCGCCGGAATAGATATCGAGAACGAGACGAGGAGATGAGATGAGTCGGACTGCGGTCCTTTGCTATTCCGGTGGCCTGGACACCACCTGCGCGATCTGCTGGCTGAAGGAGGACTACGGCTTCGACGATGTCGTCGCCGTTCTGGTCGACGTGGGCCAGGAGTACGACCTCGAGCAGGCGATCGAACGCGGAAACGTAGCCGGCGCCAAGGAGATCGTCGTCCTCGACTTGAAGGAGCGTTTCGTCGACGGCATCGTCGCCCAGGCGATCAAGACGAACGCGCTGTATGAAGGCCGCTACCCGCTCGTCTCGGCTCTGTCGCGGCCGCTGATCGCCGGTGCCGTCGCCGAGGTCGCCGTCGAGCACGAGGCCGAGGCGCTAGTGCACGGCTGCACCGGCAAAGGCAACGACCAGCTCCGTTTCGACTACGCCTTCAAGGCCAACTACCCGGGCGTGAAGGTGATCGCGCCGCTGCGCGACAAGGTGCGCACGCGCGAGGAGGAGATCGTCTACGCCCAAGAGCGCGGGATCCCGATCACCAACACCAAGGAGTCGCCGTACTCGATCGACGAGAACGTCTTCGGGCGCGCGATCGAGGCGGGGATCCTCGAAGACCCCTGGAACGCGCCGCCCGAGGACGCCTACCGGCTCACCTCCGATCCGACCAGGGCGCCCGCCGCCAAGGAGATCGCTATCGGCTTCGAAACCGGAGTTCCGGTTTCCCTCGACGGCGAGAAGCTGCCGCTCTACCGGCTCATTCACCGCATGAACGCCGAGACCGGCGCTTACGGGATCGGCCGCATCGACATGATCGAGAATCGCGCCGTCGGCATCAAGAGCCGCGAGGTCTACGAGGCGCCGGCGGCGATCGCGCTGATCGAGGCCCACAAGGCGCTCGAAGAGCTGGTGCTGACGAAGGACGAGCTCAGGATCAAGCACTTCCTCGAGGTGCGCTGGACGGAGATCGTCTACGAGGGCAGGTGGTTCACGCCGGCGCGCGAGGCGATCGATGCCTTCGTCGACCACACGCAGAAGATGGTCACCGGCGAGGTTCGGTTGCGCTTGCAGGGCGGGCTGGCCGTTGTCGTCGGCCGGCGCTCGGAGAATGCCCTCTACGCCGAGACGCTTGCCTCCTACGGGGCGTCCGACACCTTCCCGCACGCGGCGGCGGATGGTCTGATCACGCTTCTCTCGCTCGAGACGGAGGCCGTCGCGGCCCGGGCTAGAAAGAACGCCTAGTGGCGCTGTGGTCTGACAGAGTCGAGAAGAAGCTCGCGCCCGAGGTGGCGGAGTTCCTGCGCGCACCCGATCGCGAGCTTCTTCCCTACGACTGCGCGGCCTCCAAGCAGCACGCCGAGCGCCTGCACGGCGCCGGGCTGCTCAGCGACGACGAGCTGGCGCAGATAACGGAGGCACTCGAACGGATCGCCCGCGAGGGCGGCGTGACCGACGCCGACGAGGACGTCCATTCCGCGATCGAGCGGCTGCTCGGTGAGCTGGGGCGCAAGATCCACGCCGGCCGCTCGCGCAACGATCAGGTCGTCGCGGCGATGCGCCTCTACGTGCAGGAGGCTAGCGAGGAGGCGAGCGAAGGGATCCGACGGCTCGCCACCGTGTTGCTCGACCGTGCCGAGGCCGAGGTCGAGACCCTGATGCCCGGCTACACCCATATGCAGCGTGCCCAGCCGGTGACGCTCGGTCACCACCTGCTCGCCTGGGTGGAGATGATCGAGCGCGATCTGACCCGCTTTGCAGCGGCGAAGGCCTGCGCGCAACCCAGCCCGCTCGGCGCCGGCGCGCTCGCCGGCTCGACACTTCCGCTTCCCGCGCCGGCAAACCAGATGCGTAACTCGCTAGACGCCGTCGCCGATCGCGACTTTGCGCTCGACTACCTGTACGCGGTCGCCGTCTGCTTCTCGCACCTCTCACGCGTGGCGAGCGAGCTCTGTCTCTGGGCGACTACCGAGTACGGCTTCCTGCGCCTGCCCGAAGAGGCTGCGACCGGTTCCTCGATGATGCCGCAGAAGCTGAATCCGGACGTGGCCGAGCTGGTGCGTGGGAAGGCGGGAACGGCGGCAGGGCGCCTCGTCGGTCTCCTGGCGGTTCTCAAAGGCCTACCGCTTGCCTACAACGCCGATCTTCAGGAGGACAAGGAGGCGGTCTTCTCGGCCCGACGCGATCTGCGCGGGGCGCTGGCCGCTCTCGCCGTGCTCGCGGCGGCAGTCGAGTTCAAGCGCGAGCGGATGGCCGAGGCCGCCTCCGATCCCCAGCTCCTCGCCACCGACGCGGCCGAGAAGCTAGTCGCCGAGGGTATTCCCTTTCGCGACGCCTATGGGGAGGTCGCCCGCTCGGTACGCGAGGGAAGCTTTGTCCCTCCGTCGTCCGCCGCCGACAGCGTCAAGGCTCGTGTGGCTCCCGGTCCCGGCGCGGTGAGGGAAGCGATCACGGCCGCCAGGGCGCGGCTTTCGGCGGAGTGAGCCGGGCGCTCGTCCGTCCCGCCGCGCCGGAGGACGCGCAGGCGATCCTCGAGCTCTGGCGCCTGGCCGGAGCCTTTCCGACCCGTACCGACGACGAGGAGAGCGTCTGCTCGCTGATCGCGCACGATCCGGAGGCCGTGCTTGTCGCGGAGGAGGAAGGCGAGCCGGTCGGCACGCTCGTCGCCGCTTTCGACGGCTGGCGCGGCACGCTCTTCCGCCTCGCCGTACTTCCAACCCACCGGCGCCGCGGAGTGGCCCGGGCGCTCGTCGCTAAAGGCGAGCGCAGCCTGCGCGAACGCGGCGCGATCCGCGTCAATCTTTACGCGATCAGAGCCGAGACTGAGGCGCTCGAGTTCTGGAGCGCCGTCGGTTACGCGCGCGACGAATGGACCTGTCGCTTCGTCAAGAACCTCGAGCCCTAGCTCTTGCCGGCACCTGCCTGTACGTTGTTAGAAGGCGACAAGGGCCCGAATCTGGTCGGGCCCTTGTCTGTCTGGGGAGTCCTATCCCTCGCTCGGAACAACCTCGTCCGGGATAGGAAGCGCGGTGGTTTCGCTCAAAACCGCCGGCGCTCCTTGAGTCATCGCCGGAGTCGGTGCGCCCGGGATGACGATGTGCGAATGCGAATTGGTTCCATGACCGCCGGAAATCGGGACGTAGAACCTGGTTTTCATTAGGTGATCCGCCGGGGAGAGCCGATCTGGCTCTCCCCGGCCTTTACGCCTTCTTCTCCTAAGCGTCGTAGTAGAGAGCGAACTCCGCCGGGTGCGGGCGCAGCCGTACGAAGTCGACCTCGTGCTCCCTCTTCCAGTCGATCCAGGTGCGGATCAGACCCTCACTGAAGACGCCGCCCTTGAGCAGGAACTCGTGGTCGGCGTCGAGGGCATCGAGCGCCTCGGCGAGCGAGCCGGGAACCTGCGGGATGTCCGTCTCCTCTTCGAACAGGTCGAAGTCGGCCGGCTCGCCGGCGTCGAGACCCTTCTCGATTCCGTCCAGGCCTGCCATGAGCATGGCTGAAAAGGCGAGGTAGGGGTTCGCCGAGACATCGGGCGGGCGGAACTCGAGCCGCTTGGCCTTTGGCGACTCCGAGTACATCGGCACGCGAATACAGGCCGAACGGTTGCGCTGCGAGTAGACCAGGTTGACCGGAGCCTCGTAACCGGGCACGAGGCGGCGGTAGCTGTTCGTCGTCGGGGCGCAGAAGGCGAGGATCGCCGGAGCGTGCTTGAGCAGACCGCCGATGTAAGCGCGCGCCAGCTGCGAGAGACCCGCATAGCCAGACTTGTCGGCAAACAGCGGCGTACCTTCCTTCCAGAGCGACTGGTGCACGTGCATGCCCGAGCCGTTGTCGCCGAAGAGCGGTTTTGGCATGAAGGTAACCGACTTGCCGGCACGCCGAGCGACGTTCTTGACGACGTACTTGTAGACCATGACCTGATCGGCCATTTTGCGTAGCGAGTCGAAGCGCATGTTGATCTCGCACTGACCCGCGCTCGCGACCTCGTGGTGGTGGAACTCGCAGCCGATTCCGAG
>PMMN01000047.1:0-128 GCA_003162235.1 Actinomycetota bacterium | reverse complement strand
GTGATCGGATCGCGGATGTCGCATATGAGCGAGAGCGTCTGATCTGCCGTGAAAGGATCAAGCATCGCAGTTCCCGGGTCGGGGATCAGCAGCATGTCGGACTCATCGATCGCCTGCCAGCCCCTGAT
>PMMN01000014.1 GCA_003162235.1 Actinomycetota bacterium | reverse complement strand
CCCCCACCTCCGCAGCCGCCAAGAAGGATCGCGCTCGAGACAAGAAGGACCATCATCAAGGTCGTTTTCCGGTTGCGCTTCATCTCTCTCCTTCTGGGCTCGTGATCGTCGCGGTCTGTTCGCGCGATCTTACGAGGATGGGAGGACGGCTACAAGGCGGTGACGGTCGAATCGCTCTCCGAACGGAGCGAGGCCCCTCGCCTGTAAGCGGTGGGGCCTCGCGTTCGAAAGCTCCCGGGGATTGAGCGAGCTAGCTATTGGCGCACGCCGTGATGCCCAGCTGCTTGAAGATCGTCTTTCTCTCACTGCTGTTGGCGTTGCCTTCTTTGACCAAAGCGCTCGCCTTCGTAATGTCGTTCTTCTTGAGCGCCGCGACCACTGCCGCTGCGCGAGTAGCCTGCTCGTCGCTGAGGGTCATGGCTCGCGCCGCGGCCTTCTCTTCGTTCGCCGGAGGCTTGAGTTTCTTCAAGTCAGCCACGAGTTTCCTGTCGAGGGAGAGCAGCTTGTCGTACGCGGCCGCTATTGCCGCGACCGTCTTGGGCGAGCCCGCCGCCTTGACCTGCTGGTTGAAGGCGGCGCAGAGCGTATCCGCCTTGGCCGCGTACTGTTTCTTGGTCAGGCGTTTACTGCCTCCACCGCCGCAGCTGCTGAGCACGAGAACCGCGCCTAGCGCGAGTAGGACTACGGTTCCCAGTCGGCTTTTCGTCATTCGCTTCCTCCTGTCAGGGGCGCTCGGTCACTGCGAGCGGAGATGTCTGGTGGGGAGACTATCGCGCATCGGGCCGATCAGAACCGACGAGCCCGTCCGGGCCGAGCTCCGAAAGTCGTGAATACCGGACCGACGCCGAAGCATCCCCTACCCTAGTAATTGGGCAACGGTCGATTTGGAGCTTTCTTGAGCGGACACATGCACAGCGCGCACGGGCACCGGCATCTCTCGCCGAGCGCCGAGCGGCGTCAGGCCGATCGTCGCGCGCTCTCCGTGGCGCTGGGGCTGCTCACGGGGATGATGGCACTGGAGATCGTGTCCGGGATCATCGCCGGCTCGCTCGCACTTCTGGCCGACGCCGGGCACATGCTCACCGATGCACTCGCGCTTGCGCTGGCGATCGTCGCGGTCACCGTCGCCTCGCGGCCGGCGAGAGGGCGCTGGACGTTCGGGCTCGGGCGCGTGGAGGTTCTGGCGGCGCAGGCGAACGGGATCTCCCTGCTCCTGGTCGGCGCCTGGATCACCTACTCGGCCGTGCGCCGGCTGATAGCGCCGTCCGACGTGCGCGGTGGGATCGTGGTGGTCGTGGCTGTCGTCGGGGCGCTCGTCAATTTGGTCGCCGCGATGGTGCTTGCGCGCGGGCGGTCGGACAGCATCAACGTGCGCGCCGCCTACCTGCACGTGACGACCGACCTGGCCGGTTTCGCGGGCACCGCGCTTGCGGGCGCGCTCATCCTCGCCACCGGCTGGAACCGCTTCGATCCGATCGCCAGTCTCGGTGTCGCAAGCCTCTGTTTCATCTCCGCCTTCTCGCTGATCAAGGAGTCGCTGCGGATCGTGCTCGAGGGCGCGCCCGGCCACATAGATCCCGAGACGGTCGGCCACCTGCTCGTCTCCGACGCGGAGGTGGTGGAGGTTCACGATCTGCACATCTGGACGGTCACGAGCGGCTTCCCTGCGCTCTCGGCGCACGTTCTCGTCGGGCAGGAGTCGGATTGCCATGCCGTTCGCGTGCGCCTTGCCGGCGCTCTCGGCGAGCGATTCGGCATCGACCACACGACGCTCCAGGTCGATCACGTCTCCGGCGCCGCACACTCGCTCGGGCTCGGCACCGCCGTTTCTCGGAAGCGACCGGTCGAGCCTCGATAAGCTCCGACTCGATGGGCACGAACGCGTCGATCGGCGAGGCTCGCGCAGTACTGGTCGTTGCGGCTCTCCGCGCGGAGGGTAGGAGACGGCTATGGCTGTGACGATCCTCGACGGCTCGACCTTCTGCATCTCCGACGACGAGGGCGACATCGGTAACAGCACCAGCGGCTTCTTCGCCAGCGACACCCGCTTTCTCTCGCTACTCAGGCTGACGATCAACGGAGAGCGGCCGCTTCGTCTCTCCTCGGGCCGCGTCGACTACTTCTCGGCGGCTTTCTATATGCGCAACCCGCTCGCGGGCGGGCTACCTCAGGATGCCCTTACGATCTCCCGCCACCGTTTCGTCGGCGACAACATGCAGGAAACGATCGTCGTCGAGAACGAGACTCCGAGCCCGCTCTCCTTCGAGCTGGCGATCGACGTCGGCACCGACTTCGCCGACATCATGAGCGTCAAGGAGCACGACTACACGCTCGGTCATCCCAGCGACGCGCCGCCTCTGCCGCCGCTGGCGGATTGCCGCATCGACGACGGGCAGAGGGAGCTCGTCTTCTTCGACAGCGGCGAGGGGAACGAGCAGACGCGAACTCAGGTCATCCTCTCCAAGCCGGGAGAATGCGAATGTTCGCGCGTGCGCTACCGACTCGAGCTGGCGCCGCGAGCCCGCTGGGAGGTGCAGATCGACGTCGTCCCTTCGCTCGAGGGCGAGGTCACATCGCCGCGGTTGATCGGGCGCCACTTCGGTGAGGAGCGCCAGCGCGTGTCGGACGCTTTCTCGGCCTGGAAGATGAGCGTGCCTCAGCTGCGCGCCAGCTGGGATCAGCTGAGTAGCGCGTTCGACCAGTCCGTGTTGGATCTCGCCGCGCTGAGACTGCGCGGCGGCAATACCGGCATCGCGCGTCTCCCCGCCGCCGGAATGCCCTGGTTCATGACCGTCTTCGGCCGGGACACGATCATCACCTGTCTACAGACACTCGTCTTCGGGCCCGAGCTGGCGCGCAACGCGCTCGAGGTGCTCGGCGAGCTGCAGGCGACCGAGGACGATCCCAACATCGACGCGGAGCCCGGCAAGATCGTGCACGAGATCAGGCACGGCAAGACCGCTCGGCGCTGGTTCCCCGCCTACTACGGCACCGTCGATGCCACGCCTCTTTACCTGATCCTGCTCTCGGAGGTCTGGCGCTGGACTGACGACGCGGCGCTTGTGCGCTCGCTCAAGGGGCCGGCGATGCGTGCGCTGAAGTGGGTCGAGCAGTACGGCGATCTCGACGGCGATGGCTTCATCGAGTACCGAAAGCGCTCCGAGCGCGGGCTCGACAACCAGTCCTGGAAGGACTCCGGCGATTCCCAGCGCTTCGCGGATGGGCGCCTGGCCGAGACGCCGATAGCCCCCTGCGAGGTGCAAGGCTACGTCTACGACGCCAAGCTGCGCTGTGCCGAGCTGGCGCGGACGGTCTGGCGCGATCGTGAGCTGGCGGAGAAGCTCGAGCGCGAGGCGGCCGAACTGGCGCTGCGCTTCGACGAGGCTTTCTGGATCGAGGAGAGAGGCGGCTATTACGCGCTCGGCCTCGATCGCGACAAGCGCCCGATCGACTCCCTCTGCTCGAACATCGGGCACCTGCTCTGGTCGGGCATCGTGCCGCCGCACCGAGTGGATGCGCTCGTCGATCGGTTGATGGGAGAGGAGCTCTGGTCGGGCTGGGGCATCCGCACGATGTCAGTCGCAGACGCGGCCTACAACCCCCTCAGCTACCACAACGGCAGCGTCTGGCCGCACGACAACTCCCTCTGCGCCTGGGGCCTGGCGAAGTACGGACGCTGGCCCGAGGCCCAGCGGATCATCCATCGCATGCTCGGCGTCGCCAAGCACTTCGAATACCAGCTGCCGGAGGTGTTCTCGGGCCTACCCAGGATCGAGACACCGTTTCCGATCGCCTATCCGACCTCGGCCCGTCCGCAGGCCTGGGCGGCCGCCACTCCGGTTCTGCTGCTGCAGGTTCTGCTCGGACTTCAGCCCGATCTCCGCCGGCACGTGCTGACCTCGTCCGCCCCCGAGGCGATCCCGACCTGGGTCGGCGACGTCCGGCTTTCAGGAGTGCGCGCCTTCGGCCGCCTCTGGGATATCCGCCTCGCCGGCGGCAACGTAACCATCGAGGAGCTCTGACATGTCTCTAAGAATCGCTGTTCTCTCTCCCGTCTGGTTCCGCGTCCCCCCCGACGGTTACGGCGGGATCGAGTGTGTCGTCTCGCTCCTGGCCGACTCGCTGGTCGAGGCCGGCCACGATGTGACGCTTTTCGCCTCCGGCGACTCGCTTACGAAGGCGAAGCTGGCCTCGGTCTATAAAAAGGCACCGAGCCTGCAGATCGGGCGCTCGGTCCCCGAGATGCACCATGCCCTTGCCTGCTTCGAGCGCGCCGAAGAGTTCGACGTCATCAACGATCATTCCGGTCTGCCCGCCGCCGCTTTCGGCGGATTGGTCGAGACTCCGACTCTCCATACCATGCACGGCCCGCTCGACGGCCCGATCGCGCCCGCGGTCTACGAGCAGATCGCCCGCGTGGCGCCCGGAGTCGGGTTCATCTCGATCTCGATGAACCAGCGCAAGCCGAAACCCGACCTCCCTTGGGTCGCCAACTGCCCGAATGCGCTCGATCTCTCGGTCTACCCCTGCCAGCCGCACAAGGGCGACTACCTGTTCTTCCTCGGGCGGATGAGCCCGGACAAGGGCGCTCACCGCGCCATCGCGATCGCGAAGGAGACCGGTTTACCGCTCAAGATCGCGGGCAAGATGCAGGATCCCGAGGAGAAGGACTATTTCCGGGAGCTGGTCGAGCCGCATCTCGGCGAGCAGATCGAGTACCTGGGCGAGGTCAACCACGGCGAGAAGGTCGAGCTGCTTCAGAACGCTCGCCTGACTCTCTTCCCGATCGAGTGGGAGGAACCGTTCGGGCTGGTGCCGATCGAGTCGATGGCCTGCGGCACTCCAGTTCTCGCCACCCGCTACGGCGCCGTCCCCGAGGTGATCACAAACGGAGTGGGCGGCATCATCGTTGACGACTACCGTGAGATGGCCGGGCTGATCGACGAGGCGTCCGCGATCGACCCCTGGGTCTGCAGGCGGTATGTTGCGGAGCACTTCGTACCCGAGCGCATGGTGGCCGACTACGTCACCGCCTACGAGGAAGCTATCGCCCGCGCGAAGAAGAAGGCGAAGGGTTGAGCCTTTTCAGAAGACCCGGCCCTGATCCCGGAACTCGCCGTCAGCTGGCCGCCGCCGCCGTGCTCCAGTAGCGCTTGAGCCCGAGGTAGGAGTGCCTGAGCAGGTCGGTCAGCTCCGAGAAGCGGGCCGTCTCGGCGTCGATGTCGGCGCTCACCTCGTCGGCGAACTCCCTGGCGCTGACGCCGTGGCGAACGATCTCGGCCCAGAACATCAGCCGGTGTCGGAAGATCTGTAGGTGCTCTTCGGGCTCGTCGACCAGCCCGAAATGCGGTAGCGCCAGCGTGTCGGGAACGCGTCGCTCGATCTCGTCCAGGCTCGTGTGCCAGGCCTCGAGATCGACGTCGGGCGGCGGAGTCGCCGGCAGGATGTAGCCGCTCGGCGGCCAGCGCACGCCGACCGTATCGCCCGCGAACAGCGTCCCTTCTGTGTCCATGTAGCAGACGTGGTGAAGCGCGTGCCCAGGCGTCGGAAAGCACTCGAGGCCGAGAACGCGTTTGCCGACCACCTCGATATTCTCGGCCGGGACCGCTGTGACGGGGCCCCAGAGCAGATCGAACATGTCGCCGTAGAGGAGCCGGGCACTACGCTCGAGCCGCTCGGGATCGATCATGTGCGGAGCGCCCTGCTCGGAGACGTGCACCTTGATACGGGGATTAGTCGCGACGAGCGCTCCGGCGGCACCGGCGTGGTCGAAGTGGACGTGAGTAATGAGCAGGTGGCGCAGATCGGCGACTCCGAGGTCGAGCTCGCCGAGTCTCTTCTCGAGTGTGGGCAGCGCCGCAGCCGGTCCGCAATCGACCAGTGTGAGACCGTCGTCGAGGTCGAGCAGATAGGTGCCGACAAGCTGCTCTTCGCCGAGAAAATGGAGGTCCAGGAGCTCCGGCACACCCTCGATCGTAGTGACTGCTCGCGCTCGCCTTCTCGTTAACCGACGCTGAGCGCCGAGAGAGTCTCCAGAATGCAGCCATCGAATTCACAGAGTTCGCATTTTCGCGGCTACCGCCTCCGCCGGCGCGCTTACGGGTGTGGGGTGGAGACCTGGTCGGCGTCGCTTACTCGGCCGGCTATGACGTCGCGCTCGGGCCTCCGTACCACGCTGCCGTGATCGAGGACGCTCTCAGAGTCGGCTTCGACCCGATCGAGGCGATCGACGAGGTCTTCAGGGGAGCAGTGCCGCCGGCGGTTCTGATCTTGGGCGGGCTGGCCTGGGACATGCTCGACGACTCGACCGCCGACTGGTTCTACATGCAGCGGCGCGCGCTGGCTACAGGCGGCGGCCCCGACGCCCACCAGACGATCGAGGCCTTCAAATACTGGTGGTTCGAGGAGGCCTTCTTCGGCGTGATGGCGCACCACGAGCTTCGTTACGAGCTCCATCAGCGCTTCGAGGAGCGGGTCTTCCAGTGGCAGCCGGCGCTCTACCAGTACCTCGAGGGCGATCCCAGCCTGGTGCTCGAGCGCTGGGTGATCGACCGCGGCGTCGTGCGCCCGCTCGCCTTCGAGTACGTGGGCGTCCGGCGCTAAGACCTCATTTCGGAATGAAGACCCGCCGACTGGGTGTGATCGGTGAGTGCGAGGCTAGGACGCAGCGCATCGTTCGTAGCCGGAGGCTACGGGCGAGGCCGAGGACAACGCATCGCGCTTGTCGAGCGCGGCCAGGCGGTGNNCCAAGACCGCTCGTCGCACTACCAGTGCGCCTTCATGGCCCGACCGACCCCTGGCATCCGCGGCTCAATCACTTCGACCGCGTAGACCTAACGGGATAGGCCCTAGGAAAGCGACGCGAACGCCGCGGGATCGGGCGACTTCAAGAGCTCCTCGATCGCCTCGGGCTCGAGTGGCCTGGAGAAGAGGAAGCCCTGGCCCAGCTCGCAGCGTAGGTCGCGCAGCATCTCGCGCTGTTCCGGCAGCTCGATCCCTTCGGCCAGCGCGCGCAGACCGAAGGTCTCGCCCAGGCGCACGATCGCGTCGGCGATCCGGTACTCGTCCGAGCCCCGCTCGACGACTCCGTCCACGAAAGGCTTGGCGACCTTGATGATGTCGGCCGGGAACTGGCGCAGGTACTGGAGCGAGGAGTAGCCGGTACCGAAGTCGTCGATCGCCATCTGGATGCCCAGCGTCTTCAGCTCGTTCAGGCGCCCGATCGCCGCCTCGACGTCCTCCATCAGAGCCGTCTCGGTGATCTCGAGGATCACCGTCTGCGGATCGATACCTGTCCGCTCGATCGCTCGCCCGACGTCTTTCACGAGCGTGCCGTGATCGAGCTGGCGGCCGGAGAGGTTGATCGACATCACGAAATCGGGCTGGCCGATCAGCTTCTGCCACGCGCGTCCCTGGCGTAACGCCTCGTGCAGGACGAAACGGCCCAACGGGACGATCAAGCCGGTCTCTTCGGCGAGCGGGATGAAGTGGAAGGGCGGGATCAGTCCGCGCTCGGGGTGGTTCCAGCGGACCAGCGCCTCGACGCCGCAAATGTCGCCGCTTTCGAGCATCACGATCGGCTGGTAGTGGATCACGAACTCGCTCGCGACCACGGCCCGCTCGAGCTCGGCCTTGAGCGCCAGGCGCTCGGCGACTGCGGCTCGCATTGCCGGCTCGAAGACCTCGAAGCCCGTGCGACCGTGGCGCTTGGCGTGGAACATCGCCACCTCGGCGTTGCGGAGCAGCTCGGCCGCATCCTCGGCCTCGTCCTCGGTGGCGGGCGAGACCGTGGCGCTACCGATGCTGGCGTGCACGAGCACATCGTGCTGGCCGAGCAGAACAAACGGTCTCTCGAGCGAGGTCATGATCCGGCCGGCGACCGCCGAGGGCGACTCGGGCGGGCTCTCCTCGATCAGCACCGCCCACTCGTCGCTACCGAGACGGGCACAGGTGTCGTCGGTGCGGACGCTGGCGATCAACCGGTCCGAGACGGCCCGCAGCAGCTCATCGCCGGCGACGTGGCCGAGCGTGTCATTGACGGTCTTGAAGTCGTCGAGATTGACGATCATCACCGAGACCGGCTCCCTGGTGCGCTGGATCTTCGTCAGCGCCGCGTCGGTGCGCTCGAGGAAGTGCGAGCGGTTGGGGAGCGCGGTCAGCGAGTCGAGGTGCGAGCGCCGCAGAAGCTCGGATTCCAGCTCTCGCCTCTCCTCCAGCAGGTCCTTCGTGCGTTGCAAGCTCTCGAGCGCGAGGACGGCCTGCGAGGCCAGGCTCTTGAGCGCCGAGACGATCTCGTCAGCTAGCGGCCGCTCGCTCTCCAGAACCAGCTCGCCGATCTGATCTTTCTGGAGCGTCAGCCTCACCGATGCCTCGTGCTTGCGACCCGCGATCGCCTCTCCGCTGGTGGCGAACTCGACCGCGCTTCGGCCGGACCCGAGGATGAGACTGGCGCGCACCCGCCCCTGCTCGCCCGCCAGCGCAACGGCGGCCTCGACGGTCGCCTCGCAGACACGGTCGTGATCCTCGGCCGAGGCAAGACCGCGCATAGCGCGCCGCAGCACGAGCTCTCGGTTGGTCGCCCGTTGCTGGCGAAGAACGAGCCCGGTCAGACGGATGATTACCAATCCCACGACGGCCGTCGAGCAGACGACGGTGGCAGCGATGTCGAGCTGTTGTCCGCCGCGGGCGGCCTGAACCGATAGCAGCCAGGGAGCTGTCAGAGCGGCCGCGGCGAGCAGCACCAGGCGGCTCGGAGTCAGCTCGTGTCTGCGCTCCGAGGCGGCGCTGCCGAGCTTGCGCATGCTCGGATCGAGCGCGCAGGCCGTGAGTAGCGCAAAGGCCACGATCAGTTCCGATCGGGTCACCCAGGCGGCGCCGGTCAGCTCATGCAGGCGGACGGCGGCGGAGGTGATCGCAAACGCGATCAGGGAGCCGACCGCGAGACAGAGCAGGGCCGCTGCGTGAGTCCAGACACGCAGCCCCAGCACGAGCCGCACCGAGAGTGCGAACAGCGTCAGCGTTGCCAGGCAGTAAAGGAGCGCAGCCAGCTTGACGCCGCCGGAAATCGAGACGTTGCTCAGATCCGAAGCCAGCAGCGTCACCCAGACGACGAGGGCCGCGGCGATCATTACCGCTGCGGTGTCGATCACGCTTCCCCAGTCGCGATCGCTAGACATCGCCGCCACCAGCAATCCGACCCCGGTGGCGATCGTCAGGAAGCCGGCCGTCAGGACGGCGTCGCGGACGCTGAACTTCTCAGGCCCACCGCCGAGGACGGCGGTCAACCCGAGAAGCGACGCTCCGGCGGCGAGCAGATACCAGGCCGCCCCCGTTTTCGTGTGGTCGAAACGGACTGAAAAAAGGATTGCGAGCGCGCAGCCCAAGCCCGCGACGGTTGCCGGCGCTCCACCCAGCACGAGAAGCGCGAGCAGAGATGCAAACGCGACGAGAGAGATGCCGCCGCGTAGGTACCACCGCCGGGAAAGAGCGGTCACGAAACCGATCATGTGCGGCCTCGGGGGACTGCGCATCCCCCGTTCCGGGGACAGTCGTCTCGTGTCTCGGTCAGCGCGAAGACCGGTTTTTACGTAAGAAAGGGCCTATTCCGCCAGGCCTACACGCCCTAGGCGATGCCCTGCGCGGTATCCATCGCACGGAGGCGGCGGACGCGCTCCGCGATGGGCGGATGCGTCGAGAAAAGCGACGCCATCCCGCCGCCCTTGAGCGGATGGACGATATAGAGCGAGGCAGTGGCCGGATTGACCTGCATCGGCACGGCCTTCGACGTCCGCTCCAACGATTCGAGCGCGTCAGCCAGCGGTGCCGCTTGGCCGAGCAGCTTTGCTCCGCTCGCATCGGCCAGATACTCGCGCTGGCGCGAGATGCCGAGCTGGATCAGTGTCGCCGCCAGCGGCCCGACGACCAGAGCGACGAGCCCTCCGATTGGAGACTCGTTGTCGCTGCCCCCGAAGAAGAAGAACATGTAGCTGAGCCACGTGATCACCGTGGCGATCATGGCCGCGATCGACGAGACGAGGATGTCGTGGTTCTTCACGTGCGAGAGCTCGTGTGCCAAGACGCCCTTCACCTGCTCGCGTGGCATCAGCGTGAGCAGTCCCCGGGTAACCGCGACCGCGGAGTGCTTGGGATTGCGGCCGGTGGCGAACGCGTTCGGTTGTTCGGAAGGGATCATGTAGATCCGCGGCATCGGCAATCCGGCGCGCTGGGTCAGCTCGCGGACGTCGGCGTAGAGATCGGGCGCCTGCGTTTCGGCGATCGGCTGAGCCCGGCTGGAAGCCAGCGCGATCTTGTCCGAGAAGAAGTAGCCGAACAGATTCATGACCACGGCGATGCCGAGGAACAGGTAGACGAAACTTCCGCCGAGCAAGAAGCCGATTGCGACCAGTAGCCCGGACAGCGCTGCGATCAGTAGCCAGGTTCGGAGGCGAGTGGTGAAGCCCGTCATGTTCGTCTTGACCTCCCAGTTTCTTTTCGTTTGTCGGACGTCTCTCCCTCGCCCTTTCTGGGCCGGCTCNNGCGCCGTCGGGTGGTGATTCAGTGGGTGTTACCCGCTGGTCATCCTCGATGTCGCAAACGGGAAGATGTGGACGGTGATTCCCTTCCGCAAAAGCTACGTCGGCGAGGACCCAGTCCTGCGTCCGTAGAGACTGGCGTGAGCCCCGCGCCTCGGTGTCGGGAGACCGGCTAGTGCCGGTAGTGGCGGCGATGGGTGAAGACCATCGACGCCTCGGCTTCGCGTACGGTCTCGATCGCCTCTCGGTCGCGCTTGGAGCCGCCGGGCTCGATGATGTTCTTGATGCCGGCATCGAGCGCCAGCTTGGGGCCGTCGGGGAAGGGGAAGAAGCCGTCCGATGCAAGCGAGGCGCCGTTCAGATCATGGCCGTGCTCGCGCGCTCTCTCGATTGCCACCTTGACCGCGTCCAGACGGCTCGGCTGGCCCCCGCAGACGCCGATCGTTTGCAACCCGCGGGCGATCACGATCCCGTTCGACATCAAGTGCTTGACGACCTTCCAGGCGAAGAGCAGATCGCCCCATGCCTCTTCGCTGACCTCGCCGCAGACGACCTCCATGCCCGAGCGATCCTCGAGGCCCCAGTCCCGGTCCTGCACCAGGATGCCGCCGAGCACGCGCTTGTAGTCCTTCTCGCCCGGGTCGCCTCGGCGGCGCTCATAGTGAGTCAGGACACGGGTCTCGTGCTCGCGCAGTGCGTCCACGGCCTTCTGCGCGTAGGCCGGGGCGAAAAGGACGTCTATGAACTGCTCGGCGAGCAGGCTGCCCAGCTCGGCCGAGATCGGGCGGTTGAGGATGACGACGCCGCTGTAGGCCGAGGTCGGGTCGGCCGAAAGCGCTCTGATGAACGCCTCCTCGGGAGAGGCGCCAACAGCGACCCCACAGGGGTTGCTGTGATTGACGATCACGCAGGCGGGGAGCGTGAACTCGTCGATGATCAGACGCGCGGTCGAGAGATCGTTCAGGTTGTTGAAGCTGAGCTCGCGCCCGTGTAGCTGCTCAACCCGGGAGAGCAGGTGGCGGCGGCTATAGGCCTCGGCGTAGAGCGCGCCGCGCTGGTGCGGGTTCTCGCCGTAGGGCAGATCCAACACCTTGACGAAGGTAGTGGTCATCGTCTCGGGGAAGGCCTCGCGGTCGGAGAACCAGGCCGAGATGGCCGACTCGTAGGCGGCGGTGGCCGCGAAGGTCTCGGCCGCCAGCTGGCGGCGTGTCTCCTGGGAGAGATCACCGGTCTGGCGCAGCTCGTCGAGGACGAAGCCGTACTGATCGGCGCGCGAGATCACGCCCACGTGAGCGAAGTTCTTGGCCGCCGCCCGGGCGATCGTCGGTCCACCGATGTCGATCATCTCGACGGCGTCCGCCTCGCGCACGCCGTAGCGCGCCACGACCTTGGCGAAGGGATAGAAATTGACGCAGACGAGGTCGAAGGGCTCGATATCGTTCTCGCTCAACGCGGCGACGTCGTCCTCGCGATCGCGGCGGGCGAGGATGGCGGCGTGCACGCTGGGGTGCAAAGTCTTCACGCGGCCGCCCAGCATCTCGGGAGACTTGGTCAGCTCCTCGACGCTCGTCACCTCGAGCCCGTGGGACTTGAGCGTCTCGGTCGTATCGCCGCTGGCAACGAGCTCGCAGCCCAGCTCGACGAGACCGCGGGCGAACTCCTCCAGTCCGGTCTTGTCATAGACGGAGATCAGTGCTCGCTTGATCACGCAGTCATCACCCGTCGGGAACCCTCCTGTAACCGTACTCGACCGTCAAGACAGAGGCGAACGGCATCGGGCAGGACGCGATGCTCGACAGCGTGGATCCGCTCCGCCAGCGTCTCGACTGTGTCGGAGTCTTTCACCTCAACCGGCTCCTGCAAGATGATCGGGCCGGTGTCTACGCCCTCGTCGACGAAGTGGACGGTGACGCCCGTCCAACGCACGCCGTAGGCGATTGCGTCGTCGATCGCGTGCGCGCCGGCGAAGGATGGGCAGAGAGCGGGGTGGAGGTTGATCACGCGCCTGGGGAAGCGTTCGAGGAAGGCGGGCGTGAGCACGTGCATATAGCCGGCGAGAACGACCCATTCGACGCCTTTATCGAGCAGCCAGTCGGCCATCGCCCTGTCACGAGCGGGGCGATCGGGATAGTTACCCAGCTCGAAGACGGCGGTCTCGATCCCGGCCTTCTCGGCCCGCTCGAGCCCCATCACCCCGGGCTTGTTCGAGCCGACGCAGGCGACCGGCAGGCCGCTGTCGATCAGAGCCTGAAGATTTGTTCCCGATCCCGAGACGAGGACGCCGATCAAGTGAACATAACTCCCTGGAGGTCGGACTCTAGCTTCCCGATCACTAGATCGTCAGCGCCCACGTCGTTTTCAGGAATGACGGCGCAGTAGCCGATGCCGAGGTTGAAGACGCGCCGCTGCTCCTCTTCGCCGACGCCCTTCTCGGTGATCCAGTCGTAGACGGGGCCGCGCTCCCAGGAGCCGGTCTCGATCCGCGCTCCGACGCCGGGTGGGAGCACCCGGGCGAGGTTCCCCGGAATGCCGCCGCCGGTGATGTGGGCGAGCGCGTGGACGTCGGCACGGGCGCGCAGATCGCGCACATCGTCGAGATAGCAGAGAGTCGGCGGCAGAAGCAGGTCGGGGTCGAACTTCCCCGAGCCGATCAGCCGGCGCACGAGCGTGAAGCCGTTCGCGTGCAAACCGGCCGAGCGCAGGCCGAGAACGACGTCGCCGGGACGGCAGCTCGCGGGGCCGTCGATCAGACGATCACGCTCGACCAACCCGACGCATGTGCCGGCGAAGTCGAGCTCGTTCTCGGCGTAGATGCCGGGCAGCTCGGCAGTCTCTCCGCCGAGGAGCACACAGCCGTTCTCGCGGCAAGTCTGCGCCACGCCTTCCACTAGCTCGGTCACCAGCTCGAGCTCGATCTCGTAGGCGGCGACATAGTCGAGGAAGAAGAGCGGCTCGGCTCCGGTCGTGAGGACGTCGTTGATGCAGTGAGCGGCCACGTCCATCCCCGCCCAGCGCAACCGGCCCGCTCGACGCTGCAGGATCAACTTCGTGCCGACACTATCGGTCGAAGCGGCGAGCAGGCGCGTGTCGTCGAGCGCATACAGGCCGGCGAAAGCTCCGAACACCCCCGCCGAAGCAGGTGTTTGGGTCGATGTGACGGCGCTGCGCAGGCGCTCGACGATTTCCTCGGCCTTGGCCAGCGACACACCGGCAGCCTCGTAGCTCATGTCCGCCACGTTGCCAGTCTATTTACCACCGCCGCTATGTGCGCGGGCATTCGAGGGAGCTTCGCTTTCGCAGCCGGCTCGAAGCTGGTACAACCGCAGACGATGCGATTACCCGACTCGATCGGCGTGCGCCTCCTCGCCGGGCGTGAGCCCTTTCCGGACGCCTGGCTTTCGCTCACGCTCGAGAGCGTCGAGAGCGGTAACAGGACGGCGCTCTCGTTCGCGTTCGGGCCGGTGCGAGAGGACGGGCGCCTGCTCATCGATCGCAACGACGTGCTCGCTCAAGCCCTCTACTTCGAGGAAGTGGTCGGGCTCGACTACGGACGCTTGGAGAAACGCTGGAGCGGTCGCGGCTGGCTGGCCGTTGCCGGCGCGCCCGAGCTACGGCACCAGTTCCGGATCACCTTCGGCAAGCCGCCGCTAAGGCATGCGAGCGCGAACCGGGCTGCCGCCGCGCGCGCGCTGCGCTTTCTGAGCGAGAACGAGGGCGAGCGCTTCTCGGTCGCCGTCGAGACCGAGCTGCCGAAGAAGGTCGCTCTCGATGTCATCTCCGCCCCCCGAGGAGACTGGCTTCCCGAAAATCTGCACGAGCCCTTGCGGGAGCTCCTCGGCAAGCTCGCCCGGCGCGAGCTGCCGGAGCTGATCGAATCGGGGGCGCTCACCACCGAGACGGCGAAGCGGATCGAGCAGGAGGTCGTCGACTACCGGGCCACGCCCGCCGTTCCTCCGGACATCGCGCTACTTCTCGCCGGCGCCACGCCCGACGACGGGGGTGCCTGGACGATCGAGGTGCCGCTGTGGACGCGCGAGGACGGACCGAGCGATCTGACTGTCCGGGTGCGCGCGCGCGAGCTCGAAACAGGGCTCGAGCTCGAGCTCCGCGGTGTCGCCCCGGCCTAGGAGCTCCTATGCGCCTACTCCGCCGGGGTCGCTCATCCCTAAAGGGATCGGCCCTAAACCGGCGCCGGGGCGGTGCTGACCTCGACCACCGTCTCGATCGGGAGGTCGAGCGAGACGGCGACCAGGCAGCCCTCATCCGCCTCGTGCGCGATCTCGCGGGCGAGCTCTTCCATGCCCTCGTCGGTGTCGATCTCGACCCGGAGTTTCATCCGCGAAAAGCCAAAGCGCCCGTCTTCTCGCGTGCCCACGGTTCCCTCTCCGCTCACGCTCAGCCGGTGCAGGGGCAAACCGCGGCGCCCGGCGATACCCGAGAGCGTGATTGCGATACACGACGCGGTCGCGGCCACGAGAAAGTCCTCCGGGCTCCAGACCGTCGGGTCGGTGCCGCGGAACTCGGGCGGAGACGAGGTCTCGATCTCCCGCTTGCCGCCGACACGGGTGGCGACACGCGTGCCACCGAGCCATTCGATCGTGACCGGGAAGGTGAACTCCCTGGCTCGCATCTTTGTGTATCTCTCCCCTAGGTTCTCGATTGGGTTTCTACTCCGGGCTGGCTTTCAGTAAAGCGCAGTCGACAGCTGGCGGCGGTACCGGAGCGAGAGCGGGTGCTCCCTGCCCAGATCGCCGAAGAGCGCGATCATGTAGCGGCCGAGCCGCTGTTTGCCGGCGCCGTCGGCCTTTCCGACCTCCTCGAGTAGGAGTTCGAGCGCGCGCTCGTGGTCGCTCGTCTCGAGCGCCGCGGCCACTTCCGGCGCCTCGCCGGAGTCCTTCAGCTCCGCCAGCACCTGCTCGGTCGCCGAGGGACCGGCGAGCTGATCGAGGAAGCGGGCGATCGCGGCAGCAGGCTGGACGCCGACGAACTCGGCGACGACGTTACCGTTCCGGAAGGCCTTTACGGCCGGTATGCCGCGAATCGAGTACATGGCGGCGATGTCCTGGTTGTCGTCTACGTCGATCTTCGCCAGCTCGACAGCGCCGGCACGCGTTTCGATCTCCTTCTCGAGCACCGGCCCGAGCATCCGGCAGGGCGCGCACCAGGGCGCCCAGAAGTCGACCACAACGGGCAGTTCGCGCGAGCGCTCGATCACATCTCGTTCGAAGGTGTCGACTGTCACATCCATCTCGTTCTCCTTGGTTTGCTCGAAGGTAATCGTGGATACAAGATATACAACTGCACAGTAGTACGGTATATTCCCAACATCGCCATGTCTCTACCCCATCCGATTCCCGAGGATCTGGCGGAAGTAATTGCGCACCGACTCCGCGCGATAGCCGAGCCGATGCGGATCAGGCTTCTAGATCGCCTGCGAGACGGAGATGCGTGCGTCGGCGAGCTGGTCGCCGCCACGGGCGCCTCGCAGCAGAACGTCTCCAAGCATCTGCTGGTTTTGCTCGACGCCGGCATCGTCGGTCGGCGCAAGCACGGCAACCACGTCTACTACCGGATCGTGGACGAGGGCGTGTTCGCGCTTTGCGAGCAGGTCTGCGGGACGATCGAGCGCCAGCTCCTGGAACTGAGCTCGCTACTCGAGACGAATGGGTGAGAGTGAGGCAAAGGAGGATCTGAGATGAGTATCAACATGGGATCGATCGATCGAATGCTGCGGGTCTTCGTCGTCGCGCCGGCCGCAATCGTGGTCGCCATCGTCGCCGGCGCCGGGAGCGTGGCCGGAATCGTCCTGCTTGCGGTCGCCGCGATCATGCTGGCGACCGCGGCCGTCGGTTTCTGCCCGCTTTACAAGCTGTTCAGGATCAACACGCGCTCGCTCCACAGGTCTACTCGCGCACGCTCCGGATAGCGCGGCCGGTAACCCTGACGGACACATCTAGATGCATGTAACATCTAGGTGTGTCCGTTGAGCACACGAGAATCGGGGCAGGTCGACGGCAGCATGCCGGGCGGGGACGCGGCGGCCGCGGCGGCGGATTGCTCGAGCCCGCGTTACTGGCGGTTCTGGCGTCGGCGCCGAGCCACGGCTATGACCTGCGCCGCGCGGTCGAGGACCTGAGCGGCGGACTCGTCTGCATGGACCCGGGAGGCATGTACCGGGCGCTGCGCCGGCTCGAAGAGGAGGGCTACGTAACGTCGACGTGGTCGACCGGGGGGCACGGACCTCAGCGGCGCGAGTACGAGTTGAGCGACGAGGGCCGCTCATTGCTCAGAGAGTGGGCCGAGCACCTCAAACAGCGTGAGCGCGTATTCCGGAGCCTGATCGAGATCGTCGAGCGATCACTTGGGCCGGCCGGTCAAGGCGCGGCTTGAGATAGGTCGGGAGAAAACAGCAAGCAAGGAGACTTCTGATGGAGAGATCCGAATTACCGCTATCCAGCGGAGAGAGCAAGGGCGGGCGGCCGGTGGCGCAAGGCGGCGATCGAAACAACATCGTCGTGGCTGTGCCCTCGGTGGGCGACGGCGGGCTGGAGGCCAGGCGATCTTCCCACTTCGGAAAGAGTCCTTGCTTCACGCTGGTCGCGCTGGCGGGTGGCGAGATCGGAGACGTTCGAGTTGTTGCGAACGAGGCTCACAACGAAGGCGGCTGCCGCGGTGCGGCGCAGCTGCTCGTCTCGAGCGGCGTCAACGCGCTGGTCGCCGGTGGGATCGGCGCTCGCCCGCTGGCGATCCTCAACGAATCCGGTGTCGACGTGTACTTCGAGCGCCAGCTAAGAACCGTGAGCGAAGCGGTCGGCGCATTCGCCGCGGGTTCGCTGCAACCGATCGAGCTCGACCAGACCTGTTCGCATCACCAGGGCCAAAAGCACGAGCGCTCCTGCTAGCGAAGCGCCTGCCATCCGAGTGAGCGCACTTGCTTTGCGTCCTCGAACGCGAGAGCATGCGCGCGTCCGTCACGCTAATAGAAGGAGCCTTTCTAGATGGCAGAAAAAAAAGAAGCGACCCTGGATCTCTCGAAAATGCGCGTCCCGAACATGGAGTTCGTGGTCTACATCGTTGCGCTTGTGGTCGCGATGATCGTGATCGCAATCTCCGACGCGCTGACGATCGCGGCTTGGTTCCAGTTCTACCTCATCACGACCGCGATCTACATCCTCAGCCGCGGTATCGCCAAGGCGCACAACGTCACGGAGTAACGCCGTTCGTGCGCTCGCGTAGCGCCGGGTCCGGCGCCCGGCGCTACGCCTTGGCGCGCGCTTTTTCGAGGCGGAGCTTGATCAGCTTGCCGCCCTCTGGAATCGGAGTCGGGTAGCTGCCGTTGAGGCAGGCGCGGCAAAAACTCGTCTCCGGCCGCTCTGTGGCGGCCTGCAGTCCCTCGAGCGAGAGGTGGGAGAGCGAGGTCGCGCCGATGTGGCGGCGCACCTCCTCGACCGACTTCTTGCCGGCGATCAGCTGCTCGGCGTCGCCGAAGTCGATCCCGTAGAAGCAGGGGAAGACGACCGGAGGCGAGGAGATGCGCGCGTGTACCTCGGTCGCACCGGCCTCGAAGAGCATGGTCACGATCTGACGCGTGGTCGAGCCGCGCACGATCGAGTCGTCGACGATCACCACGCGCTTCCCGGCCACCTCGTCGAGCGGGTTGAACTTCAGTCTCACTCCCTGATCGCGTAGCCGCTGCTCGGGCTCGATGAAGGTGCGGCCGACGTAGCGGTTCTTGATCAGGCCTTCGCTGAAGGGGATGCCGCTGGCGCGCGAGAAGCCGATCGCGGCGGGCGTGCCCGAGTCGGGGATCGGCATCACGAGATCGGCGTCGGCCGGCGACTCGGCGGCTAGGATCTCACCCATCCGCACCCTTGCTCCGTGTACCTCGACGCCGAGCAGGCGGCTGTCGGGTCGCGCCAGGTAGAAGAGCTCGAAGATGCACAGCGCGGTGTGTTCCGCCGGCTCGACCGCCTGAACGGAGTGACACCCTCCCTCGTCGATGACCACCAGCTCGCCGGCTCCGATCTCCCGCTCGAGCTTGGCGCCCACGAGGTCGAGCGCGCAGCTCTCGGAGGCGACGACCCAGTCGTCGTCGAGCCGGCCCAGGCAGAGCGGGCGGATGCCGTGCGGGTCGCGGAAGCCGACCAGCTTGCCGTCGGCGAGCACCACGATCGAGTAGGCGCCGACGAGCCGGGTCATCGCTGCCGCGACGGCCTCCTCGAGCGGACGCTCGTCGTTGGCGATGAGTGCGGCCACGATCTCGCTGTCGGAGCTCGTGCTCAGGCGTACGCGCTGCCGGGTGAGCTCCGCGCGCAACTCCTCGACGTTGGTGAGGTTGCCGTTGTGGGCGAGCGCGACGGTGCGGGCGCGCCCGCGCAGGACGAGCGGTTGCGAGTTTTCCCAGTGACTGCCGCCGGTGGTCGAGTAACGGCAGTGCCCGATCGCCAGTTGCCCGTGCAGGCCGCGCAAGTTCTGCTCGCTGAAGACCTGCGTCACCAGTCCCATGTCCCTGAGCCCGTAGATGCGGCCCTCGTCGCAGACGGCGATACCCGCCGACTCTTGTCCGCGGTGCTGGAGCGCGTGCAGCCCGAAATAGGTCACGCGCGCGTTATCGCGCTCGGGCGCCCTGATGCCAAAGATGCCGCACATCTACTGTCCCCGATCGGTGCTCTCGGGGGTTACGCCTTCAGCTTGCCAGGCGCGTGTCAGCTCGCCGAGCGGAAGGCCGTTCAGAGAGTCGCCGCCGGCAGTGCCGATCTCGCGCAGAGGCACGCCGCCCGCCTCGAGCTGGCCCACGTGCTCGCGCGCGCAGGCGACGACGGCCAGGCCGCCGCACTCGCCGAACAGCTGCACCGGATCGGCGGGAAGGTCGACGCGGGCGCCGATACCGCTGGCGATTGCGCACTCGGCCAGGCAGACCGCGAGCCCGCCCTCGGCGACGTCGTGGGCGATGGAGAAGAAGCGGTTGTTCTTCCAGAGAAAGCGGACGAGAGCCGCCTCGGCCTCGAGATCGAGCTCGGCCGGGGCACCGTAGACCCTGTCGTAGAGAGCCTGGTACTCCGAGCCGGCGATCGAGAGCTGCGGCTCGCCGGCGAGGAGGACGACGTCGCCCTCGCGCCAGGCGTCGGTGACGTAGCGCACGTCCGGGACGAGGCCGACACAGCCGACGACCGGGGTGGGGTAGATGGGCTGCCCGTCGGTCTCGTTGTAGAGCGAGACGTTGCCCGAAACGACCGGGATGCCGAGCGCTTCGCAGGTCTCGGCTATGCCCTCGATCGCCTCGTTCAGCTCCCAGGCCATCTCCGGCTTCTCGGGGTTGCCGAAGTTNNCCGAAGTTGAGGCAGTTGGTGATTGCGAGCGGCTCACCGCCGGCGCAGGCGACGTTGCGAGCCGATTCGAGCACGGCGTGGGCGCCGCCCGTGCGTGGATCGAGGAAGGCGATGCGGCCGTTACCGTCGAGTGAGAGTGCCAGCCCGCGCAAGGAGGGGCGCAGCCGGATCACGCCGGCATCGAGGCCGGGGCGGCGCACCGTGCGCGAGCCGACGATGTAGTCGTAGCGCTCGTAGACCCAGGCGCGGTCGCGGATGTTGTCGGAGCCGAGCAGCTCGAGCAGCGCCTGGCGGAAGGGAGGGGCGACCGGCGTGAGAGGCGGATCCTGCTTCGGCCGCGCTGCGAACTCGAGCTGGTAGCGGGGCGCGTCCTCGGTCAGGAAGCGGGCCGGGATATCGCCCACAACCTCGCCCTTCCAGAAGCAGCGCAGCACTCCGGTGTCGGTGATCTTCCCGATCTCGGTGCAGGGCAACTCCCAGTGTGCGCAGACCTCCTTCACCGCCGGGACGAGCGAGGGCGTGACGGCCGCGACCATCCGCTCCTGGCTCTCGGAGACCATGATCTCCCAGGGCTCGAGGTCGGACTCGCGTAGGGGCACGCGGTCGAGGTGGATGTCGAGCCCGAAGGAGGCCGCCATCTCCGACAGCGCCGAGGCCAGTCCGGCCGCGCCGCAGTCCTGCAGGCTCTCGACCAGGTTCTTCTCGATCAGCTCGACCGAGACCTCGATCAGCTTCTTGCCGGTGAACGGATCACCGACCTGGACGCTCGGGCGCTTGTCGGCGTCGTCCTCGCCCAGCTCCTGGCTCGCCAGAACGCTGGCGCCGCCGATGCCATCGCGTCCCGTGGTGGCGCCGAACATGACCACGCTGCCGACACCGCTTGCCCGCGCGCTCGTAAGCTGCTCGCGCGGAAGGAGGCCGACGCACATGGCGTTTACCAGGCAGTTGCCGGCGTAGCGGGAGTCGAAGAAGGTGGCGCC
>PMMN01000005.1 GCA_003162235.1 Actinomycetota bacterium | reverse complement strand
TGTAGTCATTCTCGGTTATGTCCGCGAGAACCGGCTTGGCGCCCGCCTGAATGACCGCCTCCAGCGTCGCCGCAAAAGTGTTCGCCGGCAGGATCACCTCATCGCCGGGCTGGGCGCCGGCCGCGATCAACGCCAGTCGCAGCGCGTCGAGCCCGCTACCGGTTCCGACGCAATGCTGTGCCCCACAGAACTCCGCGAAGGCTTTCTCGAACGCCGCCACCTGCGGTCCGTTCGTGAAAGCGCCGCTATCGATCAGCTCGGCTATCTCCTCGAGGATCGCCGCTTTGAGCGGCGCGTGAGAAGGAGCCAGGTCGAGAAACGGCACGCCCGCCGCAGTATTTCTGTCGCGCATACGCGAAATCTAGTTACGTTCTCGGATCTTTGGGCTGACAAGCGGCGCGATAACGCGGGGATCTCTCGACCGATCAACTCGGTCTTGCAACTACTCGGCCTCCGAGCGCCGGGCGCGAGTCGAGATCGCCTTCGCCGGAGCGTTAGCCGGCCGAGCCGTAGCTCGGTTCCTTGCCCGTCCGCGATCGTGAAGATCCGCCGCCCGATCAGACCGCCGTAGCTCGCGGCGGCGAGCAAACCGAAGTTAGGCCAGACGACAAGCTAGAGCGCCCGTCTCATTGTCAACGCGTCGCTTCAGCCGAGCACCGACAAAACGAGCGTGACGATCGGCGCCGAACCTCGCGCCCTCTTCACGATCACGGAGCGGCTGGCGCCTTCTCGTTCAGGATCTGCTCGAGCTGGATCATACGCGGCGAGCGCGGATTGAGCTCGATCGTGCGCCGAAGGCTCTGCTTCGCCTTGCCGACTTCGCCCCGCTTCACGTCGATGCGGGTCGAGATGAGCCAGAGGCTCCAATTCGTCTTGTCGTGCTTGATCGCCTCGCGAATCCAGGCGTCCGCCTGCACGAGATTCCCTTCCTGCTCCATCACCAGCGCAAGCTGCAACGCGGGACTTGCCGCCCAGGGCTGGATCCGGCGAGCCTTCGTGGCGGCGCTCTCGGCCGCCGCCGCGTCTCCGCGAGCAACCGCTGCCTGGCTTTTCCCGATCTCCGTTTGCGCGAGTAGCGGGATCGTTTGCGCTGCGATCAAGAGCCAGGCGACGGCCACGCTCGCGACGATCGGGCCTTTCTTCTGCAAGAGCCAAGTTAATCTGCGCTCCGTTTCCGATCTCGGGTTTTGTTCGAGCGGCTTCGGCGAGCTCAGAGCGAGCGCGAGCACCGCCCAGGCGACGACGCTCACGACCGTCAGCTCCCACATCCAGTCGAAGGCGACCTCGACTGTATAGGCGCCGAATACGGCTGCTAGTGCGGCCATCGTGACTCGTTTATCTCTAGCGACGAGGGATCTTCGCCCGATTGCGAAGGCACCAATGACGAAAATCGAAGCGAGAATCAAGAAACCAACCAGGCCGAGCTCACCCAGAGTTTGAAGGTAGAGGGAGTGCGCGTCCTTGACCGAGGCTCCAATGCTGCCGTGACGAGCCCACCACTCCGCGAACGAGCCCGCTCCATTCCCGACTATCTTGTGCTGCTGCCATTGATCGCCCGCCGCCGACCACAGCTGCCAGCGTCCGTTCCCGCTATTCATTAATAGGTGCCCGTTTGTGTAGTAGCCCGAGGCGACCGTTCCGGGCTGCGTGGGTAAGCGCTTGAACTGCTCAAAGCGCCGAATCGGGTGGTTTGCGATCAGCCCGATCATGAGCAGGAGCGCAATCGATGCGACGAGTGTTTGCCCGAGTCGGCGGGGTGGATGTATCCGATCGCGCAGGAAGTGGCTGCCGAGACCGTAAGCCACGGCGGTCAGTGCGCAGACGAGCAGGATCAGGAGTGCGGCTGTTCGGCCTTGTCTTTGCACCAGGTCGGTGCCGAGCGGCCCTGAGACGAGCTGATGACGCGTCCTCAGAACGGCGATCGCTCCAGCACTGCCGAGCCCGCCAATGAAGAGTGCCGCGCCGATGCTCCAACGACGCTCGCTCAGCGCGAAGAAGGCGATTATGCCGACGAGCGCCGTGAGAGCTCCTCCGCGGGAAGAAGCGAGGTAGATCACCGAGGTCGCGATCGGTAGCGAGGCGAGAGCTATTCCCCGCAAGATCGAGCTTCGGCAGCCGATCGCGACGCGGAGCGCAAGCGGGATGCCGAGCGCCGTGAGAGTGGCGAGCCCGTTCCAGTATCCGAGTGGGAAGTTGAGGCGGATGGCCGCCGTAGGAAGGAAAGTGAAGATGCCTCGGTTTGGAAACAGTCCGGGGAACAGCCGGCTTGTGAGCGCAACGAGTGCGATCGCCACGATAGCCAGCGTCAACCCGTCGACCCAGCGATCGACCTTGCCATGATGGGCGGCCAGGGAAACCAGTAGAAAGACGGCCAAGAACAAGGAGACGCGGTTGAACTCGTTGAAGGCGTTCTCTGCGCTCGGCGCCCAGATGATGGATAAGAGCGTCCAGAGGCAGAGGGCGGCCAGGAGGCCGGCTATGACCTTTGCCGGCCGAGTCATCTGGCCGAGCTCGATGATGCCGAAGGCAACGCCCATCGAGATCGCCCACCAGAGTGCGATCGCCAATGTGCCTCGGCTTGAAAGACCGTAGCTGCCGTTGTCGTACGCAATCGCGAAGAATGAGGCCGCGACGGCGCTCGTCAGCAGAAGCGCAGGATTCGAGAAACGGACGAAGATGAGAAATCGAGATCGCACGCGCTGGTAGACTAGCTTTCCGCGCGAGACGAAAGGAGATGAACCGTTGACCTCGCTCGCTCGTGTTTTGGTAGCCGCACTAGTTCTCGCTCTCGCTTCCCTGACCGCGGGTGTCGCGGGCGCGGCAACACTCTCGAATATTCCATCAGCCGCCGACCAGTACGTGGAGATCGTCCCGACAGGGAATGGGAACGCGACTCCCGGGGACAAGACCACGCCGCTCTCACGAGGCTCGGCTCGCGCTCTCGAGACCGTGAATCGACCGCTCGCGGCGGCATTTAGGGAGGTCGCGACGTCGTCGACGTTCGGCGCTTCGGTAGCGAAGGTCGTCCCGACCGGGAGCGCGCGAGTGAGCTTCACGCTACCCGACGCGTCGTTCGCCGGAAGCCTGAAAGAGATGGGCGGATCTCTCCTGGGCGGAGGGGGCGGCCCGCTCGGACTCCTCGTCGGCCTCGCAGTCATCTCGGTGGCGGCTGCGGTAATAGCCAGGAAAAAGAACCGCTCTGCTACCTGATCGCATCCAACGGCTCGGTATGTCGTCCCGGGTCGCAGCCGGATCCCACCCGCGGTAGCTCGCGGCGGGGCCTCTACCGGAACAGGCTCTCAATCCTTTCGGGGTTTTGCCTTCGAAGAGCCCGCAGCCGTCGAGAATGCCCTCGCGCTGGCCCTCTACCGTCGCAACGAGCCGGCTGAGAGGCAGGCCACCGGTTTCCTCTGGCGGGATGAGTTCCACGTCTACGAGACGGCCCGCGGGGAGATCGACCTCGTCTGCGGGCCGCGGCGGGAGCTCTCCATACAAGAGGTCAATAACCAGCGTGGGGCCGCCGCGACCGACACGCTGAGCATGCGCAAAGCCTTCCCGGGCCGGCCGGGAGTCTTGGCGAGGTGGTGTTCGAGCCGGAGCTGATCCATCCGGACGGTTTTGACCTCAGAACACGAACGGAACGAAGCGACGCCTGACCCGCTCGCAGTAATCGTCGTAGCCGGCGACGGCCTCGCGTAGGAGCCGCTCCTCGTGGCGCGCTTTGAGCGTCAGGAAAACGGCGCTGGCGAAGGTCGGAAGTAATGCGAGCGGACGGCTGATCAGCGAGACTCCGAGCAGCCCGAGCAGCACCCCGCCGTAGATCGGGTGCCGGACGAGCGCGAATGGCCCGCGCTCGACGAGCTGCCCGCGCGGCCTGGGGAATGGGGTCAGCGCGCTGCCGAGAGCGACGATCCCGGCGGCGAACAGCGCGACCGCGAAGGCTGCCACGACCGTTCCGGCGATCCGCATCTTCGGTTGCCAGGGCCAGCTCGGGCCGAAGAATGCCGCCGTGGCGACGAGAGCGAACAGAACGAACTGGCCGGCGACCCAACCGGCGCCCAGTGGTTGCGAATCTGTCTTCCCCGTGGTCTTTTCCATTTCCTGTCTCCTATCGAGGGTGGTCCGATCGGAAGATAAGGACGAACGAGCCGGGTGGGAGATACAAGCAATGCTCATCTCGGAGAGCGTGCTCGATCGACGGATCCGACCCCGCGTTCAAATTGCGTCAGGTGAAAGCACGCTCGCCCAGGCGAGCGCTTAGGACGATCCCAACCAAAGCAGGACCATTGCAGGATCTAACGAGCGCGAGCAGGGTGCCGCCAACGACGGCGAGCACTTGTTTAATTTGCTAAGCGAAGCAATTCGTCGACCACCTGGTTAAGAGGCTGGGTAGCGTCCACGTCTATGGCTCCGGCCGGTTTCTCGTCGCTTCGATTTAGCCTGAGCATGAGTTCGACTCCCTCTTGGCCAAGCGGCCAGTCGTCATCGGTGCGCTTTTGGAGGCGGCGGCGCATAGTGTCATTGTCGATGCGGAGGTTGAATATCTTGGTGAAATAGGGCAGAAAGCGGTCGCGATTACGGCTGCTTCCACAGACAAATAACAATTCTGGTTCCGGGCTTTCGAGTTCGCTGACAGCTTTTTGCTGGTCCCACATTAAGGTGTCGTGATAAATGGGCCCACCTGGGAGACCGGTGTCAGGGTCGGCATGGTAGGCCCAAGTACGGTCGGTACTGATGGCCTTGCAGCCGCGTCGGATCAGCTCCTCGTAGACCGAGGATTTACCGGCACCAGATAAGCCCTCCACTAAATAGTTCCGTTTAGCCATGCTCGTCGGCGGGCGCTGTCGCCGGAAGACGAAGTACGCCGTCAGGATCGGGTGTCGCCTCGACGGGCCGGTAGACCACGACGCCCTCATCGAGCAGTTTGACATAGATCGTCTGCGTGTTGGTCATCCCCGCAACCTATCCAGATCGTTCAAGCGACATTCCCGGACGCTGGCCCACACGAGGGTCGCTACGCTCTCTACGTGCTCGATGCGGCGATGAGGCGGGTTACCGAATCTGCATGACTCCCCAAGGTGCGCTCATACCGATCGTCGTACTCATCCTGGCCATCGCTTTTGACGTCTATTGCCTGCGCGAACTGGCGCGTGCCGACGTCGTCCTCGGCTTCCCCGCTGAGGTCTGGGCCGTGGTCATCTTCCTGTTGACCCCGTTTGGCGGTATCGCGTATCTGAAGCTGGGGCGGCCA
>PMMN01000104.1 GCA_003162235.1 Actinomycetota bacterium | reverse complement strand
CCGCCTGCGCTTCCGTCGCGCTCGCTCGGTTAGGGTTCTCACGCGATGAAGGTCGGGATAGTGGTGCCGTATTCGTGGTCGTACTGGGGAGGCGTGCTCGAGCACGCCTACCATCAGGCTGCCGAACTGGAAGCACTGGGAGTCGAGACCAGGACGATCGTCGGCAGCGATCCTCCCGGCAAGCTCACGCGCATCCTCCACCCGCGCAGCGGCCGCCACGACACGCCGCCGCCGGGCGTGATTTCGGTCGGGCGCTCGGTGATCGTGCCGGCGAACGACTCGCTTCCGAACATCATCCTCAGCCCGGGCGTGTATCCGCGCATGAAGAGGATCCTCGAGCGCGAGCGCTTCGATCTCATCCACGTGCACGAGCCGATGACCCCGGCGATCGCCGTGATCGCGCTTGCGCTGGCCCGCTGCACGACCGTGGCCACTTTCCACGCCTCGGGCAATCTCGGCTGGATGTGGGGCGGCATGAAGCTNNGCCGGCCCACTACGAGATCGTCCCGAACGGGATCCTCATCCCCGACCGCGTCGAGGCGGGCGAGCGCGCGAACAAGATCGTCTTCATCGGCCGGCATGATCCGCGCAAGGGGCTGCTCACGCTTCTTCAAGCCTGGCCGGGGATCCGGCGCCGCACCGGGGCGACGCTGAGGGTGATCGGCGCCGATCCGCTCTCGGTGCGGTTGCTGATGGCCCGGCACCGGCTGCACGAGGACGGGCTCGATCTGCCGGGATTCCTGAGCGAGGAAGAGCTGACCGCCGACATTTCCAGCGCCAAGATGCTGGTCGCGCCCTCGCTCGGCGGCGAGAGCTTCGGCATGGTGCTGACGCGTGCCTATGCCTGCTCGACTCCCGTCGTCGTCTCGGATATCCCCGGCTACCGGGAGGTCTTCGACGAGCGCGCGGGCCTGATCGTTCCGCCCGGCGACGCCGAGGCGCTCGAGCGGGCGGTGATCGCGCTGCTCGAGGACGAGCCGCGCCGGCGGCAGATGGGAGTGGCCGCGAGGGAGGCCGCGAAGCAATACGACTGGCGCGATATCGCGGCACGCCTGCTCTCGATCTACGAGCGGGCGATTGCGGGCGAGTTCGACTCGGCCGCGCCGGTGCGATCGTGAAGGCGTCAACGGTGAGACGACGAGTAGTTCCGATCGCCGTCGCGGTCGCGCTCCTTGCCGGCGCCGGCGTGCTGCTCTGGCTGCACGGCCCCAACTGGTCGTTGTTCGCCAGTGCCTTCGATTCCGTCGTCTGGAGATGGATCGTCGTGGCACTCGCGCTCAACTTTTTCTCGATCATCGCCCGTGCGCTGGCCTGGAAGACCGTGATCGACCAGGCCCTGGAGCCCCCTCGCGCCGGTTACCGGGCGGTCATCTCGGCCTTCTCGGTGGGCCTGTTCGGGAACGCGGTCCTGCCGGGGCGTATCGGAGAGGTGGCCCGAGTCGCGGTGCTGACGCGCCGCTTCGGAAAGCGAACGGGTATCTGGGCGACGTTGCTGGGGACGGTCTTCGCCCATCGCGTCTTCGATCTCTTCCCGGTGCTGGCGCTGATCGCCTATGTGTTCGCCACGGCGAAGCTGCCCTCGTGGGCGGGGACGACGGTGGTGCTGTTCGTGATTGTCGGTGTGGCGCTTCTCGTGATCGCAGTGCTGATCGCCCGCCGGCAAGGGCGCTCGGCGCTGGACGGGCTGGGCCCCGTGCGCAGGCTGATGGTGATGGCGCGGCAGGGCCTGAGCGTGATGCACGCGCCACTGGCGGCGGCGGTCGCGATCGCCTTCCAGTTCATCGGCTGGGCGCTGCAGTTGCTCGCGGTCTACACGGCGATGCGCGGCTTCGGCATCCACTCGCCGCTGCCGGCAGCCGCACTGGTGCTCCTGCTCATGAACGTTGCGATTCTGTTTCCTCTCTGGCCCGGCAATGTCGGGCTCTACCAGGCCGCCGTCGCGGCTCCCCTTCTTTCTTACGGGGTTGCCACGACGAAAGGCGTCGCCTTCGGAATCGGCTTGCAGGCGATCGAGTCCTCGGTCGGGATCGGCATCGGGCTGGTCTTCCTCGCTCGGGAGGGGCTGACCTACGCCACGCTGAAGGAGATCCCGGAGCCGGGCGAGGCCGGCCTGGAGAGCGAGCACAAGCGCCACCGGCTGCGGGTGAAGACGAGGCGCCCGGGCAGCGAGTGAGAACGAGCGCTCGCGTCCTCGACGTGTAGCTGAACGCGCCGGCCGCCCTGGTCGTCAAACTTCCTCGGGCGGGGCTCGTCTCGAGGGGTGAGCGCCTTTTCGGCAGAGCGGAGGGGTTTCGATGGGGGAGACGGCGAGGACGATAGAGGTCGACGGCGAGCAGGCCAAGGTCGCCAGCTGGCGCCTGCACGTGCTGATCGAGGCCGGTTATCCGGTGCCTCTGGCCGAGCGCCTGGCACACAGCGAAATCGACCTCCACCTGGCCGTCGAGCTCGTGCTGCGCGGCTGCCGCCACGAGACTGCCGCCGAGATCTTGCTGTAGCCGGCTCTGGCTGTTTCCGCGGGCGATCGCTAGCGGTCGTCGGGCGTACTACTGATGGAGCCGCCGCCGCCCCGGAGCTCCTCCAGGCGACGATGGAGCTCGTGGATCCGGCTCTCGAGCGATGTGCGCGCACTTTCGGCGTCGGAGCCGAGAGTCTCCAGCCGCGCCCGTAGCTCGATCTCGAAGTCGGCCACACGCTTCTCGAGCGCGCTCCAGGCCTTCTCTCCCCGCTCGTGGATCTCATCCAGCGTGGCGTCGAAGCGCGCCTCCATCTTTTTCTGCGCGTCCTCGCCGAGCAGGCGCGAGCGCTCGCCGAGGATCGCCTGCCCCTGGCGGCTGTAGGTCTCGACGGCTCGATCCAGCTCGCGCGTGAGCCGGCGCGCGGCCTCCTCGCGGGCGACCCGCATCGCATCCTCGAAGTGGTTTGCGTTCTCGTCGGAGACGCTGCTCACGGCCCGCTCGACGAAGCGGCGCAGCTGCTCCAGCTGGCGCCGCTCGATCTCGGCGACGCCGGACTGGATACGCCTCTGCGCCTCGGTTTCCTCGCGCGCGATGCGCTCGACCACCTCTTGCTCGCGCCTCCCCAAGCGCTCGGCGATGTCCTGGATCGCGCGCCGGCGTTCGTTGGCGAACTTCTCGAGCTCATCCCGGTTTTCGGCCAAAGCTTTCTCGATCGCTTCTCCCATTTCCACTCGGACGCGGGCGATCGAAGCGCGCTGCTCGTCGCTCTCGGTAGTGATCCGCTCGCCGTCGGATTCGATGCGCGACTTGGCATCCCGCACGAACTCCTGCAGTTTGCGGAGGAGATCGCTCACCTCGCGCGAGAGCACGTTCTCGGTGCGCCCGAGATCACCGCGCATACTGATGATGCGCTCCTCGATTTCGTGCTGGGCTTCGGCCAGCATCTGCGCCAACTTCTGGTGCACCGCCTGCTCGGCCTCCGCGAGCGCGTGCCTTCTCGTCTCGGCCAGGCCCCGCTCTTGCTCGGCCATCTGTGAAGAGGAATCGGCACGAGCGCGGGCCAGAATCCGCTCCAGCTCGCCGCTTCGCTGGCTCGCCTCCGTGTCGATCATCGCTCGAAGCTGAGCGCGACCGCGCTCGAGCTCGCGCTCCACGTGGCGCCCGCGCTGCAACCCGATGATCATCGCCAGAGTTCCGATCGAGGCGATGAACGCGGCAGTCGTGCCGCCCGCGCTCATGGCCAGAGCGTGATCTTGCTGCACCGCGAACGCGATCCAGTTCGCGGCCGCTGCGATTCCGATCACGGTCGCGAGACCGACGCCGGCGCCCCGGAGCCCGCGCCCGTAGGCGGCGGTGAAGAGCGCGATCGCCGCCAGGACGATCGACGCGGCGAAGACGATCTGAAAGGCCGAGACCGCGCTCACGGCCTTCATCGTACGGGAGTTGGCCGCGGAAACCGAAGAGAAGAGAACCGAAGCGCCCGGAGCGCCGAGACGGCAAGTGCCCGGCGGGCGCGCTCTGCTTGTCAGAATGTGATCTCGGCAGCGTCGAAGGGAGGAACGTTGGAAGGTGGATTCAACTTCCCATTCGGGAACGATCCCGAGGAGATCATGCGCGGGCTCCAGGAGTTCGCAGAGAAGCAAACCGAAGCGCTTGCAGAGCAGCAGCGAGAGCAGTTCGCAACGCTGACGCTCAACACCGCCGTCGAGCTCACCGGCTCGGCTGTCTCGCAGATCCAGTTATCCGGGTCGATCGACGAACAGACGATCGCTCTGCGTGACGCGATGCGCGTTCTCTTCCCGGAAGCGGTCGCGCTTGTCAGTGCAGCTCGGCAGGGATTCATGCGAGGCCGCTAGGCTTTAAAGGTGAAAACCAAGTCTGCGCTTGAATTCCGGCGGGTCGTTGACCTGCCCCCGTATCTCTTTGCCCGTACCGACGCGCTCAAGCTGGAGCTGCGCCGGGCAGGCGAGGACGTGATCGACATGGGCTTCGGCAACCCCGATCTTCCCTCGCATCCGCTCGCGGTCGAGAAGCTGAAGGAGGCGGCCGAGAAGTCGCGCAACCATCGCTACTCGCAGAGCCGCGGCATACCGCGCTTGAGGAAGGCGGTCTGCGACCTCTACGAGCGTAAGTTCGGTGTGGTGCTCGATCCCGAGACACAGGCCATCAACACGATCGGCGCCAAGGAGGGNNCTGATGTGGGTGCTGCTCGGGCCCGGCGACACGGCGGTCGTCCCGACCCCGACCTATCCGATCCATCGCTTCGCGCCCATTTTCGCGGGCGCAACGGTCTCGGACTGGCCGATGCGCGAGGGCGATGACCTGTTCGCGAGCATGGTCGAAGCCTTCGAGCGCGCTCATCCGCAGCCCCGAGTGATCATCTTCTCCTTCCCGCACAACCCGACCACGATCTCGGTCGAGCTCGACTTCATGAAGAAGGCGGTCGATTTCGCCCGCGAGAAGGAGGTCGTGCTCGTTCACGACTTCGCCTACGCCGACCTCGCCTTCGACGGCTACGAGCCCCCTTCGCTCTTCCAGGTCGAAGGCGGCGACGAGGTGGGCGTCGAGCTGTACACGCT
>PMMN01000011.1 GCA_003162235.1 Actinomycetota bacterium | reverse complement strand
CAGGCTCTCTTCTTCGGCGACGGCGGCGTGCTGGCGCTCGGCGCCAACACCTTCAACATGGCGCTCGTGATGCCGTTCGTGGGCTACGGCGTCTACCTCTTGCTGACCCGCAACACCTCGCTGACCTCAAGACGGCGTGCGATTGCGGCCGGCCTTGGCGGCTACGTCGGCTTGAACGTGGCCGCGCTCTGTGCCGCGACCGAGCTCGGGCTGCAGCCGGTTCTCTTCCACTCGGCGAACGGGACACCGCTTTATGCGCCCTACCACCTCTCGACGACGATCCCGGCAATGGCGCTTGCCCATCTCACCGTCGCGGGATTCGCGGAGTTCGTCCTGACGGCCGGCATCGTCGCCTATCTGCAGCGGGCGAACCTACCGTTGCTTCGGATAAACCATCCCGGCATCGTCGACACCGACGCGGAGCTGGCTCCGCAGAGCGGGCGACCGGCGCTGCGCTGGGCTCTGATCGGGATTGCGACCATGGTAGTTCTCTCGCCGCTCGGGCTGCTCGCGCCTGGAGGCGCTTTCGGCGAGGACGCCCCCGCTGATATCAATCTGCACAAGTACGGGCTGAGCGCGATACCCAGCGGGCTCCAGCACTACAATGGCTTCTGGAAGCACACGCTGCTCGGCGACTACGGTTTCTCATCCGGCCGGCACGCCGATCTTGGCTACGTGCTCTCGGCGATCCTTGGTGCACTCGCCGTCGGAACCGCAATCTTCCTCTTCATCGGCAGCGTCCGGCTGGTCGCACGGCGGCGTCCGGCCGCACCGGCGGGCGAGGCGTGAGCGAGACTCCCGTCTGGCTGCTCGAGCGGGAGCCCGGCGCCTTCCCCTTTGGCTGTAGTGGCAAACGCCGGCGGGGAGGCGCGATCGAGAAGACGCTCGACGGACTCGCGAAGGTGGTGCGGCAGGCGATCGCAAGCGAGGAGATCGCCGCGCGCCCCGGTCTCCTTCAGCGCCTCGACGCCCGGGCCAAGCTGCTGGGTGTGCTCGCGCTGCTGATCGCGGCCGGGCTGATCCGGCACATCTTCGTACTCGCCGGGCTGTACGCGCTCACTCTCGTCCTGGCCGCCGCGTCGCGGATCGGGCTGCGCTGGTTCGTCAAGCGAGTCTGGCTTTTCATCCCGCTCTTCACCGGGGTGATCGTGGCGCCGGCGATGTTCAGCTTCGTCACGCCGGGCGAGGTCGTGCTGCCGCTCGGGCGCTGGTTCGGGCACGAAGTCGGGCTGACCCGTCAGGGCTTGACCTCGGCGGGGCTGATCGTCAGCCGGGTGGCGACATCGATCTCGCTGGTGGTGCTCTTGACACTGACGACCTCCTGGCCGCGGCTGCTCTCGGCGCTACGCGCGCTGTTGGTGCCGCGGCTACTCGTGCTGGTGCTCGGGATGGCCTACCGCTACCTGTTCGTCTTACTCGATGTCGTCTCGGAAATGATCACGGCGCGCACAGCGCGGACGGTCGCGGGTAGGAAGGGCGGGCGAGGGGCGCGGGTGGTCGCCGGTTTTTCGGGCGGCGCGCTCTTTGGCAAGGCGCACGCGCTCAGCGAGGAGATACACCAGGCGATGCTGGCGCGCGGTTATCGCGGCGAGACGCGATCGCTCGAACGTGCTTCCCTGCGCATCGCCGATGGCGTTTGGCTCGCGGCCTGCCTGTCCCTGGCACTGCTCACGATCGGAGGGGATCGTGCGCTCGGACTTTGAGATCTCGCGTCGGGGCGGAGTTCCCGCTGTTTGGCCGGACTCGGCGGCGTGATGCTAGCTCGGCAAAGAAACGGCACATTCGCTGCGCAGTTTCTCGCTACCGTTTCACGACCCCGNNGACCCCGCGGGTGGGTGGCTCGGCGGCGGGCGGCGGAAAGAAGTTTCGGCACGCGGACACGCCGATTGCACGGGCAGGTGAACGGCGTTCCGAGATGAGTTCTGAGCCCCTACTAATCGCCAACGGCCTGTCGTACTCCTACCTCGAGCGCTTTCTCGCGCTGGAGGAGGTCTCGCTCGAGGTCGCCCGCGGCCAGCGGCTGGCGCTTCTCGGCGCGAACGGCTGCGGCAAGTCGACCCTGCTCAAGATCCTGGCCGGGTTGATCTTCGCCGACCGGGGCAGCTATTTCGCGTTCGGAGAAGAGGTGAACGCGGAGAAGCTCGAGGACGAGCAATTCTCGGCCGGCTTTCGCTCGCGGGTGGGTTTCGTCTTTCAGAACACCGATGCGCAGGTCTTCTCGCCGACGGTGCGCGAAGAGATAGCTTTCGGGCCGCTGCAGCTGGGGCTCGAACCGGATGAGATCGAGGCCCGGATCAGCGACGTGACGGCGATGCTCGAGATCGAGGACCTGATCGAGCGGGCGCCCTATCAGCTCTCCGCGGGGCAGAAGAAGCGGGTCGCGATCGCCTCGGTGCTGACGATGAATCCGGAGCTCCTGCTCTTCGACGAGCCCACCGCCGGCCTCGATCCGCGCAGCCGGCACTGGTTGCTCGAGCTGATGACCGAACTCGGAGATGCAGGCAAGACGATCGTCTTCGCCACCCACGAGCTCGATCAACTGGAATCGATCGCCGACCGCTGCCTCGTCCTCTCCGAGCAGCACCGCAGGCTTGCCGTAGGTGTGCCCGCCGAGATCCTCGCCGACCGTGAACTGCTCCTTACCGCCAACCTAGTCCATGAGCACACGCATCGTCACGGCGAGCGCCTGCACAGTCACGCGCACGAGCGTGGCCACCACCACCGATACTCGGGTGAACATGGATTCCCTTCGGCCGGGTAAGAGATCTCCGTTGCCGCCAATCAAGCGAGCGAGTAGGTTCTTCTCGTGATCCGCGCCCTGGTCAGCAGCCGCGTGGGGCGGGGCAGGGTTGCGCGCCGTCTGCGCGCAGCGTTAGCCGACGCTCTCTTCCGAGAAGCGATCATCGCCGCATCTCTGGCGGGCACTCTGGCCGCCCTCTTCGCCTGGCTCGGCCCGCCCGGAAACGACCTCGCCGCCCACGTTTACCTGCGCTGGGAGTTCCTCCAGCACGGCCTCGCCCTCTGGAGCAACCTCTGGTACTCAGGCCGCTACAGCTACATCACCTACAGCCCGCTCTANNCGTGATCGGCAGGCAGTGGGGCTCGACAGCGCGCTGGTCGAGTCGTAGTTTCGCGGTGCTCTGGGCGGGGATCGTCTTCTCGGCCGCGTTCCCGTTCGTGCTCGGAGCGACGATCGCGCTGTATGCGATCTGGGCTTTGCAGTCGCACGCCCGCTGGCGCTTTGCGGTGCTCTCGGCCTTGACGATGATCGCAAGCCCGCTCGCCTTCGTCTTTCTGGGCGTGGTCACCGCCGGGCTCGGGTTGAGCCGGGTGCGAGACCTGGCGTTTCGGCGCGATCTTTCGCGACTGCGCTCACCGGCTCTGGCTCTGATCGCTTGCGTTTTCGTCGGATTGCTCGCTTGGCGCATGTTCCCGAGTCAGGGTCGCTACCCGTTCGGTGTCAGGGAGCTGTTCGAGATCGTCGTCTTCTGCGCGCTTGGCGCCGCGCTGACCTGGCGGGTGGAGCGCGCGCGGCTGCTTCGCTGGATTTTCCCCGTTTACCTGGCCGCGAGCCTGATCGTGTTCGCGGTACCGTCGCAGGTCGGCGCCAACGTCGGGCGCTTTCGCCTGGTCGCATTACCGCTCGCCCTGCTCGCCTTCTCGCTCAGGGGCTACCGCCCGCGTCTCTTCGTGGTGCCGGTGCTGGCACTGGCTTTGTTCTGGAACCTCGGGCCGATCGCCGAGGGGTTCAACCACGGACGTAGTGATCCCGGTTCCGACCCGGACTACTGGAGCCCGGCGATCGGCTTTCTACACGAGAACCTGACACCTTCTTACCGGGTCGAGGTCGTCGATACCGTCAATCACTGGGCGGCGGCGTATCTGCCGCAAGCCGGCATTCCGATCACGCGCGGCTGGTTCCGCCAGGACGACTATCCGCAGAACGAGGTTCTCTACAACGATCCGACCAGGCGTGCCTATCTGGGCTGGCTGCGCAGTCAGGGAGTGCGTTACGTGATCCTGACCCAGGCTCCGACCGATTACAGCTCGCGTGACGAGGCGGCGTTGATAAAAAGCGGGCTCTCGGGCCTGCTGCCGGTCTTCCGCGCGCCCAACTTGACCGTCTATGAAGTTCCCAGAGCGCGCTCGATCATCACCGGTCCGGGCCGGCCGCGAGTTCTGTCGCTAAGCGAGACGCAGATCCAGCTATGGCTCTCCAGGCCCGGCCGCTACCGGCTGGCCGTTCATTTCTCCCCTTATTCGAACGCGCTGGGCGCCTGTCTCGAGGAGACTGGCGCCAACATGACGGAGCTCGTCTCACCCCGCGCCGGGGTGATCAAGCTCGACTTCGACGTCGGCGCAGGTCAGGCCCTTGCCGTGCTCGCCGGCGCGAAGGCGCGCAGCTGCTGAACCCGTCAGAGCACCGGCCGTCGGGGACCGCCTAGCGCGGCCAGGTCACGGAGCGCCCACGAGCGGCGGGACCCACCTCTCCACCCCCCA